>DASRVZ010000144.1:0-36426 GCA_035654835.1 Dermatophilaceae bacterium | reverse complement strand
TCAGCGCACATCTTGTCACCCGACCACCGCCAGCTCCTCCGGAAAGGTCTTCCCCGTGCCGATCCCACGCCCCGCTCCGGGGCACGCCAGAGCGTGGGTCCTGGGCACCATCGGCATCCTGCTCGGCTGCGCGCTGGCCGTCTGGTTCGGGCTGGCCAGCACGGTCGGCAAACCGGCCTGGACCAACCTGGGCTATCACGTGATCGATGACAGAACCGTGGATGTGACCTACCTCGTCAGCCGACCGATCGGCCGCGACGTCACCTGCGTGATCGGCGCCATGGACCAGGGGTTCGGCACGGTGGGTCTCCTGGAGGTCGCCGTTCCTGGCTCCGAGACCCGGTCTGTGAAGCTCACGACCCGGGTCCGGACCACCACCCGCGCGGTCACCGGAGTGGTCAAGTCCTGCTCGATCGACTGAGCGCAGGCCTGCCTGTCTGGGCGGATGATTGATACCCTTGAGGCACACACCGTGGGTCTGGTCCTGCCGATCATCAGATCGTGGGTCCGGGCCCGCTTGCTTGGCACACGGCATACCGCTGATTCTGGCGAACCGTTGCCAAGACCCCGCACACAAGGAGCCAGACGTGACCGACACTTCGCCGCCTGCCGCAAGCTACCTGACCCAGGAAGCATATGACCGGCTCAAGAAAGAGCTGGCCAAGCTCACCGGTGAGGACCGCGCCGAGATCTCGAAGAAGATCGAGGCGGCCCGCGATGAAGGCGACCTCAAGGAGAACGGCGGCTACCACGCGGCCAAGGAGGAGCAAGGCAAGACGGAGGCCCGGATCCGTCAGCTGACCCAGCTGCTGGAGAACGCCATCGTCGGGCACGCCCCCCCGGACGACGGCATCGTCGAGCCCGGCATGGTCGTCACGGTCGAGGTGTTCGGCGAGACGCTGACCTTCCTGCTCGGCAGCCGCGAGATCGCCGACGGTTCGGGCCTTGACGTCTACAGCGAGAAGTCACCGATGGGCAAGGCCATCCTCGACAAGAAGGCCGGGGACGTGACCAGCTACCTGCCGCCCAAGGGCAAGGAGAGCGTTCAGGTCAAGGTCCTCAGCGCCAAGCCGTACGTCGGCTGATCTCAGCGACTCACCGTTGGGCCGAGCGGCGGAGCTTCCGATCAGCCGAAGGAGACGGGGTACCCCTTATCGCGCAGCGCCCGAAGGATCTCGTCGCAGTGCGCACTGCCCTTGGCCTCGAGCTGCACCGCGACCTCGACCTCGTGCACCTGCAGCGTCGCGGCGGTGCGAACGTGCTCGATCTCCAGGACGTTGGCGTCGGCGCCGGCCAGATCGGCCAGCAGACCGGCGAGTGAGCCGGGGCTGTCCGAGACCCGCACCCGGAACTGCAGGTATCGCCCGGCAGCGGCCAGGCCGTACCGGACGATCCGCAACAGCAACAGCGGATCGATGTTCCCGCCGGACAGGACCGCAACGACTGGCCCCTCATAAGTCTGCGGGCCGGTATCCAGCAGTCGCGCGACGGCCGCGGCGCCTGCGGGCTCGACGAGCAGCTTGGCCCGCTCGAGCAAGAACAGCAGGGCACGCGACAGGGACTCCTCGCTGACCGTCTCGATCGAGTCGACCAGCTCACGGACGATCGCGTACGGCACCTCACCAGGGCAGCCGACCGCGATGCCGTCGGCCATGGTGGCCATCGAGGTCAGGGGCACCGGCCTGCCCGCGGCCAGGGACGGAGGGTAGGCAGCGGCCATCTCTGCCTGAACCCCGACGACGCGCACGTCGGGCTGCTTGGCCTTGACCGCCGTCGCGATACCGGCCAGCAGACCGCCGCCACCCACGCTGACCAGAATGGTCTTGACGTCTGGGCACTGCTCCAAAATCTCCAGGCCACAGGTCCCCTGCCCGGCGACGATGTCCGCGTGGTCGAACGGGTGGATGAGGACAGCGCCGGTCTCGGCCTCGAACTGCTTTGCCCTCACAAGACATTCGTCAATGCTGGTGCCGAGCTGCTCCACCTCGGCGCCATAGGCACGCGTGGCGTTGAGCTTGGGAATCGGTGCGCCCAGAGGCATGAAGATGGTCGACTTGATGCCGAGCAGCTGAGCCGCGAGCGCAACCCCCTGAGCATGGTTACCGGCGCTGGCCGCGACGACGCCACGGGCCTTCTCCTCATCGCTGAGGCGGGACATCCGCGTGTATGCGCCGCGGATCTTGAAGGAGCCGGCGCGCTGGAGATTCTCGCACTTGAGGTGGACGTCACCCCCCACACGCTCGGACAGCGCACCACTGAACTCGAGCGGGGTGGGACGGATGATGCTGCTCAGCAGCTCTTGCGCAGCGACCACGTCGTCCAGGGTCACGGGCAGCGAGGTTGATGCCATGGGCGCAGGATATCGCCGGTGACGTCAGCCCGGCCCCAGGACCTGTCGGGCTACCCTGGCAGCCACCTCGGGGCCGTGGCCCTCAGCATCCGCCAACAGACCCGCCGCAAACAGCAGGTAGGCCGAGTCAACCGCCGTGCGCGCCTCGGCAGGAACCTTCCACCCACCAGCGAAGTCGGACGTAATGGCCCGCAATACGCTGTCCTGACTGGCTTTTGGGCTGTACCGCAGCACCCCACCTGAGCCCACGACGTGGGCGAGTCGGGTCAATGGACGGGCTGGATCCCCGGGGTGGGCAGGGCGTGCGTGCCGACGTACGGCGGTGACGGCGGCCACGCGAGCGAGGGCCAGGTCGAGCTCGAGCTCTCGCCCGCCTCTGGGCAGGTATGCCGGGTTGGCCTCCATCCTGGCCGCCCACGCACGGAGCCGCGCCAGGTCGGAGCCGGGCAGCAGGTGCTCCACCTTCGCCGCGTCCGCGACGCCCCCGGCGTTCCAGCGCATCCCCAGGTCGCCTTCCACAGTTCGCGCGTGCCAGAGCTGGGGGACGACGTCCTTGCGCAGCACGGCATCCTCACCCTCGGGACTGATCACCGAATAGACGTCGGTGGTGGCTCCGCCGACGTCGAAGACCAGGACATCGCCGTCAGTAGCTGCGGCGAGCGTCTCGACCCCGCGCAGCATCGCGTCGGGGGTCGCCGCACGCACCATCGCAGCGAACTCGGGGCCCTTGGACAGCCCCTTGCCGCCGATCACGTGTCGTAAGAACACCTCGCGGATCGCCGCGCGGGCCCCCATGGGGTTGATCACGCCAATCTGTGGCAGCACGTTGTCGGTGAGGACGAAATGGCGGCCGGTCGACTCCAGGGAGGAAGCCAGCTCGGCGCGAACGTCGACGTTGCCGGCAACCACGACCGCGGCGCCCAGACGGGCTTTGGCAAGCCGAGAACCGTTGTGCAGCAACACATTTGCGTTGCCCCCATCGGTCCCGCCCACCAGAAGGACAACGTCGGGCCGGGTGGCTCGCAGCGTTGCCACCTGCGCTGTGGTCATCGGACCGGCGACAACCTGAACGACCTTCGCCCCAGCGCTGAGTCCGACCCGATGGCCGGCTTCTGCTGTGACGGACCGCTCGTAACCCACGACCGCGAGCCGGAGACCACCGCCTGCACTTGAGCACGCCAACACCTCGTCCGCGTCCGGAAACCCGCCCACGGCAAGGCTTTCGCGGATCGAGCGGTATCCGTCGAGGATGTCGGTGGTGACAGTGCTCGGCACCGACGCGTGCGCGAGGACATGCCCGTCCGTGGGGTCGAGCAGAACGGCCTTGGTGAACGTCGACCCGAAATCGACGCAGAGCACTCGCCTCAACGGCGGATGTCGGGCATCAAACGGCGCTCTTGGCCAGCGCGCGGTCGAGGTCGTCGATGAGGTCCTCGGCGTCCTCGATGCCGGTGGAGAGGCGCACCAGGTCACCGGTCACCTCCAGCTCGGTCCCGCGGACCGAGGCGTGCGTCATACGCGCGGGGTGCTCAATCAGTGACTCGACGCCACCAAGGCTCTCACCCAGGGTCCAGATCTCGGTGGCACCACAGACGTCCACCGCCTGCTGCTCGCCGCCCCTGACCTCGAAGGAGACCATGCCCCCGAATCGCTTCATCTGCTTCTCCGCGACCCTATAGCCAGGGTGACCGGGAAGACCCGGGTAGTGAACGGCGGTGACCGCGCTGTGGCCAACGAGGAACTCGACAACCTTCTCGGCGTTGTCGCAGCAGCGGTCCATGCGTATGCCGAGGGTCTTCAGGCCGCGCAGCACGAGCCATGCGTCGAATGGACCGGCAATCGCGCCCATGGAGTTCTGGTGGAAGGCAATGCGCTCCTCTGAGTCCTCGAACCCAGGAACCGCAATCGTTTTCGCCGTCACGACGGCACCACCGACGACGTCGCTGTGGCCGCCGCAGTACTTGGTGGTCGAATGCATCACGACGTCGGCGCCGAGGGCCAGCGGCTGCTGAAGGTAGGGCGTGGCGAACGTGTTGTCGACTGCCAGGATGGCCCCGGCCTCATGTGCGACCGTCGCGAGCGCCGCGATGTCGGCAATACCGAGCAGCGGGTTGGTGGGCGTCTCGACCCAGACGATCTTGGTCTGACCGGGCCGGATCGCCGCACGCACCGCCGCGACGTCCGAGATCTTGACGACGGTGTGCTCCACCCCCCATGGGAGGGCGACCTTGTTCAGCAGACGGTAGGTGCCGCCGTAGGCATCGGTCGGAACAACCACGTGGTCACCGGGCTTGAGCAACGCCCGGATCGTGGTGTCCTGCCCCGCCAGTCCGGAGGCGAACGCAAAACCCCGGCTCCCGCCCTCGAGGGCGGCCAGACACTCCTCAAGAGCGGTGCGGGTCGGGTTGGCCGAACGGCTGTACTCATACCCGCCGCGTAGGCCGCCCACGCCGTCCTGCTTGTAGGTCGAGACCTGGTAGATCGCCGGCACGACAGCCCCGGTCAGGGAGTCCGGCTCCTGCCCTGCATGGATCGCACGAGTGTTGAATCCAGCCTCATGGCCGGGGTCATGTGGGTTCAGGGAGGTCATGCAGCCAAGGCTATCCCCCGTCAGGCGAGCCGCCTCTGTCGCCAAACGTGCACGACATCGAATCCCAGGCGCGTGCGCGCGGACTTGTGCGGGAATCGACCCACGGCATACCTCAGGTGACGGCACGTGCACGTTTGACGGCCAGGGTTGAAGTCACGGGCCCGCGGCGATCAGATGATCCGTGACAGATACGAGGGTCGAACGCACCCACGCCGGACGGTGCATCACGTGCTCCCAAGCGAAGCGCAGCACGGTCCAGCCGTCGGCGACGAGGTTGTCGTACCGGGCACAGTCCAGCACAAGTGCCTTTCGAGAGCCGTGATGCTCGAAGCTGTCCGCCTCCACGGCGATCTTCAGCCGCTCGTCAACCCGATCAGGCCTCACCAACCGGCGCCCCGGGGTGCGGATCTCCACTTGTGGCAGGAGCCGGAGACCAGGCACATCCAGCGCGATCGCCCTCAGGACGGATTCGAACGGGTTGGCCGCACGGGCGTCCGCGGCCTCGATGACCCGCAACACGTGGCGACGGCCGTGGCCTCTGAACGAGCCATAGGCGTTGACCAGCTCGGCCCGGGTCACCGCCCTGTGCCGCAAGGCTGAGTCGGCGATCGCCAGCGCGGCGTCGAACGAAAGCCAGCGGGCGCAGTTCAGCACCGTCTGGACCGGTGAGGTCACCAAAGCCGATCCGACCCGACCGCGAGCCAAAGGTCGCCAGAACACGTCAACCTCAGAACGCACCTCGGCCGACACCTTGCGGTTCCGCGGGACCGTGACAGTCGCCCGGGCCGGAACGTCCCTCATCTCCCAGCCCCAGTGGGCGGCTGCGCTTGTATGTGACAGACCGCGCTGAGGCGGTTGGCCGTCCGCATCCCCACCTCGGCAGTCGGCAACGCGTACCTCCCACGGGCGTCCCGCACAATGACCCGCCGCTCAACGGCTTTGGAGACGGCATGGCAGGAGGTCAGCCGGATCACGGTGCCTGCATCTGCGATCCTCCCACATCAGGTGATCGCCCGGACCACGACCTCACTGGACTTCATGATGCAAGAGTGGCCCGTCGTAGGGTTCGGCCCGTTTGGCTGTCCACAGGTTGCGATCTCGAGCGGTAGCCGCGACCCCAGTGGCGTTGTCCGCCGGGCAGAGTCGTCAAACGTGCACAGGACAGCCAAGACCCGTAGGGATGAGTGGCCCTGTGCTCGCAAGCGTCCCGGTGCCGACGTCGTGCACGTTTGACGGCGGAAGAGCCAAACCACGACAGCTGCTCGGACGGTATGCACGGGAAGCCAGGTCAGGAGGCGGTGGCGGGCTCGCCGATGATCAGCCTGGGCAGGAAGACGTGCACGATCGGCCTGATGGTGAGAACGATGAGCACCGTCCCGGCGTTGAGGTTGCCACCCAGAACAGTGCCCAGCCCGGCAAACAGCTGAAGGAGCCGCCGCGGCATCCGGCGACGATGGAGGTCAAGCGGGCGTGGGGGGCGACAGTGCCGGACAGCCGCATGAGGAGCGAAGGATGACCCTGGTCGGCAGCACCTCGGACCCGACGACCGGCAGCTCGTTGACGATCCTGGCATGCAGTCGCTTCGCAGCGAGCTGCCCAAGGTCATGCATCGGCTGGCGCACCGTCGTCACACCAGGAGTGATGTAGCGGGCGGCCAAGACGTCATCCCAACCTGTGACGGCCAGATCATCAGGGATATGAACTCCGTTGTCCTGCAATCGCTTCATGATGGCGAGCGCGAGTGTGTCGTTGCCGCAGACGAGCCCGTCGATCTTCACGCGCCGGCGGAGGATCTCCTCCGCGACCCGCACGCCAGCCCCCTCGATCAGCGGCACCCGCAACGGTGGGCGACGCAAAGGCACATCTGCCGCGACGTGGGCCTTGCGGAATCCGGCGTAGCGCTCGGACACATCGAGAGAGGCGTCCGGTTCGCCGACGAACACCAGCCGCGAACGGCCGTGAGGTTGTCCCGGGTCTCGTGGAACTTGAGTGGCGGTCCCCCGCCTGACACCGCCGTTGAGGTAGGTGTTGGGCGTCCGCCAAGACACCAACCAAGAAGGGGACCACCGTGAACAACAAGTACCAGAAAACCATGCCCAAGACGAGTACCGGACCAGGGCTCGCCGTACCCGATGACGTGACCATCGCGATGGGCGAGATCGCCGAGGACATGCGCGAGGGCCTGCTCGCCCTCGCGGTCGGCGCCGGCCTGCAAGTGATGGCCTCGCTGATGGAGGCCGACGTGGCCGCGGTCTGCGGGCCCCGCGGCAGACACGACCCCGGGCGGACCGCGGTGCGCCACGGCAGTGAGCGCGGGTCGGTCACCTTGGGCGGACGTCGCACCAGCGTCACACGGCCTCGGATGCGTGCGACCAGCGGCGGCGGTGAGGTGCCGGTGGCGGCCTACGAACTGTTCAGCCGCAGCGAGATCCTGGGCCGGATGGCGATGGGCAAAATGCTCGGCGGCCTGTCAAGCCGCCGTTACACGGTCGGACTCGAACCGGTCGGTGAGAAGGTCGAACGGGCCGCTTCGGCGACGAGCAAGTCGGCGGTCTCACGCCGGTTCGTGGCGATGACCGAGACCGCCCTGACCGAGCTGCTCGCCGCGCCGCTGGGGAGCCTGGACCTGGTGGCGTTGATGATCGACGGTGTCCACTTCGGCGCGCACCTGTGCGTTGTCGCATTGGGGATCGGCATCGACGGCACCAAGCATCCCCTCGGACTGGTCGAAGGCAGCACCGAGAACACCACCGTGGTCACCGATCTGCTCACCGACCTACGCGAGCGGGGCCTGAACACGACTCGCCCGATCCTGGTCGGCATCGACGGCGGCAAAGCACTGCACGCCGCCGTCACGGCGGTGTTCGACCACCCGGTAGTGCAACGCTGCCAGGCTCACAAATGTCGAAACGTCGCCAACAAGCTGCCCGACGACCTCGCCAAGACGGTGACCAAGAAGATGCGGACCGCCTACCACGCACCGTCGGCGATCATCGCCGAAGCCCAACTCGAAGCACTGGCAAGGGAATTGGAGCACACCCACCCCGGCGCAGCCGGCAGCCTCCGCGAAGGCCTCAGTGAGACGCTCACGGTGCTGCGACTGGGTGTGCCACCGACCCTGGCCCGCACCCTGCGCAGCACGAACTGCATCGAGTCGATGATCTCGATCTGCCGCAACCACTCGACCAACGTGAAGAACTGGCAGAGCGGAGACATGGCCCTGCGCTGGTGCGCCGCCGGCCTGGTCGAGGCAGGCAAGCAGTTCCGCCGCGTCAACGGCCACCTGCACCTGCCAACGCTACGAGCCGCACTCGAACGCCATGTCGCCGAGCAGACTGTCGGTGCCGACCGTCATGATGAGACCGTGAACGCAGCCTGATGATCATCGGGCCGCCACCGAAGTTCCACGGAACTCGGGACATCCTCACGGCCGTGCTCGAAGAGGTGAGCGGTGATCAGAGCGGCACTCTCGACATTGTCGGCCCGCACGGAGTCGCAGCCGGCGACGTCGGGTCGGGCGAGCAGAATCACCGGCAACACCCGGCCCAAGGAATGCGCAACGGCGTCTGGGACGGTGTTGGGTCCGATGACCAGGCCGTCGACGCGTTTGGCCAGTTCGCGGACAGCTTCGGAAGCATCATCCAGATGCCGGGTCACGACGAGGACGACCCTCTGACCCGAGTCCGCGGCCACGGACTCAAGGCCCATGACCAGCTCGGAGTAGTCGGAGACCGCCAGGTCCGTCAGCACCAGCCCGTACGCGTCGTGCCGCGTGGAGATGGGGCGCCGGGCTCGATCGAGCGGTGAGTAGCCCAGCTCTCGCACGGCAGCGATCACCTTTGCGCGAGTCGAGTCGGAGGTCGATGCGCTGCCTTGCAGCACCCTGGAAACGGTGGCCGATGACACTCCGGCCTTGCGGGCGACGACGTGGATCGTCACAGCGACCGCTGGCACGTCCTTCTGCGCCATCTCCAGCCCTTCCCGGACTCCCGACTCCCGGACTCCCGGCACCGGAAGCGGACCGACGTCCCCGAAGTCGAACACTACAGACTGCGATCAGGTCGACCGGCTACGAACGGACCGGCCAACGACCACAAACGGCAGGTTCGTCGGTCGCAGCGGCAGTCCCGCGGGCACACCGGCGGGCACACCGGCGGGTTTCAACGGGTCGAATCGTGTGAGACTAGACGGGTGTTTGGATCCGCGAAGCGCACACTGACCACCCCCGACGACGCCCTGCCCGGACGGAGTACACCTTTGCCGGGCATCCCCGACCGTCACGAGGTCCTCGGCACCTCGATGCATGGGCCGTGGCCAGCCGGGGTCGAGGTCCTGTACGTCGCAATGGGTTGCTTCTGGGGTGCCGAGCGCATCTTCTGGAAGCTCCCCGGCGTGGTCACCACTGCGGTCGGATACATGGGGGGCTACACCCCCAACGCGACCTACGAGGAGGTGTGCAGCGGTCGCACGGGGCACGCCGAAGCGGTGCTGATCGCCTATGACACGACGCTCACCTCCCCCGAGCTCCTGCTCAAGGAGTTCTGGGAGAACCACGACCCGACGCAGGGCTTCCGTCAGGGAAACGACCTCGGCACGCAGTACCGCAGCGCGATCTACTGGACCACCCCACATCAGGGAGCAGCGGCGCGAGCGACGCGGGATGCGTTCCAGGGCGTGTTGAAGGACAACGGTTTTGGTGACATCACGACGGAGATGCAGACTGCCGACGCGGCTGGCACCTTCTACTACGCCGAGGACTACCACCAGCAATACCTGCACAAGAACCCCGGCGGCTACTGCAACCACGGCCCGAACGGCATGACCTGTCCGGTCGGTCTGTTGCGCCAGGACAAAGTTCCCGCCCAGACGGACGTCCTCCCGCCGAGCTGACCTGCTGCCTCAGTGAGCAACGTCTTTGACTTTCAGGTTCTGCGTCGGTTTCCCGACCTCGAGGCCGACAATCTCGTGGCTGTCGACGCCACCGATCGCCTCGTCCTGGCCGAGGCTGGCCTGCCATCGAGGCTGCGCCGGCCGGCTGCGTCGTCGTTGTGGGAGACCGATACGGCGCCATGACACTGGGCGCGATAGCGCTGCATGGCGCCCAGGACGTCCGGGTACATCAGGACCCGATCACCGGCGAGCAGGCGTTGGCGCACAACGCGATCCGGGTCGAGCCGGCCGGTCGGTTCCGACACCTCCCCATGACCCCAGAGCTCTTCGCCGGGGCCACGGTCATCATCGGTCAGCTCCCCAAAGGTCTTGACGCGCTCCGTGAGATTGCACAGCTTGCCGCCGCCCACGCTGACGCCGACGTCAAGGTGTTCCTCAGTGGCCGTGTCAAGCACATGACCCGCAGCATGAGCGACTCGCTCGGCGACCGCTTCGCCTCGGTGTCTGCGTCGCTGGCGCAGCAGAAGTCGCGCGTCCTGATGGCCAGCGACCCCCTGCCAGAATTCCGGGCCGGCCCGACGGACTACCCACTGCGACAGCACCACGCCGATCTCAACCTGTGGGTCTGTGCCCATGGCGCGGCGTTCGCCGGGACAAAGGTCGATGTGGGGACGCGGTTCCTGCTGGGGTTTCTCGACCGCATGAGCGAGTTTCTTGACCGTAAGAACCCAACCGCCGCTAGCGCCGTCGACCTCGGATGTGGCACGGGCGTCATCGCCGCCGCTCTCGCCCGCGCCCGCCCGATGTTGAACGTGCTCGCCACCGACCAGGCGGCGGCCGCCGTGGCATCTGCCGCCGCTACCGCGGCCGCCAACAACCTGTCGCCGCGGGTGCAGGTTCTGCGCGATGACGCGATGTCGACCCTCCCCGATGCCAGCGTGGACCTGATCCTGTGCAACCCGCCGTTCCACCTTGGCACCTCGGTGCATGCCGGAGCTGCCCTGGTGCTGTTCGACGCAGCCGGACGAGTGCTGGTGCCGGGTGGCGAGCTGTGGACCGTGTTCAACTCCCACCTCGCCTATGACGGACAGCTGAGCCGCGCAGTCGGGCCGACCAGGGTCGTGGGTCGCAACGCAAAGTTCACCGTCACCGTGTCGACGCGACGCGGCAACGGGCCTGCGCAGCCCTTGGTCGTGTGATCGTCCAGACCCTTCCCCTACCCAACAAGGAGACCCAGAGATGACAGAGAACTCCGGCACCCGGCTCGACGCCGACACCGTGCGCTCCACGGTCGCGGGGCTGATGCCAGACCTCCTGGCCGAGCTGGAGGCCCTGGTCGCCATCCCGTCGATCGCCTTCCCCGGCTTCCCGGCCGAGCCCGTGCACGCCATGTCAGAGGCGGTCGTCGAGCTGTTCCGGGCGTCCGGGGTCGAGGGCGTTCGGCTCCTCGAGATCCCCGGTGGCTACCCCGCCGTGTATGCCGACGTGCCTGGTCCCGCCGGCAGCCCGACCGTCCTGCTGTACGCGCATTACGACGTCCAACCCGCTCCCGTCGAGCAGGGGTGGGACACCGACCCCTGGACGGCGACGCGCAAGGACGACGGCCGGATCTACGGTCGCGGGGCCGCCGACGACAAGAGCGGACTGGTCATCCACGCGGGCACGATGCGCGCGCTCGCCGGGCGGCTCCCGGTGGGCGTGCGGATCCTCGTGGAGGGTGAGGAGGAGACGATCAGCCACCTCGAGGACTACGTCGACGCCAACCCAGAGCTGTTCGCCTGCGACGCGTTCGTCATCGCGGACATGGGAAACCAGGAGGTTGGTCGCCCCGCGCTGACAACGGCTCTGCGCGGTGACGTGTCCTGCACGCTGCGGGTCCGCACGCTGGACCACCCCGTGCACTCGGGACTGTTCGGCGGCGCAGCCCCGGACGCGCTCGTCGCGCTGATCCACATGCTGGCCACGCTGCACGACGAGGAGGGGAACACCATCGTCCCCGGGGCCGATGCGGGCGAGTGGGCGGGAGCCGACTTCGACGAACCGGCATACCGCGAGAGCTCCGGGGTTCTCGACGGGGTGGACCTCGTCGGTAGCGGCACACTGGCGTCGCGCCTGTGGTCGAAGCCCTCCGCAACGGTGATCGGCATCGACGCCCCGTCGGTGCACGATGCGTCCAACGTGCTGATCCCCGAAGCCACGGCAAAGGTCTCGATGCGGATCGTCCCCGGGGCCGATGCGGACCACGAGCTCGAGGCGCTCATGGCGCACCTGCGCTCGGTGGCGCCGTGGAACGTGATCGTGGACGTCGAGAAGGTCAAGGTGGGGTGGCCGTTCGCCGTCGACATGTCCGGACCAGCGGTGCGCATGGCCGGCGAAGCTCTCGAGACCGCGTTCGGGCGCCCGGTCGAGCAGATCGGGTCAGGCGGGTCCATCCCGCTCGTCGCCACCCTGAAGAAGGCGGCCCCGTCTGCCGACGTCCTGCTCTGGGGCGCGGAGGACCTCGCCCTCGCGCGGATCCACGCTTCCAACGAGAGCGTCGACCCGCATGAGATCGAGAACATGGTGGTGGCCCAGGTCCTGACCCTGCTGGGGATGGGAGAAACCCGGTAGGTCGGGCCGCCAGGTGGCCAGAATGAGGACATGCCAGTCCGTCCGCCACCGGCGCCCTTCGCCGAGAGGGTCTCCGCGGCCACCGCACCAGACCGGGATCGGTTCATCGACGCCGTCCGCGCCGGGAGCCTGCTCGTCGTCGTGCTCGGCCACTGGCTGATGGCGACGGTGGTCGTCCGGGACGGCCACATCACCGGCGCCAACGCCTTGACCTCGATCCCGGCGCTGCAGCTGGCCACGTGGCTGCTGCAGGTCATGCCCCTGTTCTTCATCGCCGGCGGCTTCTCCAACATCACGGTCTGGCGCAGCCTCCGTCGTCGCGGCGTCGGCTACTCCGAGTACCTTCAGGGCCGGTTCGTCCGGCTGCTCCGGCCAACCCTCGTCTTCGTCCTCTTCTGGCACCTCGCCCTGCCGGCCGCAGCCGCCCTGGGCATGAGCCAGGACCGTGTCGACGTCATCGGCCTGCTGCTGGGGCAACCGCTGTGGTTCCTCGGCATCTACGTCGCCGTGACCGCTCTGGCTCCGGCGATGGCGGCCTGGCATACGTTCAGTCCGCGAATTCCGTTGGCAGCGCTGATAGTCGGGGCGATCGTCATTGACTGGTTCCGCCTGGGCAGAGGGATGGAGAGCGTCGGCTACATCAACCTCGCGATCGTCTGGCTCTTCGCCCAACAGCTCGGATTCCTGTATGCCGACGGCTACCTCGCGCGGCTCACCCGACCCACGCTGTGGGCCACCGTGGCAGGGTCGTTCGGGATGCTGGTGGTGTTGACGTCGTGGGGGCCCTACCCGGTGAGCATGGTGGGCCTGCCGGACGAAACCTCCAACATGAACCCCCAACAATCTGCCTGCTGGTGCTCGCCGTCGCACAGACAGCGATCGCGATGCTGGTTCGCGACCGGGTATCCCGATGGCTCCAGCGCCCCGCACCGTGGGCGGCGGTCGTCCGTTTCGCCTCGATGGCGATGACCGTCTACCTGTGGCACCTGTCGGTGCTGGTCTCCGCGTTCCTGGCCCTGTTCGGCCTGGGCATCGACCCGCCCGTCGCCGGATCGGGGCTCTGGTGGCTGACCAGACCGTTCTGGCTGCTCGGCCTGGCCCTGGTCCTGTCCGTGGTCGCGACCCTGCTCGCTCCGCTCGAACGCGGCAGACCAGCCGCAGCGACGAAGGCACCGAGCCAGCCATCCGGCCGGCGGGACAAAGAACCCGGGCCACCCAGGACAGGCGGAACACCCAGGACAGCGCACGTCATCCTTGCGACGATCGGCTCAGGGACAGGAGCCGCCCTGGCCTCGTTCGGGCTCCTGGGATATGTCGCGAGCGGCCTCCTGCCCGCGCCCCACGGCAGCAGCGTGCCGCTGTTCGTGCCGGTGGATCCCATCCAGAACACCGTCAGCGTGCTCGTGGGCTTCGCCCTGTCCACGTTCGCAGCCCGGTGGTCCCGGCAGGCAGCCTGACCGCCAGGTCACCAGAACCCCGACGGAGAGTCCGCCCTCAGTCGACCACGAAGCCCAACAGGTCGGCCCGGGTGAGGACCCCAACCGGTTTGCCGTCGTTGATGACCAGGAACGCATCCTCGGTCTCCAGGATGTGGCGAGCGGCTGACACCGACTCACCCGAACCGACCAGTGGCAGGCTCGCGCTCAGGTGCTTGGAGACGGGATCGGCGAGAAGGGCCGTGCCGGCGAACAGTGCTGTCAGCAAGTCGCGTTCACTGACCGAGCCGACAACCTCCCCCAGCACCACCGGCGGCTCCGCGTTGACCACGGGCATCTGCGAGACGCCGTACTCGCGCAGGATCTCGATGGCGTCGCGAACGGTCTCGGTGGGGTGCGTGTGCACCAGAGTCGGCAGGTCACCGGCCTTGGCCTTGAGGACCTCTCCAACCGTGCGCCCACCGTCCTGGTGGATGAAGCCATAGGACGCCATCCAGGTGTCGTCGAAGATCTTGGACAGGTAACCCCGACCGCCGTCGGGCAGGAGCACCACGACGACCGCGTCCGCCGGCAGGTCGCGTGCCGCGCGCAGGGCCGCGACGACCACCATACCGCAGGAACCCCCGACGAGCAGTCCCTCTTCGAGCGCCAGCCGCCTTGTCATCGCGAACGACTCGGCGTCCGACACGGCGATGACCTCGTCAACGACGGACGGATCGTAGGCGCGCGGCCACATGTCCTCGCCCACACCCTCGACGAGGTAGGGGCGGCCCGTGCCTCCGGAGTAGACCGAGCCCTCGGGGTCAGCGCCGACGATCTGGACCCGGCCGCTCGGGCGATCGGCCGAGACCTCGAGCAGGTAGCGGGCGGTGCCGGTGATCGTGCCGCCGGTGCCGATGCCCGCGACGAAGTGCGTGACAAGGCCATCGGTGTCGGCCCAGATCTCGGGGCCTGTGGACAGGTAGTGGCTGTTGGGGCCCTCGGGGTTGGAGTACTGGTCGGGCTTCCAACCGCCTTCGATCTCCTTGGCCAGCCGGTCGCTGACCGAGTAGTAGGAGTCAGGGTGTTCGGGCCGCAACGCGGTGGGGGTCACGATGACCTCGGCGCCGTAGGCCTTGAGGACGTTGCGCTTGTCCTCGCTCACCTTGTCGGGGCAGACGAAGATGCACTTGTAACCGCGGCGCTGGGCGATCAGCGCCAGCCCCACCCCTGTGTTGCCCGAGGTGGGCTCGACGATGGTGCCGCCGGGCTTGAGCTCGCCGGAGGCCTCGGCCGCGTCGATCATCCGAACGGCGATGCGGTCCTTGACCGAGCCGCCGGGGTTCATGTATTCCACCTTGGCCAGGATGGTGCAGGCAATGTCTCCATTGACTCTGTTGAGCTTGACCAGGGGCGTGTTCCCGACGAGGTCGGCGATGTTCTCGGCATACTTCACCCGGTCATGGTCTCAGACTCCGGACTGATCCCCGGACGGCACCTCCACCGTGGTCGATGGTGGGATCCGGGACAAAGCCATGGGTGACCTCGTTACCGTGGTGGGAGGACACCACATGGCATCGAGGACGACACGACGGCGAAGGGCTGACGGCATGGGTAGGGCGCGACGCGCACGCAAGATTGCGGCAACCGCTGCCTACGGTGGCGGCATCGGGGCTGCCGGAATCGGCCTGCTCACCCTTGCCGGTTATGGCGTGCTCAAGGCTGAGGTGCTGCTGGCCAGGCGCCTCGTGGGTCAACCCTTCGAGGGGGCTCCTGACGACGATGGCCTGTATGGCGCAGGGCTGGGTCAGCCTGTCGAGCTCCTTGTGCTCGGCGACAGCAGCGCCGCGGGCATGGGCGCTGACGCGGCGCACCAGACGGTCGGGGCCATCATCGCCAACGGAGTCGCGGCGCTGAGCGGACGACCGGTCCGCCTGACCAACGTCGCGGTCGTCGGCGCCGAGTCCGCGGGCCTCGAGGTGCAGCTCGCCACCGCGCTTGGCGTGGTTGCCACGCCTGACGTCGCCGTCATCCTGATCGGGGCCAACGACGTCACCCACCGGATCGACAAGTCCATTGCCGTGCGTCACCTCGAACAAACCGTGCGCGCCCTGCGCGCAACCGACTGCGAGGTCATCGTCGGAACGTGCCCCGACCTGGGCACCATCGAGCCGGTGGCCCAACCGTTGCGGCTTCTGGCCCGCCTGTGGAGTCGCGACCTGGCCGCGGCCCAGACCGTCGCAGTGATCGAGGCCGGTGGGCGCACCGTCTCCCTGGGCGACCTCCTCGGCAGCGAGTTCGCCAAGAGCTCACACGAGATGTTCAGTCATGACGGGTTCCACCCGTCGCCGGCTGGCTATGCCCGGGTGGCCGCGGTCCTGCTGCCCAGTGTCTGCGACACCCTGGGCCTGTGGACGGACCCGGCGGATCACCGCCCGGACGTCCGTCGCACAGGACGTGTGGACCCCGTTGCCGTGGCTGCCGTCCAAGCAGTCCGTGACGCCGGCACCGAAGTGAGCGCGACGGCGGTCGGGGGTCAACAAGGTGGTCCCCGGGGACGCTGGGCCATGGTCCTGCGCCGCAACCAGCCGGCTGGCATAGCCGTCTCGCCAGGGGAGGAGGCAGGAGACGAAGCCCACACCCCGAACACCCCTCCACCGCAATAACATCAACGGCGGGTCCAGCCGACACTGTCGTCGGCCGACTCCATCTGTTTGAGTGGTCCCAACACGCCCTTGAGCTTCCCACGAAGAAACGAGGAATCATGTCCGAAGCCGTCATCGTCTCCACTGCCCGTAGCCCCATCGGCCGCGCGTTCAAAGGCTCGCTCAAGGACATCCGCCCGGATGACCTGGCGGCTGCCGTGGTGACCGCGGCCCTGGCCAAGATCCCCGGCCTGGACCCGAAGCTCATCGACGACCTCTATCTCGGGTGCGCCGAGCCGTCGGGTGAGCAGGGCGCGAACATGGCCCGCGTGGTGGCGATCCTGGCCGGGTTCGACCACCTGCCCGGCGCCACCATCAACCGCTTCTGTGCGTCCTCGGTGCAGACCACCCGGATGGCCTTCCATGCGATCAAGGCCGGCGAGGGTGAGATCTTCATCAGCGGCGGCGTGGAGTGCGTATCGCGCTACAAAGACTTCGCCGGTCCGGGTGGCACCATGGCGGAGAGCCAGAACCCGAAGTTCGCCGAGACCCAGGCCCGCAACGCCCAGATGGCCGCCGACAACAGCACGTGGACCGACCCTCGCAGTCTGGGGCTGATGCCCGACGTCTACCTCGCGATGGGTCAGACCGCCGAGAACGTCGCGACGTTGCGTGGCATCTCCCGGGCTCGTCAGGACGAATGGGGCGTCAGCAGCCAGAACCGCGCCGAGAAGGCCATCGCCGATGGCTTCTTCGCACGCGAGATCACGCCGATCACCACGCCGGACGGCACCGTGGTCTCCGCCGATGACGGCCCGCGCGCCGGCGTCACGCTCGAGGCTGTCTCCGCGCTCAAGCCGGTGTTCCGCGAGGATGGCACCATCACTGCCGGCAACTGCTGCCCGCTCAACGACGGCGCGGCCGCAGTCGTCGTCATGAGCGACACCAAGGCCCGCGAGCTGGGTCTCACCCCGCTCGCCCGCGTCGTGTCCACCGGCCTGACCGCTCTGTCCCCGGAGATCATGGGCCTGGGCCCGGTGGAGGCCTCTCGTCAGGCGCTGGCGCGAGCCGGCATGTCCATGAACGACATGGACCTGGTCGAGATCAACGAGGCGTTCGCCGTGCAGGTGCTGGCGTCGATGGACGACCTGGGCATCGACCCCGACAGGCTCAACGTCCACGGTGGCGCGATCGCCCTGGGCCACCCGTTCGGCTCCACCGGTGCCCGCATCACCACGACACTGCTCAACGGCCTGACCGCTCGCGACGGGCAGTTCGGCCTCGAGACCATGTGCATCGGCGGCGGCCAGGGCATGGCCATCATCTACGAGCGCCTGAACTGACCCGCCCGAACCACTCGCCTTCGCCCGAACCACTCGCCTTGTTGCTCCGAAACCACCGAATCAACACACGTCACGACTCGAAACGGTGGTTTCGGAGCAACAAGCTGGTGAAAGAGCGGGACATGCCGGTATGCGCGGTCAGACCAGGTCGCGGCGCAGGCTCGCCAGATCATCCGCGAGCGTTGACGTCAGTGCTGATGCCGGCACTGCAGACGTGACGGCGACGGCGCTGGCGTCGTACACCATCACCGTGAGCTGGTCCATCAACGTCGCCGGGCCACAGTCCGGAACCGCCGACGTGGGGACACCGTTCGCCTCGGCGACCCCGTCGGCCAGGGACTGAACGAGCGAGCGGACGCGACCGGCATACGAAAGCGCGTGGTCGAGCGGCAGCCGTCGCCACCGCTCAACCACGCGCTCCAACTCGGTCGAGACCTCGGGGGGCACCGGCGACCTCGGGGTATGCGGCACGGTCACTCGCGCAGGCGAGCCAGCAGACGCAGGAACTCGAGGTACAGCCAGACCAGCGTGACGATGAACCCGTGAGCCAACAGCCAGGAGTACTTCTCTGGCAGCTGGGCTTTGACTGCACGATCGACCGAGTCGAAGTCGATGGCCAGCGAGTAGGACGCCAGGCCCACGCCGAGCAAGGAGATGGCAATGCCCAGCTTGCCGGTGCCTCCGAAGCCCCAGCCGTCACCGACACCCATGAACGATGCGACCACGTTGACGAGGCCAAAGAGCAGGTAGCCCATGATCGCCATGCCGAAGATCCTGCGGGACTTGTCGGTCACCTTGATCAGACCGGCCTTGTAGCCCAGAAGCATGCCGGCGAAGGTACACACGGTCGCAATCACGGCGGTCGTGACGAGCCCTTCGTACCGGCTCGCGAAGACCTGGCTGATCGCGCCGACGAGGACGCCCTCCAGCACCGCATAGAGCACGATCAGGGGGACGCTGATGGTCTTCTTGAAGGCGATGACCAGACCGACCCCCAGCCCGCCGAACATACCGGCCAGCATCAGCGGCATGCTCAGCTCGGTGTGGTCGGCCACGTAGAACCACGAGGCCGCAGCGACCAGGACCACGATGCTGAAGAGCCCGAGGGTCTTCATGACCACGTCGTCCAGCGTCACCCGCCCCATCTGCACCGGGCCCGCCGACGGCTGGTTGTACCTGTCCTGGAGCTGTTCAGGGGTGAGGTTGTCCTGGACGCCGGCTCCCCCTCTCATCCCTCGGCTCGAGGGCTGGCGGTCGAAACCGGCATAGCCGCCCTGCGTGATCTGCTTGTCGATCCGGTTGAACACCGGGTTGCTCGCCATGCCATCCTCCAAGAACGTCTTGCCGCCCCATGAACGGCCTTGTCATCAGCCTAAAGGTTGAGAGGCGCCGGAAGTTCCCGCGCGGGCGCCGACCGTGGTGTCCCCGACGGGTCTCGAACCCGCACTGGAGCGATTTTAAGTCGCCTGCCTCTGCCGTTGGGCTACGGGGACAGGCGTCAGATTACAGACACATGCGACGGGAATGTATGCCGTTCGGTCCGGTCAGGCGGTTGGGATCAATACGTGATCACCACACGTCGTCGTCGTGATCACAACACGTCGTCGTCGATCCGCGCGAGGTGGACCGCGACGCCGAGCTCATCGGCCACGCTCTGCAGATCTGCGCCGAGCCCAGCCGCCGAGGCTTCACTGGGCAGCTGCAGCTTTGCCGTCAGGACATAGAGCCCTGCGCCCAGGCGAGCGCCCAGGTCGACAATGTTGGCGCCGTGGCGTGCCACGACGCGGGTGATCTCAGCCACGATCCCCGGACGGTCAGAGCCATGCACTCGCAGCGTGTAGATCGGGCCGTCAGCCGCAGGGAGCGCCGGCTCACTGAGCACCCGGGCGTTGACGACCATCGAGCCGTCCGCGACGAGGGCGTGCAAGGCGGCCTCGACAGCGTCCGCACCGGCACCGGTGCGTAAGAGCAGCACCATGGTGAAGTGACCGCGCAGCACGGTCATCGTCGAGTCCTCGAGGTTGCCATGAAGTCCGGCAAGTGCCTCGGCCACGTCCGCGACGATTCCGGGCCGGTCGTCGCCGAGGACGGTCACGGCGATGATCTGGTCGTTCATGGCGTTGACGGTATCGCGACTCAGAGCCGGGCCAGAACCTCGTCCAGCATGGCTTCCGTGAGCTTGCCGGTGAAGGTGTTCTGCTGGCTCACGTGATAGCTGCCCAGGAGTCGAATCGACCTGTCCCCGCGGGTGACCAGCGTCGTCTCTGCGCCGTGGGTGAAACGCGGCTTCGGGCGGGGAACCTGCCACCCGAGTCGCCGGGCGCTGGCGAGGGTGGCGTCCCAGCCGAAGGCTCCCAGCGCGAGCATCGAGCGCAGGCCCGGTGACGTCAGGGCCAGGTCCCGGTCCAGCCAGTGCCCACACGTGTCCCGTTCGGTCGGCGTCGGTTTGTTCGCCGGCGGCGCGCAACGCACCGCCGCAACGATGCGAACGCCGGTGAGCGTCTGGCCGTCGCCGCTGTGACTGCTGGTCGACTGGCTGGCGAATCCGGCACGGTGGAGCGCGGCATAGATCCAGTCGCCGCTGCGGTCGCCGGTGAACATCCGGCCGGTGCGGTTGGTGCCGTTGGCGGCCGGTGCCAGTCCGACGATGAGAACCGCGGGCTCGGGGTCACCAAAGCCCGGCCCCGGTCGACCCCAATACGGCTGGTCGGCAAAGGATGCCCGTTTGCCTTCAGTGGCAACGGTTTCGCGCCACTTCACGAGGCGGGGGCAGGCGCGGCACACGGACACGGCCGCATCGAGCTCTGCGACGGACTGGGCCTGCCCGGCCAGCCGTTCCACCTGCCTGGCCGTCCGTGCGACCGGAGTCAACGCTGTCGCTGGATCGCCGGGCCAGCCCGTGCACGGGGGCACCGGGGACTCGAAAAGCTGTCCGGTCACCGGATGCGCGAGCGCGGTCACGGCCACCGCGGATACGGCCAGCTCAGTCACATCCACCTCGGCCACATCCACCTCAGGCGATCGACAGCGCGATGCCATCGAGGATGTCGTGCTCCGAGGTCACGACTCTCGTGATGCCGGCGTCCTGCTGCAATCGCTGAACGATGGTGCGCCAGACAAGAGCACCCGCGCCGATCACGTCGGCGCGCCCAGGGTGCATGAACCCCAGGGCAGCTCGCTCGGCGCGGGTCATCATCAGCAGCGAGGTACATGCGTCGATGATCTCGGCTGGAGGCAGTTGCGAAAGGTGGATCTTGTCGGGGTCATAGGTCATCAGACCCAGCGCAAGAGCGGTGACGGTCGTGACCGACCCGGCCAAGCCCACCAGTGCCGAGATTCCTTGGAAATCAACGACTTCAGCGGCCCGGTCAATGGCCTCATCGATGTCGGCCGTCGCGGCCGCGATCTCCGAAGGCGTTGGTGGATCGCTGAGAGCGTGGCGCTCGGTCAGCCGAACGCACCCGACGTCGACCGAAAGCGCCTGTTCCACCTCGTGGGTCCCGCGCACGAACTCCGTGGATCCACCGCCGATATCCACCACGAGATAGGGGCCGGCAACTGCATCTGACTGCAGGTCCCCGGTGGCACCCCTGAAGGACAGGGAGGCCTCTTCGTGCCCGCTGATGACCTCAGGGGCAATTCCGAAAGCAGCAAACGCCTCACGGACGCCGACCACGAACTCCTCCGCGTTGCGAGCATCGCGCGACGCCGAGGTTGCGACGAACCTGACCCTCTCGACGCCGTGATGTGAACACTGTGAGGAGTAGTCACGCGCCTGAGCCAAGGTGCGGGCCATGGCCTCAGGCGCGATGACGCCGGTCTTGTCGACGCCGTGGCCCAGCCGCACGATCTCCACTCGCCGCACGATGTCCGACAGAGCCCCCGTGTCACGGGCCACGTCGGCGATCAGGAGCCGGATCGAGTTCGTACCGCAGTCGATCGCCCCGACGCGGGTCATGCGTCGCCCCGGGAAACGCAAGGACCGGACGCCCACCATTGGCCAAGAGCCTCGAGCGCCTCGTCCCCCAACGGGTTCACCCCCGGACCGACCGCCAGTGAGTGGCCGACCAGCACATGCAAGCACTTGACCCTGGTGGGCATTCCGCCAGCAGAGATGCCATCGATCTCGACGACATCGCCAAGCTCGCCACGGCGGCGCAGATAGTCCGCGTGGGCAGCGACGTAGGCCCTGGCCAGCTCGGGATCGCTGCCCAACCGCTCGGTCATCTCGCGCATCATGCCGCTGGTCTCCAGCGTGCTGATGGCTCCGGTCAGGCGCGGGCAGGTCGCGTAGTAGGTCGTGGGAAACGGCGTGCCATCAGGCAGTCGAGGCGCGGTGCGCAGGACGTCAGGGCACCCGCACGGACATCGGTGGGCGACCCCAACCACCCCACGAGGCACCCGACCGAGCTGCTCCTTCACCGCGGCCAGATCGGCTGCGGCAACCTCTTGCACGCCCGCCGGGCGGCCCATCCGACCTGCACTGCTCATGTGGCCCGGACTACTCATCTGGCCGAGGAAGCGGGCGACGGCTGGCTCTGAGCCGGCGCTTTCACCGGTGCCTTGACCGCGGCCTTTGCCGGAGTGTCCGCGATCACCATCGACTGCCACAGCTGGCCGTACCACGGACCGTCAAAGGTGGAAACCGCCGCAGGAGCAGCGATCGTCAGGTCACCGCTGGCGGGCGGAGCGGTTTGCGGGTCGATGACCGTGTAGGACGTCTCTCCCACGCGCACGAACTTGAGACGCTCACGGGCCTGCTGCTCGAGGAACACCGGGTCGCTCCATTGCCGTTGTTCCTGCTGCATCGCGGCGACCGTCTCACGCTGCTGGCCGAGCTGGTCGCGTAGTGCGTTGATCTGGCTCTGCTGGTTCAGGGTCGAGCGCAAGGTCGGGACGAGCGTCACGGCGAGCATCACGAAAACCGCCGAGAGGACGGCCGTACGCCGGACGGACCTCGACTTGTGCGGCTCTCCCGACGCGCGACGGCCCCGAGCAGCCGCGGCCGGGCGGGCCGCCGGGCGCGACGCTGTCGGCCTGGCGGATGCGGCGCTGCCAGCGCGCGACGCGGCAGTACGCCGAGGGGCTCTCGGCGTACTGACCGGTCGTCGCGTGGTCGCCACTGGTGGAGGCCTGCTCAGCCCTCGTCAGCAGCGGCGGCAGTCGTCGCCGCGCCCCTGAAGCGCGGGAAGGCGTCAGCACCGGCATAGCGCGCAGCATCGTCCAGCTCTTCCTCGATACGCATCAGCTGGTTGTACTTGGCCACGCGCTCGGACCGGGCAGGGGCACCGGACTTGATCTGGCCGCAGTTTGTCGCCACGGCCAGGTCGGCGATCGTCGTGTCCTCGGTCTCACCGGAACGGTGGCTCATCATGCAGCTGAAGCCAGCCCGGTGAGCCATGTCCACGGCATCGAGGGTCTCAGTCAGCGAGCCGATCTGGTTGACCTTGACCAGCATGGAGTTCGCGGCCTTGCCGGCGATACCGCGGGCGAGGCGCTCCGGGTTCGTGACGAACAGGTCGTCGCCCACGATCTGGACCTTGTCACCGAGCTCGGCGGTCATGGTGGCCCAGCCCTCCCAGTCGTCCTCGTCCAGCGGGTCCTCGATGGACACCAGCGGGTACGCCGCGACCAGGTCGGCGTAATACGCCGTCATCTCGGCAGCGGTGCGGCTCTGGCCCTCGAAGGTGTAGACACCGTCGGCGTAGAACTCGGACGCGGCCACGTCGAGCGCGAGACCAATGTCGGCGCCGGGCCGGTAGCCGGCCTTTTCGATCGCCACGACGATCAGGTCGAGGGCTGCGCGGTTGCTCTCGAGGTTGGGCGCGAAGCCGCCTTCATCTCCCAGCCCGGTGGACAGCCCGCGCTCCTTCAGGACGGACTTCAACGCGTGATAGACCTCGGCTCCCCAGCGGAGCGCCTCGCGGAAGGATGGCGCACCGATCGGGGCGATCATGAACTCCTGGATGTCAACGTTGGAGTCGGCATGCGACCCGCCGTTGAGGATGTTGAAGAGCGGGACCGGCAGGACGTGCGCGTTCGGGCCGCCGATGTAGCGGAAGAGCGGCAGGTTCGCCGACTCGGCTGCCGCGCGGGCCACTGCCAGCGAGACCCCGAGGATGGCGTTGGCGCCCATGGAGCCCTTGTTGGGAGTGCCGTCGAGGGTGAGCATCTCGTGGTCGATGAGCCGCTGTTCGCTGGCCTCGAAGCCGTGGAGTGCCGGGCCGATCTCGTCAAGGACAGCGTCGACAGCTTGCTCAACACCCTTGCCGCCGTAGCGTTTGGGGTCGCCGTCGCGGCGCTCGACGGCCTCAAAAGCACCGGTGGAGGCGCCCGAGGGAACCGCCGCCCGGGCCAGGGTGCCGTCGTCGAGAGCGATCTCGACCTCAACGGTGGGGTTGCCACGCGAATCGAGAACCTCGCGTGCGCCTACTGCCTCAATGATGGCCATCAGACTCTCCTGCGGTATGCCGAATAGGTACGGCCCGAGCCTATCCGCAGATCCATCCTGTGCCGATCACCGACCCGCAGCACGGAACCCGGCGGAGCGGCAGCAGCTCAGAGCTGGCCGGCCACCGCACGCACCGCTGCTCGCAGGACGGCCTCCGGGTCCTGACCGTGTTCACGCGCCTCCAGCACGAGCGCGAAAAGTCGCGAGCCGACGTCGTCGCCGGCGGCCGCGCTCTGCACCAGGTCGAGCCGGCCGGCCGCCGACAGACGCGCAGCCACCTTGTCCGCGCGAGCGAGGGCGGGAAGTCCATCGGGTATGCCGTCCATGGGCGAGCTCCGGTGCGGTTTCTCGTCCGCCTTGATCAGCTCCCAGTTGGCCGCCACGTCCTCGGAGGTCTCGGCGTCGCCCTCGGCGAACACGTGCGGGTGACGACGGACCAGCTTGTCCACGATGCCACCGGCCACATCGTCGATCCCGAACGGCGATTCGCCATGTTCCAGTGCGATGCGGGCGTGAAAAGCCACCTGCAACAGGACGTCGCCGAGCTCCTCTGCCATGTGCATACGGTCCCCGGACTCGATGGCCTCGACCAGCTCGTGGGTCTCCTCGATGAGGTACGGCACGAGCGACTCGTGAGTCTGCTCCGCGTCCCATGGGCAGCCCTCTGCCGAACGCAGCCGGTCCATCACCGCGACCAGGTCGAGCAGGCGCGCACCCGGCACGTCATAGGACCCGACAATGACCTCGACCTCTGGCGCGTCGTCGCGCGCGGTGACCGCGGCGGCCAGGGCATCGGTCAGACCGGGGTCGCCGTCGGCGGAACCGATCCAGACCACGTCTCCGTCGATGGTCCGGTCGAGCAACAAGGTGGTCAGTGCGACCGGGGACATCTCGCCAAGGTGCACGGCCGGAATACCCGACTCCTGTATGGCGATCAGCTGGGTCTCGTCCTCATCCCTGGTGAAGACGTGGACCGCGTTCGTCAAGGCTGTCCACGCATCGCGGGTGAACAGGCCCGGGGCGATACGCGGGGTGCTGAGCAGCAGGGTGAGCCGATGAACCATCACGTCGGCGCTGTTCACGCGGCCGGTGATCACTTTGCCGGCGATGGCGCGCTCGCCTTGATCCAGTTGGGCGAGATCGGGGTCAGCGCAATCTGCGTCAGATCGAAGGCGCCGTATCGCGGGTTGACCGTGATCTTGACCTTGCCCAGCTCATCCACGATGAGGGTCTTGCTGGCCTGGTCAAGCTGCTGGATCGCAAGCTGCATCTGCACGAATGTGATCGTCGAGGGCGAGGGGTCGGCCACCTTGTCGATGGCCTTGCCCGCCTCGGAGGCGGAGACGGTCTTGCCGACGCGTTTGGCCTCGTCAAGGACGTATGGCGCAAGGATGAGAGTGAGCAGGGCGTCGCTCACCTTGAGCTCCTGCCCACCCTGAGCGAGCGCGTTGAGCTCTTCCGAGACCGACTGGACATCCTTGTCGCTGATGACGAAGTCCTGGTGGCGGACGGCGGTGTCGTTCACGATCGCCGCGGCGCCGGGCTGCTGCGCTCCGCAACCGGACACTGCCAGGCTCGCGCCGATCACGAGCGCCAGAGTCTTCAGGTGTTGTGAAAGCGTCAAGGCCGTTCCTCTCGTCAGTTCTGCTTCGTCGCGACTCGCGCCGCATCGGCCACGCTGTCCAGCAGGACGGCCTGGATCAGGTCGATCGCCCACTTCAGGATCGCAGTGTCCCGCAGCGGCTGACCAGCCACCCTGGCCGTCATCGGCATGGGCACCAAGATCGTATGGACAGCGTCCTTGATCAGCGTGCCCGGGTAGAGCCGCTGGAGCCGTAGCTGCTGGCTCTCCGGCATGAGGATCGGTCCGAACCGCACGTACTTCCCCTGGACGCTGATGTTGCCCACCGCGGCCTTGCGGGCAACCGTGCGCAGACGGGCCACCTCGAGCAGGTTGCGCACCGGCTCGGGGCGAGCGCCGTAGCGGTCCTGCAGCTCTGCCTCGATCTCGACCAGTCCTGCGGCGTCCTGGACCGTCGCGAGCTTCTTGTACGCCTCGAGACGCAACCGCTCGCCCGGGATGTACTCACGAGGCAGGTGCGCATCGACGGGGAGCTCAATCTTGATCTCCGTCGCCGCGCTTACGCCACTGTCATCTCGATAGTCCGCCACCGCCTCGCCGACCAACCGGATGTAGAGGTCGAACCCGACGCCGGCGATGTGCCCGGACTGCTCACCGCCGAGAAGGTTGCCGGCGCCCCGGATCTCGAGGTCCTTCATGGCCACCGCCATCCCGGCGCCGAGGTCGGTGTGGCTGGCAATGGTGGCCAGTCGGTCGTGAGCGGTCTCGGTGAGCGGCTTCTCCGGCGGGTAGAGGAAGTAGGAGTACGCGCGTTCACGACCACGTCCCACCCGACCGCGCAGCTGGTGGAGCTGGCTGAGGCCGAGCACGTCCGCCCGCTCGACGATGAGGGTGTTGGCGTTGGAGATGTCCAGGCCCGTCTCGATGATCGTGGTGCACACCAGGACGTCGAAGCGCTTCTCCCAGAAGTCGACGACCACCTGCTCGAGCCGGTGCTCAGCCATCTGCCCGTGGGCGGTGGCGATCCGCGCCTCGGGCACGAGCTCACGGATCCTGGCGGCCGCCTTCTCGATGGAGGACACCTTGTTGTGGATCAGGAACACCTGGCCCTCGCGCAGGAGCTCGCGCCGGATGGCGGCAATGATCTGCTTCTCGTCGTAAGGGCCGACGAAGGTCAGGACGGGATGGCGTTCCTCCGGCGGTGTGGCGATCGTGGACATCTCGCGGATGCCGGTGACGGCCATCTCCAGGGTGCGCGGGATCGGCGTCGCCGACATCGCCAGGACGTCAACCGCCGTGCGCATCCGCTTGAGCTGTTCCTTGTGCTCGACTCCGAAACGCTGCTCCTCGTCGACCACCACCAGCCCGAGGTCCTTGAAACGAATCTCGTCCGACAGCAGCCGATGCGTGCCAATGACCAGGTCGACCGTGCCGTCGGCCAGCCCCTCCACGACCTTCTTGGCCTCGGCCGTGGACTGGAACCGCGACAGTGCCTTGACCACCACGGGGAACGGCGCGTAGCGCTCGGAGAACGTCTGGAAGTGTTGCTGGACGAGCAGGGTCGTCGGCACCAGGATCGCGGCCTGCTTGCCGTCCTGGATGGCCTTGAACGCCGCTCGCACCGCGATCTCGGTCTTGCCATAGCCGACGTCGCCACAGATCAGCCGGTCCATGGGGACCTCGCGCTCCATGTCGACCTTGACCTCGTCGATGCTGATCAGCTGGTCGGGCGTCTCGACGTAGACGAAGGCATCCTCGAGCTCGCGCTGCCAGGGGGTGTCTGACCCAAAGGCGTGACCCCTGGTTGCCATCCGGGCGCTGTAGAGGCGGATCAGCTCGCCGGCGATCTGCTTCACGTGCTTCTTGGCGCGGCCCTTGGTCTTGGCCCAGTCCGCGCCGCCCAGCTTGTTCAGGCTGGGGGCCTCGCCGCCGACGTACCGGGTGATCTGGTCGAGCTGGTCGGTCGGCACGAACAGGAGGTCGGCGGGTTGGCCCCTCTTGCTGGAGCCGTACTCCAGCAGCAGGTATTCGCGGGCTGCTCCGCCAACCGTGCGCTGCACCATCTCGGCGAACTTGCCGACGCCGTGCTGCTCATGGACCACGTAGTCACCGGGGCGAAGCTCCAGGGGATCGACCTGGTTGCGTCGTCTCGAGGGCAACCTGCGCATGTCCTTGGTGGAGGTGCCCTGGCTGCTGGCGCCGGTCAGGTCGGACTCGGTGACGACCACCAGCTTGGCGCCGGGTGCGACGAACCCACGCACCAACGCCCCGGTGGTCACCTGGATGAGGCCGGCGGGAAGCTCTTCCAGCCTGACCGCACCGGTCGAGATGCGGTTGGGGATGTCGTGCTCGGACAGGACCTCGCTGACCCGTTTGGCCAGCCCGAGGCCGTCGGTCACGACAACGGTGTGACAGCCCTCATCGGCCCATCGCCGCAGGTCCGCGACCGCACGCTCGGTGTCCCCGCGATAGGCCTCGACATCGGTCGACCCGATGGTCAGACGTTCAACGGCGCTGTCAACCAGATCGACCAGCTCGGCATCGCTGACGAAGCTGGTCAGCGACCACCACGGGCGGCCCGTCTCGATCGCGTGAGCCCGGACGTCGTCCAGTGACCAGTACGACGCGCTGCCCAGGATCGCGTGCAGGTCGATGGGAACGGCGTTGCCGGCGGCCGCGTTGGACCAGCTCGCATCAAGGAACTCGGTGCTGGTGGCTAGGAGGTCATGTGCCCGCTTGCGCACCCGCTCGGGGTCGGTGAGGACCACGTGGGTGCCCTGCGGCAGCACATCAAGCAGACTCTCCATGCCGTCGACCAGCGCCGGCGCAAGGGACTCCATGCCCTCGACGGCGATGCCCGCGGCCACCTTGCCCAGCATGTCGGCCACCCCTGGCAGCTGCTGGGCGAGGATCGCGGCCCGCTCACGCACGGCCTTGGTCAACAACACCTCGCGGCAGGGCGGGGCCCACAGTCCATGCGCGGCGACCTCGAGACTGCGCTGGTCCGCGACCTTGAACCAACGGATCTCCTCGACCGTGTCCCCCCAGAACTCAACCCGGACCGGGTGCTCCTCGGTGGGCGGGAAGACGTCGAGAATGCCTCCGCGCACGGCAAACTCGCCTCGACGCTCAACCAGGTCGGTGCGGACATAGGCGGCGTCGGCAAGGGCCTCGACCACGTCACCCATCGCCATCTCGTCGCCGGCCTTGAGAGCGACGGGAACCAGCTCGCCCAGACCCTTGACCAGCGGTTGCAGCAGCGCACGCACCGGAGTGACGACAACGTCAAGGGGACCGTATGCCGTGCCCGTCGCCTCGGGGTGGGTGAGCCGGCGCAACACGGCCAGCCGGCGGCCCACCGTGTCGCTACGCGGGCTGAGCCGTTCATGCGGCAGGGTCTCCCAGCTCGGGAAGTCGGCCACGACGTCACTCGGCAGGAAACAGCGCAGCGCGGCGACCAGGTCCTCGGCCTCACGCCCGGTGGCGGTCACGGCAAGGATCGGGCGGCGCACGCTGCTGTCCTGAGCTCCGGCGAGGGCCGCGATCAGCGGCGGACGAGCACCCGCGGATACGGCGATGTCCAGCGACGGTGGCGCCGCGTGGTCCGTGCCCATCGGCGTCGTGAGGATGCGCCGCACGATCGGGTCGGTGACCAGGACATCAAGCAACGGGGTGAGGCTCATGGTGCGCAAAGCTCCTGGATCATGGGGAGTGCCACTGCTGCTGTGCCGCGAGGAGGCCTTCAGCAACCAGTCGCTCGATCGCGTCGGCGGCGTCGCTGATCAGCAAGGGCACCTCGCTGCGTTCGGTGCTGGAGAAGTCGTGAAGCACGTAGTCCGCGGCATCCATGCGCCCGGGCGGTCGCCCGATGCCGACGCGAACACGCAGATAGTCCCTGGTCCCAACCGACTTGGTGATCGAGCGCAGGCCGTTGTGGCCGCCCTCGCCGCCGCCGAGCTTCAGCCGCACGTCGGCGAAGGGGATGTCGAGGTCATCGTGGATCACGACGAACTGCTCGACGGGAACCTTGTAGAACGACATCAGCCCGGCGACCGGCCCCCCGGACTCGTTCATATAGCTGAGCGGGGTGGCGATGACAGCCCTGGGCCCGGGCGCCCCGCCGGGCAGGGTCCCGATGCGGACCTCGGCCGCGACCGCTCGCGCCTTGTGCGAACGCAGGCTGGCACCGGCACGGGCGGCCAGCTCGGCCACCACCATGGCGCCGACGTTGTGCCGGTGACCGGCATACGACGGGCCAGGGTTGCCCAGTCCGACGATCAGCCAAGGGGTCATCGCGTCCATTCTGGTTCGACGAACAGGCTGGTTGGCCCGGTCCTGACGAGGTCAGGACCGGGTCGAACGCAGATGGCTCAGGCCTTGTCGCCCTGGTCGTCCTCGGCTGCAGGAGCCTCGGCTTCGGCACCCTCGACCGGCTCGACAGCCTCGCCGGCAGTGGCCAAAGCAGAGACCTCGGCGGCGAGCTCGGCCTCAAGCTCCTCCGCGGTGATCGCCTGCGTGATGTTGACGACCAGCATGTCGGGCTCGGTGACCAGCTCGGCGCCCTTGGGCAGCACGAGGTCGCCGGCGTGGATCCGGGTGCCGGCCTGGAGACCCTCGACCGAGACCTCGAGACGCTCAGGAATGTGCGTGGCTTCGACGGCCAGGTCCACGGTGTTGTTCTCCAGCGAGACGACGGTCTCGATGGCTGCTTCGCCCACGATGTGGATCGGCACGTCAACGTGGACCTTCTCGCCCTTGCGGACCACGACGAGGTCAACGTGCTCGATGACCGGCCGGATCGGGTGGCGCTGGATGTCCTTGGCCAGGGCCAGCTGATCCTTGCCGTCGACCTCGATCGTGAGCAGGGCGTTGGCGACCTTGAGCGCCATCATCGTCTCGTGGCCGGGCAGGGTGATGTGGACCGGCTCGGTGCCGTGGCCGTACATGACGGCGGGGATCTTGTGCTCTCGCCGGATGCTGCGAGCGGCGCCCTTGCCGAACGTGGTCCGGGTCGTGGCGACGAGCTTGGTGACGGTCATGGAGCTCTCCTACGTTGCTTGATGCGGATCCGCACGCTGGTGTGGCGCGCATACGCGTGTGGGTCTGGCCTGTCATCTGACTGCGGTGGGCCTCGACGCGGGACGCGGCACGACACCGGTGACCGGCGTGGCAAGCGCCTCCACCCGCAAGGATCCGGGCGTCTGGCGCCACCGCGTCGATCACGGACTTCTGCATCACCTGGTTCGAACCGAACCAGCTTCAGTCATGCAGTGTCCCTCGCCGAGGCAACCTGCGAAGTCTAGACGAACGGGCACGGCATACGGAAATCTCGACTGCCGGCCAGAGCGAGGAGGCGCGCTCAGGGGCTTCGCAGCGTCGGGAACAGCTCGCGCGAGGCCGCTCGCAGCACCTCGAGCCGGGCCGGCTCCTTCGGCCAGTCGAGGATGATCTCGGTGAAGCCCACCTCGCGATAGGTCCTGATCGACTCGGCCATGGCACCCACCGAGTCGAAGGAGGCTTGGTAGGGCCAGACCGAGCGGACCAGGGTGGCGGGGTCACGGCCGATCGCCCGGCAGGCCTCGTCGAGCGCGGCCATCCGAGGAACCACGATCTCGACCGGGCCACGAGTGTTCCAGACCTCGGCGTGGGCGGCGGTGAGGGCGAGCATCCTCGGGCCCTTGCAGCCGATGGTCACCGGCAGCCGCGGGGACTGCAGCGGTTTCGGCGCGAAGGGGGTGTCGCGGATGGAGTAGTAGTGGCCGCTGAAGTCGGTACGACGCTCGGCCTGCAGCCGCTCGAGCAGGTCGAGAGCCTCGGCGAACCGGCCCACCCGTTCGCCCGGCCCAGGGAAGTCGAAGCCGTACGCCTCGTGCTCACGCTCCCACCAGCCCGCACCGATCCCGAGCCGGAGGCGACCGCCGGAGATGTGGTCGACGGTGACCGCCTGTTTGGCCAACACCGAAGGGTGACGGTAGGTGTTGCCGGTGACCATCAGGCCGATGCGGATCCGGGTGGTGGCCATGGCGAGAGCGGCGAGCGCGGTCCACCCCTCAAAGATCGGCGCGTCCTCGTCTCCGTGGGTCATGAAGTGATCGGTCAGCCAGGCCGAGTCGAAGCCCAGGGCCTCGATCTCCTGCCACCGCTCGACGACGCCGGTCCACGGCGGCGCCTGCTCGGTGACCAGGCCAAGACGGATCGGAGGCACAGCTGCGGCACCCGGCATGCGGACGCTCCCAGTGTTAGTTGGGCGGGTCGAACAGGCTGGTGACTGAACCGTCCTCGAAGACCGCACGGATCGCCTGGCTGAGCAGCGGGGCGATGGACAGCTCGGTGAGCTTGTCGAAGTGACGTTCGGGGGGGATCGGCAGGGTGTTGGTGACGATGATCTCGCGGACGTTGCAGTTCTTGAGCCGGTCAACCGCGGGTCCGGACAGGATCGCGTGCGTGGCCGCGATGATGACGTCGGTCGCACCCGCAGCGAGAAGCGCATCGGCCGCCTTGGTGATCGTTCCGGCGGTATCGATCATGTCGTCGACCAGGATGCAGGTCCGGCCCTTGACCTCACCGACGACGCGGTTGGCCACGACCTCGTTGGGCCGGCTGATGTCGCGGGTCTTGTGGATGAACGCCAGCGGTGCGCCGCCCAGACGCTTGGACCACTGCTCGGCCACCTTGATCCGGCCGGCGTCCGGAGAGACGACGGCCAGCTGCTCCGTGCCGTACTTCTTGCGGACGTACTTCGAGAGGATCGGCAGCGCCACGAGGTGGTCGACCGGTCCGTCGAAATATCCCTGGATCTGGTCAGCGTGCAGGTCCACGGACATCAGCCGGTCGGCGCCCGCGGTCTTGAACAGGTCGGCGATCAGACGGGCCGAGATCGGCTCGCGGCCACGATGCTTCTTGTCCTGGCGCGAGTAGCCGTAGTACGGCATGACGACGGTGATCCGCTTGGCCGAGGCACGCTTGAGCGCATCGACCATGAGCAGGTGCTCCATGATCCACTCGTTGACCGGAGCGGCGTGGCTCTGGATGACGAAAGCGTCCGAGCCGCGGACCGACTCCTCGTAGCGCACGTACATCTCGCTGTTGGCGAACTCGAAGGCCGACATCGCCACGAGGTTCGTCCCCAGCTGGTAGGCCACCTCTTCGGCGAGCTGGGGGTTGGCCCTGCCGGAGAAGACCATGAGGGTCTTTTCCGTCGTGCGCTTCATTCCGCTCATGCGGTCGTGTTCCCTTCGGGGGCGATGAGTGAGTCCTCGGCAACGATGGGTGAGTCCTGACCGGCGGCTGCGGCGGCGAGCGCCGAGGCGGTCCCTGGACGCTTTTCTTGCACCCAGCCGAGCAGATTGCGTTGTGGCGCGACGTTGATTGCCAGAGCGCCGGGCGGGACATCCTGCCGGACGACCGTGCCGGCCCCGGTGTAGGCGCCGTCGCCCACGGTCACCGGCGCGACGAACATGTTGTCCGAGCCGGTGCGGCAGTGGCTGCCGATCGTGGAGCGCGACTTGCTGACGCCGTCATAGTTGACGAAGACACTGGACGCTCCGATGTTGGAGTGCTCACCGATCGTGGCGTCCCCGACATAGGTCAGGTGCGGCACCTTGGACCCGGTGCCGATCTGGGCGTTCTTGGTCTCGACGAAGGTGCCGATCTTGCCATCGGCGCCGAGGTCGGTGCCTGGTCGCAAGTATGAGAAGGGCCCGACCGTGGCTCCCGCGCCGATGACGGCGGAGAACCCATGCGTGCGTATGACGGACGCGCCGTTGCCGATCGCAACATCAGTGAGCGTGGTGTCGGGTCCGAGGACAACGTCGTCACCGATCGTGCTGGCGCCGTGAATCTGGGTCTGCGGGTGGATCGTGACGTCCCGCCCGAGGGTGACGTCAGTGTCGATCCACGTCGTGGTCGGGTCGACCACGGTCACTCCGGCCCGCATCCAGCGCTCGACGATGCGGCGGTTGAGCTCGGCACCGAGCCGCGCAAGCTGGACGCGGTCGTTGACGCCCTCGGTCTGCCACACGTCCTCTACCAGATGCGCGCTCACCCGAAGGCCCTCGGCGCGGGCAATCCCCAGGACGTCGGTGAGGTACTTCTCGCCCTGTGCGTTGTCCGTGCCCACCTGGGCCAGCGCCTTGCGCAGGACCAAGGCGTCGAACGCGTAGAGGCCGGAGTTGATCTCGGTGATCTCCAGCTGTTCGGCGGTGGCGTCCTTCTGCTCGACGATGCCGGCGACCGAGCCGTCTGCCGCACGAATGATGCGGCCATAGCCGAATGGATCGGGCAACGTGGCGGTGATCACCGTGGCGGCGCTCCCGCTGGCGGCGTGGGCCTCGAAGAGTCCGCGCAGGGTCTCGGCGGTGAGCAGGGGCACGTCGCCACAAGTCACCAGCACCGTTCCCTCGAGGCCTGTGGGCAGCGAGTCAAGTGCACACTCGGTGGCCCGACCCGTGCCCATGACCTCGTCTTGGTCGGCGATGACGGCGGCGGCGTCGGCGGCGGCGATGTGGGCAGCCACGAGGTCACGTCCGTGACGGATCACGATGGCCAGATGCTGGGGATCCACGCCTCGCGCGGCGGCGATCGCATGGCCGAGAAGCGTGCGCCCACCGATCGCGTGCAGGACCTTGGGGGTGGCCGACTTCATCCGGGTGCCCTCACCTGCGGCGAGGACAATGACAGCGGCCGGGCGGGACGTGGTCACGCGAATGAGCTCCTGAATGGTCGGAGTCGGTGCTGACAATCACACCCTGGGCATCTCAGCCCGTGAGGCGAAGGCCGTGCTGCGAGCTGGGGTGGGCTGCCGGCCTTATGATACCTGCCGTGCACCGATCGTTCACCCGCAAGCACTGCTCGCGCTCACCAGGGGGTCAGAGTTCGGCCCGTCGGAGAACCCCGACATCCTGGCGCGGCTGTGTTCTTGGGTGCAGCGACACCAGCCCGACCTCCACCACTTGACGAGTATCCGGTCGTACCGTGGTTGGGCGGCCCGCGCCGGAGGTGAAGACTCCAGCCAGGACCTGAACGGCAACACCCAGACGGCAACACCCAGACGAAAGGCGGAACGGGTTTGAGAGGCATCATGCAGGAAGGCGCGTCCGCGGACGCCCTCGCCGGGAATCGCCGCACCAGTGCAGCGCCAGCATGAGTGTCATCGTCACGTGTCCGAACTGGTGCACGACCAACCACCTCGGTGAGGACGAGCCCATCGAACACGACGGTCCGAGCTGGCCCACCGTCGAAGGCGTGTGTGGCAAGAGCTGGGCCAATGTCGGCGTCTGCACGGACCGCGGGCACGGTGTCGTCGTGTGGCTCGACGCGGACTACGGGCCGAACCTGACGCCGCGGCAGGCGCGTGAGGTGGGCCTGCATCTGCTCGAGGCCGCGGCCTGGGTCGAAGACCATAGCGAGGACTGACCGGCGGGAACGTGCCTGTGCACTGGGCGGCCCTGGCGGGAGCATCCATGCCAGCCAGGGCCTGTACCGCTTCACCGGGCAAGGGGCCGAGGAATCGATCTAGGACCATGTTGCGCGTCAATCGGCGCGAAGGATCCCACCGTTTGACGTACGTCCGGCCGCCTCAAAACGACGCAGCAGCGCCCGCCCCGATGGATGAGGCGGGGCGCAGTCGCGTCAGGCCGGAGGTGTTTGAACCCGCCGCACCCGGGGCTGGGCCCGCTGGTTCTCGCCAGTCGTGGTAGTCCTTTCGGCCGGTTCTTCTGTCTGCTTTGCCGAGGTGCAGGGCGGGGGTGGCGGCGTCATTCTTTAACAGTTGGCAAACAGATGGTCAGTAATCAGCCTTTGTCCGGTTACGAAGCTTCCGGCGAAGACGTCGGGCGGTTGGTACACCTAGGGCAGTCCCCTGGCAGCGTCAGGTGAGGAGCATGGGGAGACACGGAACATGAACGACCAGCAGTGGGAGCATCTTCGCGACCTTGGTAGCCAAACGTTGGCCGAGGCTCACGCCCGCGTGGGCTACAGCCCCGACATGGAGACCATCCGCGACGTCGTCGATATGTGGTTGCGGGATACGCCACCGGAGAATCGTGCGGTCAAGGTGACCGGGTTGATCACATACATCTTGAACGACGCAGCAGCCGGTAAAGGGGGCCAGGTTGTTGGCATCCATCCCCAGGCACACCCTGTCCTCGTCATGCTCCGCGCCCAGCTCATCGGTGTCGTCCGGCTGGTCGCCTGGACCGGCATCTTCCTCTTTGGTCGAGCCGTCACCATCTTTCACCGCCTTGGCAGGTCAAAGTGGGCCACCCGCTCGGTCCACCCCGATGCCGCCTCCGACGCGCTGAACCCACAGGTTCTGGTCAGCACAGAGGAATCTTCCGCGGCTGTGGCACAGCACAACGGGAGGCGTCTCATCGAGCAGTGCGACGCAGGCCAGGTCGCCGGTCCCGTGCCCGACATGAGGCCTGCGAGGTCATCTGCGTGACATCCACCCATGCATGAGGGCTTCGCGCCTACTGTGCACACGACGGGATCGTGCTGAGCGGCTCCCCGGGAAGGAATCGAACCTTCGTCGCTAATCCTGATTCAAAGTC
>DASRVZ010000143.1:0-7781 GCA_035654835.1 Dermatophilaceae bacterium | reverse complement strand
CCCCCACGGCCCCCACCAGCGTCACCCACTCTTCGGTGGTGGTCGAAGGGGTCACGTACGCATACCCGGGCGCGGCCACAGACGTCCTGGGCAACCTGCATCTGGAGCTCTCGATCGGGCTCACCGTCGTTACTGGTCCCTCCGGTGCCGGCAAGTCGACGCTCCTGGAGCTGCTGGCCGGGCTTCGCCACCCGGACGCAGGCACCGTCTCGGCGCCTCGTTCACACCTGGTCACCCAACGGCCGTTCCTCGCGCCCGGGACTGTGAGAGACAACCTCACCCTCGGTAACGACAGCACCGATGACGAGCTCTGGGACATGCTGCACGAGGTCGGGCTCGAGAGCATGGTGACTGCCCTTGAGCGGGGCCTTGACACGCGGCTGGGCGATGACGGGTTTGGCCTGTCCGCCGGTCAGCGCGCCCGCCTCACCCTGGCCAGGGCTGCACTCTCGAGCGCCCCGCTGGTCCTGCTCGATGAGCCAACGGCTCACCTCGATAGAGAATCGGCAGCGCTGGCGCACCACATGATCCAGCGCTTGGCCGCGTTGCGCATGGTCGTCGCCGTGACCCATCGACCCGAGCTGCTGACTGTCGCGGACCAACACGTCCAGCTGGCTCTGCGTCCGACCATGACCCTCACCGAGGTCCGCTCATGACGACATCGGGAACCCGAGGCATCCGGGCGGCTGTGGGCGCTGGGCTGCTTGGCGGTGTCGCGACCGCGTCGGGCATCGCCCTGACCGCCACCTCCGGCTGGTTGATCGTCCGGGCCAGCGAACGCCCGGTCATCCTCACGCTGCTGACGGCGATCGTGGCGGTGCGTACCTTCGGCATGGCCCGGCCGGTCTTTCGCTACTGGGAGCGGCTGCGCTCCCATGACGTGGCCCTGACCGACCTCGCCGAAAGACGCACCGCGGCATACGCACGGCTGATCCCACTCACCCCGGCACGTCTTGGCCGCCGTGGCCGGGCCGACCTGCTGACCGGGGTCGTCGACGACCTGAGCGACGTCGTCGACGCGCAGGTCAGGGTCACGGTGCCGATTCTTTCGACGCTCATTGCGAGCGTCCTGGCCGTGATCGTCGCCGCACTGCTCTCGCCGTCGGCCGGTCTGGTGATCGCTTCCATGTTGACCGTCACGGTGGCCGTCTTCGTGCTCGGCTGGCGGCTGGAGACTCGCTCGCAGCAGATCCTGCTGGCAGCGCGTGCCGAGGTCGCCCGGGTCACCGCCCTGGTGGCCGGCAACGCCAGCGAGCTCCAGGCGATAGGAGCTCAGGGCCAGGCGCAGTCCTGGTTGGTCACGGCTCATGCGGATCTGCGACGAGCAGCGGGGCGTCAGAGTCATGGCCGTGCCGCAGCCGCGGGGCTCCTGCTCCTGCTGACAGCCGCCGGCACGATCGCGATGACCGCCGCGATCCTGCCGGGCGTCGGCACGACGATCTCGGCGCCGATCGCAGCGCTCCTGGTCCTGATGCCGATCGCGCTCGGCGACGCCTTCTCGACCCTGCCCGATGCGATGCGGGCACTCGCCCGGTCCCGGGCCAGCGCCGCGCGGTTGACAGCGATGCTCGACCAGCAACCGGCGGTGCGGGCCACCGGGATCCTCCCGTTCGACACGCGACCCGACGCCGCATCCGGTATGTCGGCACGAATCTCGGTGACCGAGCTCACCGCTGCGTGGGCCGGGAGCGTGCCACAGGTCGGCCCGCTGGACCTGCAGGTGCAGCCCGGCCAACGGCTCGCCATCACCGGCTCCAACGGGTGCGGAAAGTCCACCCTCCTTGCCGTGCTGGCCCGGCACCTCGACCCCACCGGCGGGGGCTACCGCCTGGGCGACCACGACGCCTTGCAGCTCGAGCTCGCGCAGGCGCGCCAGGTGTTCGCCGTCCTCGACGACGAGCCGCATCTGTTCGCCTCGACGCTGCGGGCAAACCTCCAGCTGGCGCGTCCGGGGGCCGAAGATCAGGATCTTGCCGAAGCACTGGGTCGTGCCGGTCTGGGCCAGTGGTTCGCCGATCTCGCCCAAGGACTCGACACCGTCATCGGCGCCGGCGGACGCGGTGTCTCAGGTGGAGAACGCGCACGGCTCGGGCTGGCCCGGTGCCTGGTCTCCCAACGACCGGTGCTGGTGCTTGACGAGCCGGTGGCCCACCTCGACCACACCACGGCGGAAGCAGTCCTGGGCGACCTCACCCGCTCGACGACGGGGCGGTCGCTGATCATGGTCAGCCATCGCCCCGACGGTCTTGCCGGTTTCGACCGGGTCATCGACCTCTCGCGCCCGTAGGCGTCAGGTCTTGGAAAGCGCAGCCAACCGACGTTCGAGGAAGGTCCGCTCGACATCGTTCTCAACCAGCGCCAGGGCCTGACGGTATGACGCCGCGGCCGCCTCCACACGGCCCAGCCTGCGCAGGAAGTCGGCTCGCGTCGCGGGTAGGTAGTGGTAGAGCGACAGCACGCGCCCCGCCTCGGATTCGAGCTCGTCGAGCGCCGACAGACCCGCAGCGGGGCCAGAGCGGAACCCAACTGCCACAACGCGATTGAGTGCTACAACAGGCGACGGCCAGGTTGCCAGGAGCAGGTCGTAGAGCTCAACGGCTTGCTCCCAGTCGGTTTCGGCGAAGGTTGGGGCCTCAGCATGAATGGCTGCGATCGCGGCCTGGATGACGAATCTGCCGGGGCGTCCGCCTCGCAACGCGTCGAACACCATCGACCGACCGCGCTCGATCGACGCATGATCCCAACATGACCGGTCCTGATCTTCGAGAAGCACCAGGCGGCCCTCGTGGTCCACCCGCGTGGCCCTCCGTGCGTCCGTGATCAACATCAGCGCCAACAGCCCGCGAACCTCACGTTCATCAGGCATCAGGTCGGACAGGACGCGGCAGAGCTCGATCGCCCGGTCGACGAGATCTGGGCGCACAAGCGCACCTCCTGTCGGTGCGGTGTGGCCGGTGGTGAACACAAGATGCACGGTTGTCAACGCGGCATCGAGGCGCTCTGGCAGCTCGTGCGCCTCAGGGACCCGATAGGGGATACGCGCGCCCGAGATCTTCTTCTTCGCACGGGTAACCCGCGCCGCCATCGTAGGCTCGCTGACCAGGAACGAGTGCGCGATCTGCTCGGTGGTCAGGCCGCAGACCAGCCGCAGTGTCAGCGCCACCTGCGCCTCCCTCGCAAGAGCTGGGTGGCAACAGGTGAACACGAGGCGGAGACGGTCGTCCGGGATCTCGTCCATCTCAGTGAGCTGTGCTTCAGCAGAAGGCGACCCGTCGACATACCCGCGCAGCTGGGAGGTGCCCGACGGCTCGATGAGCAACGGGAGCCTGGCCCGCAGTGCGGCCGCACGTCGATGAGAGTCCAGGGCCTTCCGACGGGCGGCGATCGTCAGCCAGGCGCCAGGGTTGCGCGGTATTCCGTCACGCCGCCACGTCTCGAGCGCGGCCAGGTACGCGTCCTGCGCGCATTCCTGAGCGAGGTCGAGATCGCCGGCCACGCGCACCGTCGCGGCAAGCACACGGGCCCACTCGTGACGGTGCGCGTCGGCGAGGGCGCGATTGATGTCGTCCGCGGTGGTCACGCGACTGTTAGGTCTCCGGGAAGACCGCGACCGGACGCACCTCGACTCCACCGAACTGCGCGGGGACCATACCGGCAATCTTGATCGCCTGGTCGAGGTCGTCGGCCTCGATCAGGTAGAAGCCGCCGAGCGCCTCCTTGGTCTCGACGAACGGGCCGTCGGTGACGACGTCGCCGCGGATGGAGGTCGCGGTCTCGGTGCCCTTCAAGGCGTTGCCTCCCGCGATCTTGCCCCCGCGCGCGACGACCTCTTGGGCGAACCGGTTGTGGGCGTCCATAACTTTGCCGTAGCCCTCGGGGGAGAGGGCCGCGTAATCGGACTCGTTTTCGTAGATCAGGACGACGTACTGAGGCATGGTGTACTCCTGTGGTTGAGGGGTTCTTACATTCTGACGACGAACCGGCATCGCCACAATCGACACCTCTGTCCGGTCATTTCAGTTCTCGGCGGTCATTTTGGGTAGGCGGCACGTGATGGAGTTCGAGGAGTTCTACCCCACCACGACCGCCCAGGAAGCCGTCGAGCTGGCCGAGGGTGACCCCATGGTCAAAGCTGGGCGGCTGCGCGTCGAGCGGATGCAGTTCTGGACCAAGCCCGGGTCGATCGCCACACCGGGCAACCCCCTGACCGTTGATTGATCCTCGGCCCACGTCGACTGAGCCCTCGGCGCCGCCGTGGGCTTCACCGTTGACCGACCCCGCACGATTTCGTCGCCCGCCCATGAGCCAGCATGAACCGGTGCACTGGTACCCGAATGAGTGAGTTCGCGCCCGTCATCGTCGTGACCGGCACCGGCCCGTCAGTCGGCAAGAGCGTGGCCATGGCCGCGATGGTCGTCGGGCTGCACGCTCAGGGTCTGCGCGTGGTGGTTACCAAACTGGCACAGGCCGGTCTGCTGTCGGGCGAGCCGGGGGATATGCAGGACGTATGCCGGCTGGCCGGCGAGGTCGAGACGTACGAGTCCGTCAGGTGGCCAGACCCGCTCGCTCCCGATGCCACCGGTCGTATGGCGGGCGTCGTCATTCCCAACGCCCCCGACCTCGGTGCCAAGCTGGCCGGCATCGCGGGTCGCGACGACGTCGACGTGGTGCTCGTCGAGGGGGCTGGCGGGCTGCTCGCGCGGATGGATGGTGAGGGTTCCACGATCGCCGACGTTGGCTCCGAGCTCACGGCCCGAGGCGTCAACGTGGGCTACGTCGTCGTCGCCCTCGCCGGTCGTGGCACCTTGAACCACAGCGCGCTCACGGCGGAGGCGCTGCGGACCCGGGGGCTCGGCTGTCTCGGCTTCGTCATCGGGTCCTGGCCGCAGGACCCGGACCTGGAGATGCGATCCAACGCGCACCATCTGGCCTCGGTCACCGGCGCGAGGCTTCTTGGGCGCGTCCCCGCCGGCGCAGGGCAGTGGGGTCCGGTCGACTTCCAGGCCGAGGCCGGGGGCTGGATCTCCATCTGAACAAACCTGGGCCCGCGACCGTGCGGTTCAATGGGCGCATGGTTCCCCCGACCTACCGCATCTGCGTCATCTGCTCCGGCAACATCTGCCGGTCGCCGATGGGCGAGGTCATCCTGCGGTCGATGATTCTGTCCGCGGGCCTTGGTGACCGCGTGGTCGTTGACTCCGCAGGCACCGGTGCTTGGCACGAGGGTGACGGCGCTGACCCGCGCACTGTGCAGGCTCTCCGGGACCACGGGTATGACGGCACTCACCACCGCGCGCGGGAGTTCCGACGCGAGTGGTTCAGCGACAGGGACTTGATCGTGGTGGCCGACGAGGGACACCTGGAGGACCTTCGTGACTGGGCCCCCGATGACCACGCCTCGGCGAAGGTCCGGCTGCTGCGCGAGTTCGACCCCACGGCGGTCGACTCCGGCACGCTCGAGGTGGACGACCCCTACTTCGGCGACGCAGCGGGGTTCGACCACTGTTTGACCGTGGTCGAACGTGCTTGCCGAGGCGTCGTCAACTCACTTGGCGCTGCGCTGCCTCATCCGACCGAACTGTCCGAGCCTGCCGACAGCAGCGCATGACAAGGCCCTCGCGGGCCTCGAGCGGAATGCTGCTGGCCCTTGGAGCGGCCGTGCTCTTCGCCCTCAACGGCAACGTCAGCAAGGTCGCTCTGCTGAACGGCGTCTCCTCACTCGAGCTCGTCTCCGTGCGCAGCGCCGGAACAGCGATGATCCTGTTCGGCCTCACCGCCCTCAGGAACCCAGCCGCCCTCCGTGTCGGGAGGCGCGAGCTGGGCTTCCTCGCGCTCTACGGAGTCACCGGCATCGCGATGGTCCAGTGGCTCTACTTCGTGGCGATCCAGCGCATGCCCGTCGGCATCGCCCTGCTGTTCGAGTACACCGCGCCGCTGATGGTGGCGCTGTGGGTGCGGTTCGTGCAGAAGCAGCCGGTGAGGTCCCGGCTGTGGCTCGGCCTGGCCTTCGCGCTGTCAGGTCTGGCCATGGTGGCCCAGTTCTGGAAGGGCATGACGCTGGACCCGATCGGCCTGATCTCGGCGGTCGGCGCCGGTGCAGCGTTGGCCTCCTACTACCTGATGGGCGAGCACGGACAGCGGGCCCGCGACCCGATCTCATTGATGGCCTTCAGCTTTGGCTTCTCGGCCATCCTCTGGGCGATCGTCTCGCCATGGTGGGCGTTCCCGTTCTCACGGCTCGTCCATGAGGTCGACCTGCCCGGCGCGCTTCCTGGGCAAGCACCGCTGTGGCTGATGGTTCTGTGGATCATCGTGCTGGGCACCGTCGCACCGTTCTTGTTGGTGCTGCTCGCTGTTGTGCGCCTCGGCCCGGCCCGGGTCGGCCTGATCGGCATGCTCGAGCCGGTGGGCGCCGGCATCATCGCCTGGGTCCTGCTCGGGGAGTCCCTCAACGCCGCCCAGATCCTCGGTTCACTGATCGTCCTCGTGGGGATCGCGCTCGCCGAAACGTCCCGGCAGGTCGCGTGGCCCCTACCCCCGCTGCCGGAGGTGGCCGAGGCGCCTCAGGCCAGCACCCGGCATACGGAGGGAACATCTCCCTTGCCGGAGGGCATGGCGCCCTAACGGCTGGTGGGGACCCAGAACCGCAGGCGGTTCTCGCGCTGGTCCTCCAGAACCCCGCCGTTGGACTCGATCACCCGACGAGATCCGGTGGTAGCGGGTCTCTGAAGGCTGGCGAGGGCAGGGGCCATCACCCTTGGCGGGTTGGACGGTTGGCAGATTCTGGAAGGATGGCCGGCATGGTCTCGTTTGCTGACGCGTTTCCGCCCATCGCCCTTGGCGCCCTTGACGGCCGCTACCGTGCCGCCGTCGCCCCGCTGGTCGATCACCTCTCCGAGGCTGCCCTCAACCGCGAGCGCGTGCGCGTCGAGATCGAGTGGCTGATCCATCTCACCAGCAACGGGGTCGTTCCAGGCGTCCGAGCCCTCACCCCTGACGAACAGGCCCGCCTGCGCGCGATCGTCGATGACTTCGGGCAGGACAGCATCGTCGAGCTCGCCGAGATCGAGCGCGAGACGGCCCATGACGTCAAGGCAGTCGAGTACTACCTGAAGCGTCGACTCCTTGGGATCATCGGCGAACCCGCATCCGGCCTGACCGGGATGTCAGAGCTGATCCACTTCGCCTGTACCAGCGAAGACATCAACAACCTCTCGTACGCGCTCACGATCAAGGGCGCCGTCGAACAGGTTTGGCTGCCCAGAGCCACGGCCCTGGTCGAAGACATCAGCACGATGGCTCGCGACCTGCGCGATGTGCCACTCCTGGCCCATACGCACGGTCAGCCTGCGACCCCGACGACCATGGGCAAAGAGCTCGCGGTGCTGGCCTTCCGGCTGAAGCGACAGCTTGCCCGGGTGGGCCGCGCGGACTACCTCGGCAAGTTCAACGGGGCGACCGGCACGTATGGCGCGCACGCCGCCGCCCTGCCCGACGCGAACTGGCCGGGGATCAGCAAGGCGTTCGTGGAATCCCTTGACCTGCAATGGAATCCGCTGACCACACAGATCGAGAGCCATGACTGGCAGGCCGAGCTCTACAGCGACATGGCCCGCTTCAACCGCATCCTGCACAACCTGTGCACTGACGTCTGGACCTACATCTCGATGGGCTACTTCGCCCAGGTCCGAGGCCAGGGCACCGTCGGCTCGTCGACGATGCCGCACAAGGTCAACCCGATCCGCTTCGAGAACGCCGAGGCCAACCTCGAGGTGTCCAAC
>DASRVZ010000142.1:0-9323 GCA_035654835.1 Dermatophilaceae bacterium | reverse complement strand
ACGACGCAGCAGTCGAGGCCCTGGATCGGTGGATCAGCTGGGCCCGCCGCTGCCGGATCCCCTCGTTCGTGAAGCTACAGAAGAGCATCGTCAAACACCGCTCCCGGATCCTCGCCGCGATCGAGCACAACCTGTCCAACGAGTGTGCTTCATACTGCACCTCCTTGTGAGGTTGCGGCATTCTTGCCGCTTTCGGTGTTGTTTTCATGGTGGCAGGTGCCACCGACAGTCCTTGTGCCGGCGTCGTTGCGGGTGTTGCGGTGGTCGGCGGGACGGGTCTGGCCGGGGTGGTAGAGGTGCTCGCGGCGGCCGTCGATGCGCCGCCCGGTGAGGGTTCCGCGGCGCTGCCAGCGTTTGATGGTGGCCGGGGTGACGCCGAGCTCGTCGGCGATCTCATCGACGGTGAGCATGCCGGCGTCTTTGAGCCGGTCACGCAGGCTGGGGATGTTCCGGGCTCGGCACAGCTGGGTGAGGGAGGGCACGGTGAACGGTTTTCCCCATCCGCTGGTGAGGCCTTGGGCGTTGAGGATGGCCGCGGTCTCGTCGTAGGTGTGCTCGGCGAGCAGCTGGTCGATCAGGACGATGGTGGTCTGAGCGGTGGTGTGGGCTTCCCAGGCTCTCAGCGGCAGGGGCACGGTGAGGGTGTGGTGTTGGCCGCCGGGCAGTCGGACGTGGGCGGTGATGTGTTCGCTGCTGCGGATCAAGGTGACGTCGGTGACGAGCAGCCGGATGAGGCGTTTGCGTTCCCGCATCGGGGTGGCTGGGTCGTGCCAGAGGGCGGGCAGGTCGGCGGCCAGGGTGCGGATCCGTTGCTGTTGCTGGTCGTTGAGGGTGGCTGCGTCTTGTTGGCTGGCGCGGTCGTAGTCGTCTTGGGTGTCGGTGAGTTCACGCAGTTTGTGGTTCCAGTCGGCTTCGAGGCTCTCGGCGACGAGCCGGTTGGTGGGGTCCACAGCGAGGTAGCGGCGGCGTGCGGCGTCGGCGGCGTAGCGGGCCCGTTCGACGCTGGTGGCGCGGATCCGGTCGGCCTCGGCGGCACGCTGGACCAGTTCGGCGGTGACGGCCAGCGCGGTCTCCAACGCCAGTGGGGTCAACGATTGCAGGACCAGGTCGGCCACGGCGGCGTCGATGCCGGCGCCGCTGGTGGTCTGACATGGCGGGGTGCCGGTGGCGATCCCTTCACGTTGGCAGGCGTAGTCGGGGACCAGCGTTGCGTTGCAGCGGCGGTGGTAGCGCACGGTCATCCGGCGGCCGCATTTGCCGCACACGACCAGGCCTTGGAGCAGGGCGGGACCTTCGCGGGCGGGTCCGGCCTTGCGGTCCTCGCCGCGGGCGGCGGCGTTCGCGCTCAGGGTGGCCTGGTTGGTCTCGAACTGTTCCCAGGAGATGTAGCCGGGGTGCGCGCCGGGGATCAGGGTGGTCCACTCCTGACGGGGTTTGACGATGGTGCGGTGGTTGCCGGCGGCGTCGGTGACTTGTCGGCGTCGGCCGTAGAAGTAGGCGCCGGCGTAGCGGGGGTTGTGCAGCATGAACAGCACGCGGTCGTGGCGCAGCGGCACCCAGTACAGCTCACCGGCGTGTGGCCCGGTCAGGTGCCGGGCGGGGAATCTGAGCTCTTCGGCGGCGAAGGCCTTGACCGTTGCGGTGGCTGAGCCGGTGGCCTCGAAGGTGTTGAACAGCCGGGCGATCACACTCCGGACGCCGCTGTCGGGATCCAGTGCGACGTTGCCGGCGGGGTCATAGACCAACCCAATGGGTAGGCGGACCGCGAGTTCCCCGCGGGCGGCCTTGGCCAGCAGTCCGCCTTGGAGGCGGGCGCGGATGAAGTGCAGCTCGGCCTCGCTCATGGCTCCCTTGAGTCCGAGCAGCAGCCGGTCGTTGATGGTGGCTGGGTCATAGAGCCCGTCCTCGTCGCAGAGCAGCGTGTTGTTGAACGCGCACAGCCGCAGCAGCGCATGCCAGTCGGCGTTGTTGCGGGCCAGCCGGGAGCATTCCAGGCCGAGCACGATCCCGGCCCGGCCCAGGGACACCTCGGCGACCAGTCGTTGGAAGCCTTCGCGGTCCGCGGCCGAGGCACCGGAGTGTCCCTGGTCGATGTCGATCACGATGACCTTGTCGGTGGGCCAGCCCAGGGCGACGGCCCGGCCCCGCAGGTCGTATTGGCGGCGGGCGGACTCGGTGTTGTTCGCGACCTGGTACAGCGTCGACTGACGGACGTAGAGGTAGGCGTCGCGGCGTAGATGGTCGGCGGTGACTTTGCTGGAGTTCTCACTCATCGGCGGTTCCTTTCATCGTTGGGCGTGGGTCTGGCTTGGGGCGCGGACATTTTTAGGCGTGCGCGAGCGTCATCTGGGCGAGTACGGCGACGAGCTGTTCGGCATTGGGCAGGGACGTCAGCGCTGGTGAGGTGTGCGTACTGGGGGTCGATGTCGTGGTGGTCAGGGACAGGGTCGTAGGGATGGTGGACGCCTCGGGCGCTGAGGTCCCTGCAGCCGGTGCCGGGGCGAGGGTGGCCCACGCGCCGATCCAGGCCGCCATCCCTTTGCCGGCCAGCACCGCGTGGCCCAGCCGCCACCCGTCGGGCCGCCCGGCCAGCACGCGTTCACGCAGCTGCTCATAACCCTGGGCCAGCGCCGCGGGGTCAGTGGGCTCGGGACCGGGGTCGACCAGGCTCCGCTCAGCTGCTTTTCGGGGACTCCCGGCGGGCCAGCGCGCGTTCGACCGAGCGTGGGTGCACGCCGATCCCGAACCGGTCCGCCACCGCTTGAGCCAGCGCGGCGCTGCGCAGTGCCGGGTCGGCTGCCCGCAGCGACTGCAGATGGTCGAGGACCGGTTCGCTGAGTTTGTGGGCGCGCCGCGGGCCCGGCTTGGCCGGCACCAGGCCGGGCAGCCCGCCGGCGGCCAACGCAGAGGCTGCGGTGTAGTAGGACTGCCGCGAGAAGCCGAACGAACCCGCCGCAGCACTCACCGCGCTGCCTTCGACCTCGACCCGGCGCACCATCTCGTACTTGACCTGCACCAGGTCCGCAGCGTCGAAGAACTCCGAGGAGGCGAACTGCGCATCGGCCACCGTTTCGGGGTGCTCGTTCAGCGTCCTGGTCTTGGCCAGCTGTTCGGCCTTCGGATCCCGCCTGCGCCCCACCATCAGACCTCCTCCACCACAGTGTCAATACTATTATGCCGACCACGGTGGACACTACATCGTCGACACGCCGACACTCGGCTGCGAACATCCGCAGCAGCGCAGAGAAATGAGGGCAGCAGAGAAAGGTGAGGATGGTGAGCGCAGCCCCTGTGCTTACCAGTTCCGGCATAATCAACATGACACTCACGGCGAAATCCCCTTGACGTCCGAAGTGTCGTCCGGCGACCGTTCGACGCGCATCCGATCGACCAGCTCAGCCAGCTCAACCAGCCCCGCGATGTGGAACGGCGACCGCCCCGCCGCCACCACCACGAACGGGTCCTCGGCCACCACATCGGTCCACTCCACCGGCAACGAGAGCAGTGACCCGTCCAAGTCCAACACGTAGACCCGGTCAGCCCGCCAGTTCCGGCGGCGCTTGACGAACTCCAACTCGCGCCCGAACAACGGATGGAACCGATGCGTCACCCGCACCCGGGCTACCGCCCCCAGATCATCGCCAAGACGTGCAGTCGCCGGTGAGATCGAACGGCCTGATCGAGTCGACCAACACCAAGATCCGCCTGATCACCAGGATCGCGTTCGGATTCAAGTCCCCCGAGGCCCTCATCGCCCTCGCCCTGCTCACCCTCGGCGGACACCGCCCCGCCCTCCCGGGCCGAAACTGACCCACGGATGTGTCAGGAGAGCCGCATAAAGATCGACTAGGCGTGTGTCACCGACATCGATGCTCGACATGACTTCACGCACTCGCTGGAGGACCCCTGCAGTGGTCTGCTCGACCAAAGTCTCGAGCAGGCGACGATCAGGGTGCTCGAACGCCTCGTGGAGCACATCGGCGGTAACGCGGCAATGCTTGGCGAAGAAGGCTGTCTGTACACGTCTTCTCGTGAGCGCGATGAGCGCGTTGTTATCGACCAAGTAGTAGTTCTGGCTCATCCGACCTCCGCGCGGAAGTCTGCAATCTGTGTGACGGGCACCTTGTTGAGGAGCACGACGCGCCGAAAATCGGTCCGGCTGATGTGTCCAGCGTCCAGGATGCCGAGCAGCCGGCGGGAGCACTCGACGCCGTTGTACTTCTTCAATGCCCTGACCGGGAGTGGCTGATTCCTTGGGCCGCTCGAACCTCCGGGGCGGTTGGCCTCGAGTTCATCCATGAAGCGTGAGAATCCGTCGTAGTCGATGAGTCGAAGCTTCCGGGCCCGCATGACGACGGCGCTCGGGGTCACTTTGAATCGGTTCCCAGCGTCAATGGCTGCGCTCAGGTCCTCAAAGTGGATGGCCCGTATCTCGGCCGCTGGCATCAGCAACTCTTCTGTCACCTCATACGCTCGTGGCGACTCTTCGTCTCTCGTGTGTCCTTCGTACGTCACTGGTTCGAATGTCCCTTGAGCGATAAGGACCGTGAGCAACATGAGGGTGAAGACCCGCCGGCCTGCAGGCTCGAAGCCCTCGCCTTCGTCTCCAGATGCCAGGAAGATGAACGGAACCTTCTTGTCCTTAACAGTGAAGCCACTGAACTTCACACCATCGAGAAGCTGAGGCATGTGCAATCGCGTGCTCTGTGACACCAAGATCTGCTTCGCTTCGAGCTGCCTCACTAGCACCTGCAACGCAGCTTCCTTCGAGTTGGGCTTCCGGACTGCTGCAAGGTCCAAACCCAGCGTGTCAGTGATCCTCCGAGCGTCCTCGATCACAGAAACCTTCGAACGCTTTGCCAGGCCAACCAGTTGGTTCTTCGTCAAAGACTTGTCGTAGCGACGGAGCCATTCCTGTTTGCGGAGCAGGTCTTTCACGATCAGCTCGATGTCGCGAAGCTCAACCCGGTGGCGGGAGTGCATCGAGAACGAAGACTTCGTGAACCCCGCCATCAACTTCTCGGTCTTCAACCGCACCTGTTCCTCAACCACCTCCAGCGGGGCGAAAAACAGCGGATAGGGGATCTCTGCTTCTCGGGCGAGCTTCAAGAACTTCTTGAAGGAGAGATTCTCTCCTGCCAAAGCGTCTCGGATCGGGGCCCGACTCCACACCACTGAGTTGTCGAACAGCGCGGTGAACACCTGGCGCTCGATAGGCACCCGCTCACGTGCCAGTGTCAGCAACACCGGCGCCTCTGTGTAATCCACCCGCGACCTCCCGGACTCGAGTGTGCATCGCGAACGGGACTAACCGCGGAACCTGGACCGCCAACGGCTCGGGTGTTGCCGACCTGTTCCTACGCCGTTGCCCGCACTGCGACGCGACCTCGTGCTCAAGCCCGGCGTGGCCTTACTGGTCGGTGCCAGTGGTCGCTGCGGTCGGGCGCCGCCAGACTCGGCATCTGACCGCACTAGGAGCGCGCTCATCGCCCGCAGCCAGATCCGTGTGTTCGAAAGGCGGCGGAATGACGTGGGCTCAACCACCGGCGGAGGTCTTTTCGACACTTTCAGCTTGCGTGGTTTCGAGGAACCCGATGCGCGGAGCCTTCGTTGCGCGGGTCGCGCGAGGCATCGCCGTGCGTCCGGAGTCGTAGGTAAGGGTGATGTGCGGTTCCTGACCGTGCAGCATTCGCAACGGTTCCGCGAGCGCCAGGCAGCCGGCGACGACGCCAACGAACGGCGCCGCGACCGCCGTCTCGGCCAGCTGCACGAGACCGCATCCGTCCGCGCCCTCGGCCTCCGCGTTCTGATACGCCTCCTGCCGCTGCGCGCGAGCCGCACGGTCGGTTGAACTGTGGCCCTGCCAGGCGGCCACGTCGTGCGACGACGTAGGACTCGGGAATGTATGGATGCCGATGCCGGTGAAGTCGACCGGCCCGGCGCCGAGACCCACGTCGACCGCGAACGTCCATCCGATGTCGCTGATGATGCGGCGCGGTTCTGGCTTGTCGACACCGACGAGCGCGAGCTCGGGTTCCTTCGAGTAACGCCGCGTTTCCGGCAGAAGGCGCCGCTCCACTATCCGGGTCTTGAAACCTGCGCCCTCGAGTGCCGATGCAACGACCCGGCTCTTCATCATCTCCAGATGTTCTGGCCGAATGAACATGCCGGTCGAGCGGTTCGCGACGTTAACCTTGTCGAAGTCCTGCAGGAGCAGTTCGCACTCACTCGGGTCGCGGTACGGCAGCAGCCGCCAGCACCATGCGAAGCCCTGGCCAAGATGCCCGAGCCCCACCATCCAAGCGGACGCCGGCAGGAACTTCAGAACCGGGCCGAGGACGTCTTCGCCGAGGGGCTGGTCGCCGGCGCCGTAGAAGGCCTGGTCGGGTCGCCAGAGGTTGAGACTCCGTCGGCGGTAGCAGGCTTCGTCGACGCCGAGGGCGCGCTTGAAGCACTCAGTGACGGCCAGGGCTGCGGCGGCAACCGGAGCCAGGACCATGTTCCCTCGCTCGGGCAGCCGACATCCGGCTGTGTCGACGGATGCAACCCAGTGGTCCCAGGTGACTTGCAGGGTCATGACGCCGGTTGTCGCGGCCGTGCCGATGACAACCACCGGCCCCGAACTGTTGAAGGCGTCATGCGGCTGCACGAGGTACCCGCCGGCCTGAACGACCGCTTCGGCGAGGGTCAGGTCGGAGAGCCCCGGGAGCAGGCATCGGCCGTCAGCGAGCGCCGGCGCAAGATGAACCGGTGCCTGCTCGAACGCCCTAGCCGTGGTTTCGACCGCGGTGAGCAGGGCGGCCTGGTAGCCGTAGGAGTCTGCGTCCGCGCCGGCGACGATGGTCGGGACGTTCGCCGCAAGGATGTCGGCGGCGTCGCCGAACGCGGTGACTCGGCCGCTGTCGATGAGCGCCTTCGCCGGGCGTGACAGCTCCTCGACGCTGGGGATGGCGGCGTTCACGACGACTCCATCCGTCCGAAGACGCTCTTGAGCGTGTTCCGGAAGTCCCCCGTCTGCGCCCTCGAGAACAAGCCGTAGATTCCGACGACCGCCGACCCCTCGCCAGCGGGCACCGCAATCCATCGTCGGGAGCCAAGGTAGATGTGCACCCCGCATTCCTCGACGCTGCGGGCGTGGCCGTAGGAGGGCACGATCATCGCGACGTGGCCGACCCTGGCCATCATCGGGTTCGTCGCGTCGATCTCAGACTGCTGGACCCAGGTACTGGGGTGGGTGTGAACATCCGCGACCACGCGCAGAGCCCGCTCCTCGCAGATGCGCCACAGCGCGGTGAACCCGGTCGTGGAGAAACTGATGCCTCCGGTGAGGCAGTGGGCGTCCAGGTCGTCGTAGTAGACGACCTGCTCAACCCGGTCACCAGTGCTTGCAGCCAGGAGGAAGGCGCCGGACTCGCGACGACCGTCCCCCCGGCGCTGAAGCTCACCAAGGAGGCCCCTCCAGTGCCGACGCGACATCTTGAACGGCGCTTTCTCGTGCGCCTCGGTCACGACCGCGTTGTCCAAGGCCCTCACGACGCCTCCTCCTGTCGGGTCGAGTCAATGGTCGGGATGGTCGCGGTCCTCAGGACCTCGCGAAGCAGGTACAGGACGTCGACCACGGTCTTGTCGAGGTCCCAGACGTGACCGGGGTGAGCGGTGGCCCAGCCAGGGTGTCCGTCGAGCGCGCGGCGGTCGTACGGGAAGTAGAACGCCCCGCCGAACTGGGTACTCCAACTCGGGTTGAACACCGCGGTCGCACGGCCACCCTGCGGCCACAGGGCCACCGGCAGCGGAGCGTCGTCAGGAATGGACCAGAGCTGGCCGGTCGGGGCAACCCCGGGGTAGCCCGTGCAGTCGAGCCTGACGCCGACCTGGCGGCCGTTCTTGGCCGCCAGGTCGAACGTCACAAGGATTCCGTCGCGGGTGACCAAGCGCCAGTAGCCGCGGTCCACTCCGGACATGACCCGGTCCGATTCCAGGTCTTCGACCAGAGCCTTCTCGTCGGGATTCATCGCGGTTTCATCCCCCGTCAGCGCCGGCTCAGCCCGCGAACTTGTCGCCGGGAAGCAGATCCAGGGCGAGGGTCTCGCCCTTACCGGCCAGCGTTCCGACGTGCGTGTCCGGGTCAAGCGGGTCGGTGCTGCCCTTCAGGCGCAGGACGAGGTCGTCCCCGTCACCCTCCGGGACGTTGAACCCGTCCTTGCCGGTAGCCCAGTCCAGGACCTTGTCGATCTTGGTGCCGGGACCGAACGTCTCGGACTTCGTGGCGCCCGCGTAGGTGGCGCTCACGGTGATATGGCCCTTGCCGACGTGGACCGCGGCAACGTCGCGGTCGGCGAGAACGCCGACGGTCGCGTCAGCAGCGAGCGGCTCGGCGGCATCCTCGGCCCAGATCTTGGCGCCCGCGTCGGCGCCGGTCACATCGGCGAGCGTCGCAGCCTCGTCGGCCTCAACAACTCGATTCCCCTCAGAGTCATGAACGTAGATCCTCATGACTAGTCCTCCCCTCCTGTGTGGCGGATGCCGGGCGGCGGTCGACCGGCAGGTAGGCTTTACGGAACAAGTAAAGCATACTTTGGCTTTACGCAATTGGTAAAGGCGATCTGGTGAACGTTCTTCCGCTCGGCGACGGCGTCGCTGACGCGCTCGAGCCGTCGGCGGTTGCAGCCCACGGAGGGGTGGTCAGCCGCGACCTGCGCATCCTCCTCACGTTCGTCAAGTTCGCCGGAAACATGGCGCACCTGACGACATCCAAGGGCACCAAACTCACCGTGCTCGCCAATGCGGACCCGGCTGACTTCCACTACGGAACGCCCGCAGCCGGGGTGCTTCTCCGCCCCATCGACGATCTTGGCAAACACCTGAAAACCGACGGGACCAGACACAGCCTCAGCACCGTGTACTCGGTCGCCATCCTGGCCGTCGGCCTGTCACTGAAAGAGGCCAGTTGATGAACCAGTCCTCCCAGCCCCAACAAGTCCCACAGCCCCTCGACCACGACTACGGCGTCACGCCCGGCGACCTCATTCGGTTCGAACTCAACGCCCGCGGCTTCACGCAAGCAGACCTCGCCGCTCGAGCCGGAACCTCGGCGAAGCACCTCAACCAAGTCATCCAGGACGCCGTGCCGCTCTCTGCAGAGACCGCGTTGCGCATCGAACGCACCCTCGGAATCCCTGCGGTCGTGCTGACCCAGGCAGACGCGGTAAACCAGGCCAACAAGCAACGAGACAAGCTCCGCAAGGGACTCATCGACCACCGAGACTGGTATCTGAAGTTCCCCAAGCCCGCGCTTCAGAAGCTGAGCATCGTCAACGCCAAGT
>DASRVZ010000141.1:0-5658 GCA_035654835.1 Dermatophilaceae bacterium | reverse complement strand
CCGGCGTCGATGAGCACCGGCGTGTAGGTGCGCAGGGCGAGGTCGACACGGACATGGTCCTCGGCCACGGTGATCTTGCCGGTGTTGTCGAGGAAGTGTCGCCACAGGCGGTCGGGGGTGGCCAGCTCGTAGCGAGGCAGGGTGCGGGCGAGCAGGCGGTAGCAGTTGCCGGCGAGCACGGTGAGGGTGGTGTCGACGTCGACGTTGAGGGGCAGCCCCGACGACAAGGCGTTGAGGTGGAACCCGGAGATGTCGGCGTCGAGCTGGTTCTCGATGATCATCCGCTCGGCGTAGCGGGTGAAGAGGTCCTTGGCCGGCGTGACGAGGTCGTTGGTGATCAACAAGGTGGGCTGGTCATGGCCGATGTTGCGGATGGCGATCTGGCGCAGCGGGTGGCCGACGCCTTTGAGCTGCACGATCTGTTCGTTGATCTGGGGCCGGCGGTAGCGACCGGGGCGCTTCACGCTGTAGGTGGTCCACGCCGATGGGGCCAGGGCGGCGAGGGCTTCGAGGACCTTGGGGCCGCGCTGGCGCAGCGTGAGGAAGGTGATGGGCCGGGCGCAGAGCTCACCGAGCATGGCGTAGGTGGTGAGCTTGGAGTCGAACACCAACAGCCCCGGGTCGACCCCGGCCACCCGGGACCAGTAGTCGGCGAAGGCGATGACCTCCTTGGCCTGCTCGGCCTTGGTGACATCGGCGTTGGCGTAGACCATCTCGGTGGAGGCGTGGTCCTGGGCGAAGAAGGTGAGCACCGAGCGGGTGCGTTGCGAGCGCGAGGCGACGTAGTGCTCTTCGAGGGGGACCTCGTCGCCGTGGTGGCGGATGGTGTGGAAGTCCAGGTTGAACCCGCCCTCGCCGCTGTAGAGGCCGATCTTGGCGCAGCGCCGTGACAGCTCCTCCAACAGCGCCACGTTCGAGACGCGCCGCACCCGGTAGGAGTAGCTGGTGAGATGCGTGGCCTTGGGCAGGGCGACCAGTCCCAGCGCCAGGCCCAGGCCGGCGTCGGCGCCGAGGGGGAAGGCGTTGGCGGCCCGGCCCCGCCGGCTGGCCTTGAGCAACAGCAACGAGGCGAGTGAGTGGAACGAGGACAGCACCTTGGTTCCCGGGTAGTCAGCGGAGCGGACCAGGGTGTCGAGCCCGAGCTCGGCGAAGGCGGGCATGAGCAGGTACAGCCCGGCGTGGTCACAGTCGTAGCGGGCCCCGGTGGGCCAGTCGCCGATGGCCCTGGCCCGGATCGGTTCGAGGCGCGGGGCAGGCCCGCCCGGCCCACGGCGCTCGAGGCGCTCCAGGCCCTCGGCCTTGAGGATGGCCCACACCGTCTGGGCCGACACCGGCTGGCCCTCGGCACCGAGGATCTCAGCGATCTCGCTCACCGAGCGATCCTGAGAGCGCAGGACCAGCACGCGGTCGCGGATGGTATGGGTCTTGCGTGGTCCTTTGGGGCCCGGCTTGGAGGAGCGAAAGAAGTGGCTGCGCCCCGAGCGAAGCTCCGTCGCCAGCTGGTGCACGGTGGCCGGCGAGTACCCGAAGCGCTCACCCACCGTCTCCGCGCTGGCCCCGTCCACGAAGTAGCAGCGCAGCGCCTCGTAGCGGCGCTGCGCTGGTTCCCCGGGCTCCACGAAGTACTCCGCCCCCGCCCGCATACCTCAGGCCGACTTTCTGAACGTCATGCCAAGATCATAGAGTCAAAGCTGGCCGAGGTGGTGGAACCCCGCACGACCCGGTAGCCAACAACCTGTAATTACAGGGCTGTTGGCAGGGACGGCACAGGTAGGCCCGGGCGGCTACTGCGGAACCACAACCGCATTGAGCCGGCTTCGTTCAAGAAGTTCCCCTACGAATGAGCTGAACCAGCCCATCGAAACCCAACAGCCACCAGAGTTTCGCCGAATCAGCGTCAGGAACGGACCGTCACGTCCAAGGGCCGAGGATCGAGGTTAGTCGAAGGGCGATCGAACACCTGGCGATCGGGATGCGACGAGGCGCAGTGACGGGTCCGGGGAACCCCGATGGCCAACGTGTTGTGCCACGGAGCCCAATCCGCGCAGCATTGCCGCACCACACGCAGCGGCGTCAGTATGCCGCAGCCGTAAGGCATATGGGTATATCGATGACGGAGATGGGGCGGAAAACCGGTCAGGACGATGGGTCCGCAGTAGGAACAGCACACTAGCCGCCACAGAGGATGAATTTAGCAGGGTTTGAGGTCGTGCGAACCCTTGAGCGGCAGGAGGGCCATTTGGACTGACGCATCACGCCATGTCCCATGGCCACTCATGCGTCGTCCTCAACAGCCCGTAGACTGCCCGCGTAGAGTGTCTGTTGTTCAGTTGGCCGAGCAAGCGAACTACGCTACGACGGCGTGGCCAAGGGCTACCGGATAGTTGTCCAAGGCCTCTTTGCCGATGCATCGCGACCTCATTGATAACGCTCGACCTTCCGAGCCTTATTGGCGATCTTCTGCAGATGACTCTCGACGGGTTCGGGGTGGACCATCCCTCCGTACTTAGCACCGGCGTGGCCCGGTGTCTTGGCGGCACGCTCTGGGACGGCCCCGCCCTTTCCGCGACGCCGTCTCTGCGTCGGCGTCGCCTTGGTTGCATTTCGTCTGGCAGTAGGGCGACTACCAGCCTGTGCTGTATAGGGTCGGTCGTAATCATGGATTGCGAGCAGTGCTTGCGCCTGCTCGTGCCAACGCTCGATGCGCAGGGTGTGGCCGTCGGTAGCCACTTGTGCGGCCACTCGCAACGTCGGAGCATCGATGCTCCCCAACCCGTGCAAATGGCACTTCTCGAGGAACTGCTCGCGGAACCGGGTTTGCAGGGGCTGTCGAGTCGCCCACTGCCAGATTTGCACGAGATCCTCGTCGCGTAGCTCGAGCATGCTTGCCTCCTGTCCCGACACATCAGAACGCCTGTGATACAGCGACGTCAAGGGGTGGGCCCACGCGGCGTTGTCGGCGCTTGGCCGAGAGTGTCGGAGACCGGTGGCGCAGCGCAGCGTCGGCGCCTGAACAACCGCTGGAAGCCCGCTCAGGAGTCGCGTCGGCCGTGCCGAGACACGCCCTCGCCGAGACATCGGACCTCGCATTGGTTCCGACGCCTCTTGGGCAAGTGCCCAAGATGTGCTGGAGCCCGACTTCAGAGTCAGCGGATGGGCACTGCAACCATTGGATAGCGAAGCCTCTCTGTGTCAAGGAGGAAGTTTCGTCAGGCGATCGGGGCGCGCGTTGAGGTGGTCCGGCACGGGGGGCGATGACGCCGGAGCGTTGGTGGCGTAGGGTGCTGAGCGGTCCGGGGTGTGACTCGTCTCAGGAGCCGGTGCAGGGGTGCAAGCCGGTCACGCGGACTTCGGTCTCGTCCCCGTCTGTCCACCTCGGGCCGCTTGACGCTGTCGCGCGTCGGCAAGGAGGCGCCGGTAGATGACGTCGGACAGCTGCCGCTTCAACGCCCGGAGGGCTTCCATCTTGCTCTTGCCCTCGGCGAGTTTGCGGTCGTAGTAGGTGCGGCCGGGACCGCCCCGGCGGATCTGGGTACGCGCGGCGACGTGGAGGACCTTGTTGAGCTGTCGGTTGCCACGTCGGGACAGCCGATGGCGTCGCACGTCTCCGGAGGACGCCTCCAGCGGGGCGGTGCCGTTGAACGCGGCGAAGTGCCCCGGGTCGGGAAACCGAGCGGGATCATCGACGATCGACAGGATCGTTGCGGCGCCGATCTCACCGATCCCGTGGATGTCGGTCAGCGTCGTGCCGTAGGCCGTCAGGGCCTGGGACAGTCGCTGCATGGCGACGGGGATGCGCCGGTCGAGCCAGCGCACGTCCTCGAGCAACTCCCGGGCCAGCAGCTTGCGTTCGAGCTCCACGACGCCGCCGGGGGCGATCTTGCGCAGCATCACAGCGGCTTTCTTGCTGGTCAGGTGCATGGCGGCGCCAGCGGGCACGAGTTCGGCGAGCAGGACGTGAAGCTGGCACAGCGTGCGTTGCCGCTGGGCGACCAGGTGCCAGCGACGGTCCAGCAGCAGCCCCAGCACCACGGTGTTGTTCTCCACGCTGACCCGACGCAGCCGGCTGTTATGCGCGGCGGCGATCACCACCGAGCGGGCGTCGTGCTCGTCGGTCTTGCGTCCCGAGTGGCCTGACAGCTTGCGCGCCCGTGACGACAGCGTGGCGGGCACGTCGATGACGGCCTCGTCGCGGGCCACCAGCTGCTGGGCGAGCAGACGGCCCAGCCCGTTGGCGTTCTCGATCGCCCACACCCGTTCTTGGTCGAGTGCCCAGCCGAGCAGCTCATCGACCTGCCCCGCCCCCGCGGTCACGCGCAGCTTCGAGGCGATCTGTTCGGCGTCGTCGAGCACGACCGCGGTGGTTTGCGATCGCTTGTGGGGATCGACCCCAATGATGGTTGCCGACATGCGCTCCTCCTTCGATTCCAACCGGATAGAGCCACGGCCGACAGACCTGATGTGGGTGAGTGCCTCCACGCCTCTCTTGAGTCAGGCCGCAGCGGACCCCGGCAGGCGACAAGTCGCTATCAAGCCAACCCCCCAAGGGTGACGGGCTGTACTAGGGTCAGCCTGCCGAGGCCCTGGACGCTAGAGCTGCGCAGCTCCGGCGTCGTGTCCCAAGAGAACCATCAGGCTGATCTCAGAGAGCCGCTCCAGCCGGCTGTCACCTGAGCCCCTGTCCGACCTCAATCTGCCCGCGGGGTTGCCTGCCGTGAGGATCTCGTGGCGCACCCCCTCCATGCGCCGAAGTTGCTACGGTGCCCCCAATCCAAATGGTGGGGGTCTTCATGCGTGAGCTGTTCGTCACCGTGTTCGTGTCTGTTCTGCTGGCCGCGGGTGCTGCTGTGCCTGCCGCACCGGCTCAGGCCGCTGAAGGCCTCAAGGTGAGCTTTCTGGCATTCGCCCAAGGCGACGCAACGCTATATGAGGCGGGCTGCGGGGAGCAGGGACTGATCGACGCCGGTCGCGGCTCTGCCGATGAAATCCTTGCCGCCCTGGATGCATCGGGCTCCCGGAGCCTTGAGTGGGTCAACGTCAGCCACTACGACGCCGACCACCTGGGCGACGTCGCTGCGGCTGCGACCGCGCCGGGGGTATCGGTCGGTGCGTTCATCGACGGGGGCGGTGGCCGCGACGAGCACGACTCGCAGACCTACCGCGCCTACTACGACCTGGTGACCGGCCGAGACGCCCGCACCGTGGTGGACCTCGGCGATGAGTTCTACCTGTGCCAGGGCACTGCCTCGGAAACCGTGTTCGAGGTGGTGTCGGCCGGCTATGACGGCACCGCGGCGCAGGACGTCACGGTGACGAGCGCCAATGACAAGGGCATCTGTGTCAAGGTTAGTCGCGGGGCATTCGATCTGGCGAGTTGCGGTGACGTCAATGGCACCGGCGACGGTGATCGAACCGACGTCGAAGCTGCGGTCGCGTCCGCCTACGGCGATGTGGACATGGTCAAGGTCAACCACCACTGCTCAGTGTTTTCGTCCAACGCGACCTACGTCGCGACCCTTAGGACCTGGGAGCAAATAATGTTGCCGAACGGTTGGTGTCGGTATCCTCGCGTTCGTGGTGGTCGATGAGGAGGTCCTGGCAGGCAAGTTCGCGACTGTGCTGCCGCGACTGAACGAGCGGGAACGCCGGCTGGTGTTG
>DASRVZ010000140.1:0-2370 GCA_035654835.1 Dermatophilaceae bacterium | reverse complement strand
TCCAAGGTCCGTATCCCACCCGGACCCGACGCCCGAGCGGCCGCACAAGAGCTGCGGCGTAGCGGGCGAGGTCGATCACGACGGCACCGTCGATGGCCAGGGCCCCGTCGGTGCCCGTGCTCGTGCTCGTGTTGGTTGCGGTGTCTCGCAGTGCTTGTGCGGCTGCCACGGCGTCTGGTCCGGGTGGGATGCGGACCTTGGACCGGTGCGGGACGCCGCTGGTGGCCGCGGCCATCGCCGCGCCCTCCAGGGCCAGGACGTGGCCGTGGTCGCGGACCATCACCCCGGCCCCGGCAGGGGCGAGGCGGTGGCGGGCCAGCACCACCGGGACGGTGTGCTCGCTGACGGTGGTGATCTCCAGGTGCGCGGAGCCGAGTCGGACCCGGACGGTCACGGTGGCCCGGGCCAGCTCGGGGGCCACCGAGTAGAAGTTGCCGGCGTAGGCGACCAGCGCCTGGGCGCTGACCGTGCGGGCGACGACCAGGTCGGCGGGAAACGGCGCGGCCGGGACCGGCGCCAACGGCTCGCGGGCGGCCACCGTGGCCACGCTCATCTTCCCGTCCGCGGTGGCCCGGATCCGGACATCACCGCGGCCAGAGCACCACTTGTCCAGGCGCACCTGGGCTTCCTCGACGGTGACGTCATCGGACAGGGTGCGCCAGAACCGTTGAGCGGCAACATGGTTGGCCTTCTCCACCACACCCTTGCGGTTGCCTCGCCGAGCCGGGCAGATCGCCACCGACACCCCGTAGTGCTTGGCCACGGCAGCGAACGACGCGGTCACCCGACCCGAGGCCGGGTGACAGACGGTGGCCATCCGATCAAAGCGCCAGATGCGGCTGAGGCCGCCCAGCGCCCGAGCGACCCGGTCCAGGCCCTCGACCAGGTGCGGCTGGTCCTCGGACTCCACCAGCACGCCCCGCCAGCGCCCCGAATGACTGAGCGCGCCGACCAGCAGGTGCGCGTGCTTGCCCCACCCCCAGCTCGCCGGCGGGTCGGGCAGCTCGACCCAGTCCCACTGGGTCTCCTCACCGGCCGGGTGCTCGATCACCGACACCGGACGCCCCGACGTCGGCCGGCACGGTTCGCACGCCGGCCTCAGGTGCCGCAGGCGGACCTGGCGGGTCATCGTCTGGTACGAAGCGGTGAAGCCCAGGTCGACCAACTCGTCCATCAGCGCGGTCGCCCACAGGTGCGGGTCCTCGGTCAGCCGCGCGGCGCAGTACGCCACGAACGGCTCGAACGCATCCGGGCCCGAGCGGGCCCGCTGCCCCGGCACCCGCTCACCCTTGAGATAGGCGCGGATGGTCTTGGGGTCACGGCCCAGATGCTTGGCGATCCTCGTGATCTTCCAGCCCCGGCGATACAGCGCGTGTGCGTCGATGTCGTCCTCCCGTGTGAGCATGAAGAGGTGGGGCTCCTTTGAGCTGGTAGGTGGTCAGAGACCGCCAGCCTCAAAGGAGCCCCACCGTCATCGGTGGAGCCACGCGGGTAGGGAATTTCAGTGAGCAGGTTCGGGGAGATTCACATGAGCATTCAGCGCCGCTTCGCGGCGCGTCGTGGGTCGAGAAGATCGCTGTCGGCTGCGGGTCGCGGGTGGCTGGGAGGTGGCGGCTGCGTCTCGCAGGAGGGCACAGTGGGCAGGTCGGTCTTGGTTGACTCCGTTGTGACCTTGGCGCCCAAGCGCCCGTACATGAGCATGGTGTTGGAGGACCCGCCACGGGAATCGTGGACTGTTGCCATCGAGCACGAGCGTCAGACTCTGACATCGCCCAGTCCTCCCCAAGACCGGCGCCGGCCACATGGCTGCGCATCCGGCGCGGCCACGCTCGCGGAAGGGAGTTGGCCGCGATGGAACTACTGCATGAACGCTGCGCGGGCATGGACATCAGCAAGACCGATGTCAAGGTCTGCGTCCGGACGCCGGGAAAGCGGTACCGGACGTTCGACAAGAACATCAGCGTATGGGGGGCGACGGCCACGCAGGTCGCGTCCCTGACCGAGTACCTGCTCGCCGAACAAGTCACCTCGGTCGTCATGGAAGCCACCGGCGCCTACTGGAAGCCGTTCTACTACCCGATGGAACCCGCGCTGAACGTGATGCTGGTCAACGCACGTCACGCCCGGAATCTGCCCGGTCGCAAGACCGACGTGTCCGATGCGCAGTGGTTGGCCGAACTGGGAGCACACGGACTGATCCGCGCGTCGTTCGTCCCACCGGAGCCGATCCGCGAGCTGCGCGATCTGACCCGGGCCCGCGCCACCTTCGCCCGGGAGAAGACCCGCGAGATCCAACGCCTGGAGAAGCTGCTCGAGGACGCCGGCCTGAAGCTGTCGTCGGTTGCGACTCAGATCACCGGGGTGTCGGGC
>DASRVZ010000139.1:0-4961 GCA_035654835.1 Dermatophilaceae bacterium | reverse complement strand
GCTGCCAGAACCCTCCAACATCTTGCCCCTGCCCACCGCCGACCCTGGGTGACGTGAAGGAAGGGTCGACCGCGAAGGTCGCTCTGACGACGGATCGTTCTACGCACGGCCAGTGGGTAGTTTCCCCAGTGTCCAGGCCAGAATTGGCGCCTAGCGTGATGGCCATGGAAGCGCAGGTAATACGAGTGGTGGTCGTCGACGATCACGCCCTGCACCGCGACGGCACCCGCCAGATTCTGGAGGCGCACCCCGACCTGCAGGTGGTTGGTGAGGCCGACTGTGGCGAGGTTGCCCTTGCCCTGGTGAGCCAGCTTCGCCCCGACGTGGTGCTGATGGACATCCGGCTTCCGGGGATGAACGGCATCGAGGTCACCCGCCAGCTCATCCACAACCACCCCGACATGCGGGTTCTGATGGTCAGTGCCTACGACGAGGACGAGTACGTCCGGGGTGCGCTGGAGGCCGGGGCTGTGGGGTACCTGAGCAAGACCGCCCCCGGCAAGGAGCTGGTCCAAGCGGTGCGGTCGGTGGCCGGCGGGACGAGCGTGCTCCAGTCCGGTCTGACGGCCCGGCTGCTCACCGCTGCACGCCAGCCCGAGCAGGGCATGGCCGACCTGAGCGAGCGTGAGCTCGAGGTCCTCAGACTGCTCGCAGAAGGCCTTCGCAACCGGGAGCTTGGGGCACTGATGGGCATCAGTACGCGCACGGTCGACCGGCACTGCGACAACATCTACGCCAAGCTCGGGGTCAGCTCACGCACCGAGGCGGTCGTGCGCGCCCTCTCGACCAAGCTACTGACCGTCAGTGACGAGCACTGAGCCTTGGCCCCGCGTGAGCGGGACTCCGGCCCTCCCTCTGTTCTGAATGGCTGGGCCTGCCGTAACAGGCGCGAGTAGCGGGCGTGAGTGGCAGGCCCAAGAAGCGTGCGGGAAAGGGCCGGCTGCTTCTTATGCGCTGCTGGCTGTCGGCTCCTGTACGCGATGGGTGACGCGGCGGACCCGCCATACCTGGGCGATGAGGGTGAGCCAGATGGCGGCCACGATGGCGAAGAGGGCGACGACCAGGCCCTTGCCCACGCCGGCCAGTGGCTTGTCCGGCGCGGGTGTGTAGGCGGACCGGGCGACCGTGATGTTGACGGTGGTGCTGGAGCTGATCGGTTCGGCGTCGGCGTCGGCGGCGGTGGGGGTGAAGGTGGCGACGAACTCCTGTGGACCGGCCGTGGTGGGCAGGTACATGTGGTCGGCGTCGCCGCCGAGGATCAGCTTGGCGACTCCGGCGCCATCGGTGGTGACCGACCCGAGCGGGACGAGCCGGGCGGGGGTGCCGAACTGTGTGGTGGTGAAGGCGAACGCCACGGGTGCGTCGGCTTGTGGTTGGCCGTTGGCGCCGGTGAGGGTCGCGGTGAGCTGCACCTTGCCGCCGCCTTCGACCCCCTTGATGGTGATGGTGGGCGGGCCCGTCGCCGTGCTGATGGAGGTACTCAGCGGTGACGCGGCCTGCGCGGGATCGGCTGTGCCCACGCCGAACAGGCCCAGGAGGGCGACGAGCATCAGGACGCCGGTCGTGCCGGCCACGCGGTGGGACGTGCCCGCCGCGCCGACCGGATTCGCATCTCGCCCTGCGGACTGGCTCGGTTCGGCGGGTGGGTAGTCGGTCGACGCCTCTTCCATCTCCTCGATCTCGTCGATGGACAGCAGCGGCACGACGCGGAAGAGCAGCATGAGCAGCAGCGGGACCGCGGCCACGGCAGCGAGAGTGATGGTGATCGCCCCCCATGTGAAGTGGTAGCTGCTGAACGTGCCGCTGATGTTGTTGTACGTGGACGGGTCGACGACCATGAGCATGCGCTTGACCCACATGGCCGGCGCGACGAGCGCGGAGGCGATGACCATGCCCCAGATGTTCCTCGTCCATGGCAGCGCGACGAGCAGGAGCGGCATCACGCCTGCCGCAACGATGAAGACCCAGAAGTAGACGGCCAGGTGACCGGTGAGCAGCGCGGTGAAAACCGCAGCGACACTGGGTTCACCCACGTACGCGCCGGGCAGGATGTCGGCGAACGTGAGGTACAGGTAGGTCGCCGACAGCGTGGCCAGCAGGAACCCCAGACGGACGAAGTGCCGCTCGGTGATGAACCCCTCCAGGTGGTAGCCGCGGCGGAAGCCGGCGACGACCAGGATGACCAGGGCCACACCGGAATACAGCGCAGCAACAACGAAGTATGGCGCCCAGATGCTCTCGTGCCACCATGGTCCGCTGACCAGCGCGAAGGCCCATGAGAGCACCGAGTGCACGGACACGGCCAGCGGGATGATCATGATGGAGACCAGGCCGAGGGCGCCGGCCAGGACGGCCCGCTGACGCGGTGCCCCTGTCCAGCCTCGAGAGACGAACGCGTACAGGGTTGCCCGCCTGCGACCCAACTGCTGCCCATGCTCCTGGCCCAGGATGGCCATGTCGGGAACGAGCGGGAGAGCGAAGAACAGGATGGATGCAGCCGTGTAGGTCGTGACGGCGACCAGGTCCCAGAACACCGGAGCGGACAGGTTGGGCTGGGTCACCAGCTCCCAGACGCGGTCGGGACGACCGAGGTGCGGGAGGATGAGCGCGGTGCCGACCAGCACGGTGATGACGGTCGTGCCCTCTGCCAGGCGCACCAGCGGTGCCCGCCAGGTCGCACCAGTCAGGCGCAGGATCGCCGAGATGACGGCCCCGCCGTAGCTGACACCGATGAAGGTGATCACGTCGGCGATGTAGATGGCCCAGAACGCCTGGTCGCTGTAGCCCGCGACTCCCATCCCGTCCCGCAGCTGGACGACCCAGGCCGCGATGCCGGCCGCGACCACCAAGGCCAAAGCGACGATGGTGAGCCACCAGAGGCGGCTGGGCTTGCCAAAGGGGCGCAGCGCAGCCTCGCGCACGCTGGTGGTCAGGGCGTTGGTGGTCAGGGCGGTGGCGGTCATGATCCGGTTCCAAGGCTCTGGCCGTGGCCGGCGATGTAGTAGCAGCGGGGGCTGGTCCCGAGCTCTTCCTTGTAGCGCGCGGCGCCGTTCTTGTGGAGGAACTCGGAGAGCACCACGGTCTCGCCCAGACCGTTGACGGCGACGTCGGTGACAAGGTCGCCGATGTAGATCACACCCATCGGGCATCCGGAGACGCAGGCGGGCAGCTCCCCGTTCGGCAGCAGATCGGCGCAGTACACGCACTTTCCGACGGTGCCCTTCTGCTGCGGCACCGGCATCTGCGGCGTCGCCGGCAAAGGGCATCTTCTTGACCGGAGGTGGTTCCTTCCAGTTGAAGTAACGGGCCTCGTACGGGCACGCCGCCATACAGGCGCGGGACCCGATACAGGTGTCCTGATCGACAAGGACGAGTCCCTCGTCGGTGCGGAACGTTGAGCCGACCGGGCAGACATACATGCACGGAGGGTTCTCGCACATCATGCTGGGGATCGGCATGGGGAACGTCTGACCTTCGTGCTTCATGGGGTAGACCTTGATCCAGGTCTGCTCCTCCTGAAGCTGGTGGCGCTGCTGGCAGGAGATGGTGCACAGCTTGCACCCGTCGCAGACACGCAGGTCGATGACCATGCACCACGCATGCTTGGCGGCCTTCGCCTCCGTGATCGCGGTTGCCTTCCTCGACGTGGTGGCAGCCTGTGCGTCGTCCCGGTAGCTGACCATCGCGAGGGCGCCGCCAGCCGCCGTGATACCCAACGTCGCGAGAATCTTGCGCCGGGTGAATGCCTGGCGTTCGTCCAGCGTGTCTCCGGGAGGCGGAGCTGCTGTGGGCACATCCTCCGGGTGCGTCGTACGGTCCTGCATGGCGTACCTACCTTCCGGTCGCTCCTCGTGTCAACGTCCTCAACTTGCCCTGTCAACTGCTTGGCCCGCGTTCACCGTCCGGTGATGACCACGTTGCCCTGCTTCATCGTGGTCCGATCCTCGAGCCGTGTTCCACCCATGCGTGACGGCGCTTCTTACCCACGCCAGTGGGTGTTCTCCGCCAATCCACAGTGAGACGCCGCGTAGCCCGCCGCGTAGCCTGTTGACCATGGTGGTCATGGAGCCTGGGGTGATCCGCGTGGTCGTGGTCGATGATCATGCGCTGCATCGCGACGGCACTCGCCAGATTCTGGAGGCGCACCCCGACCTGCAGGTCGTTGGTGAGGCGGCGTCCGGCGAGGTAACCCTTGCCCTGGTCAACCAGCTTCGCCCGGACGTGGTGCTGATGGACATCCGGCTTCCGGGGATGAACGGCATCGAGGTCACCCGGGCGCTCACCCGGGACCACCCTGATGTGCGGGTGCTGATGGTCAGTGCGTACGACGAAGACGTGTATGTCCGCGGCGCCCTGGAGGCAGGGGCTGCGGGGTACCTGCGCAAGACCGCCCCGGGCAAGGAGCTGGTCGAGGCGGTGCGTGCCGTTGCTGGCGGGGCGACCGTCCTCCAGTCCGGTCTGACGGCCCGACTGCTGATCGCGTCACGCCAGCACGAGCCGGGTCCGATCGCGCTGACCGAGCGAGAGCTGGCAGTCCTGAGACTCCTCGCAGAGGGCCTGCACAACCGAGAGCTGGCCTCGCGGCTGGGCATCAGCCCGCGGACCGTGGAGCGCCACTGCGCGAGCGTCTACGCCAAGCTGGGGGTGGGTTCACGAACCGAGGCGGTCGTGCTTGCCATCTCGACCAAGCTGCTGAGCGTCGGCGATGGCCAATGAGTGTGGGCGATGACCAGCGCTGACGTCTCGCGCTCGCCCCAACCTGTCGCCCGACACCTCCTGACCGCCGTGCGCAAGCTGCGCCCGCCAGTCAGCTCCGGTCGGTTCTGGCTCGTCCAGGCTGGTGTCCTGTTCGTGGCTTTCCTGGACGAGGTCGTCCTCGACTACATGGGTTTTCGGCTGCCGTTCGGGATCCCGAACGCGGCGGTCACCGCACTACTGGTCATCCCGGTCATCTATGCGGC
>DASRVZ010000138.1:0-3913 GCA_035654835.1 Dermatophilaceae bacterium | reverse complement strand
GGAGCACCCGGTAGAAGACCAGACCGCGGCTGCGTGAGCGGCGACGGTTGAACCGGAAGCAGAACTCGTCCAGGTAACCAGGCAGGTGCTCGATGTGCACCGCGCCTTGGTGGGTGGAAAGCAGCCACCGTTTGGCCAGGGCCGCGATGCGGTGCACTCCCGGCAGCAGTTTGCCGATGTCCTCGCCCAGGGCCTTGGCGGCGCGTTGGCTGCGCCGATCATGCGCGTAGCCGACCTTGTCGATGCCCAGGTAACCGGACCATCCGTCGGTGATCACGGTGGACCCTGAGGCGACGTTGTCGGTGACGAATGTGTGCAGCGTGCGGGCAGACCCATCGGGAATGATGCGCATCCGGCACCGTCCGAAACCCTGGGGAGACTTCACTTCCACGGCTACTGCGACCAGCGCCTTCTTGCCCTTGGCCCGGCCGCCGGCCAGCCCGGCCTCCTCGCCACCGATGTAGGTCTCGTCGACCTCCACCTGCCCGGACAGCAGTTCTCGCCCGGGCCTGATCAGCACTGAACGCAGCCGGTGCAGCATCGCCCACGCGGTCTGGTACGAGCCGATCTGCAACGTCCGCTTCACCGCCAACGCCGAGACACCGTCCTTGGCCGTGGTGAACTCCCAGCAGACCTGAAACCACACCGTCAACGGCGTCCGACGCCGGTCGAACAGCGTGCCCGCCGTCACCGCCGTCTGGGCCTTGCATCTGGTGCACTTGAAGCTGCCGTCCGAGACCCGCCAGCCCCCGACATTCTCACATCGCGGGCAGACGAACCCGTCCGGCCAGCGCAGACACTCCAGATAGTCCAAGCAGTCCGCGTCCGTGGCGAACCATGACTGGAACTCGCCCAGCGAACGCGGGTACTGGGCACCACCCTGCGAGTCGCGGTACTGCATCACACCAGTGTAGTCGGCTCAGATGGATAGCCCTGAGTCACCTTATGACCGCTCTGAAGGGCGCCGGGGTGTCCGCCGCCGGCGCCGAACACCACCGCGATGAACGCCAGCAGACGGAGCTGGACGAGCGCCGCGTCCACAGACCCCTTGACTCTGCGGGGCGCGTCAAAGGGTCATCTGATGCGCAACCGTTACTCTGCCCGGGCGAGCGCAGGTGGTCCGGACATCGGATGGGCGAGCGAAGTTGTTCGCGTGGGCAGCACACTGAAGTGCACCTACGCGCAGCCCACTCCAGCAAGTCACTGGGTGGATAAATACCTTGCACGTAACTAGCAAGCGTGTCAGTATTTAGTCCATGACGGGTCAGCTCTCGGGATTGCCGAGCACCTTCACGACCGCGACCGCTTTGGCTCGTGGTGTGCACCCGCGCGAGCTGTACGGGTGGCGGGATGCGGGGGAGATCACCGAACTTTCGAGAGGGGTATTCCGGCTGGCTGATGCCCCGGCAGCGTCGTACCCGGACCTGTTAGCGGTTGCATACCGGGTGCCCCGGGCGATCGTGTGCTGTGTGTCGGCGGCGGTGGTGCATGACCTGACCGATGAGCTTCCGGTGAGGGTCCAGGTGGCTGTGTCGAAGCGGTCGCATGTGCCGCGCATTGACCATCCTCCGACGAGGGTCTTCCGGTTCGATGAGACGACGTTCGAACTGGGGCTCGGTGACGTCGAGGCTGCGCCGGGGGAGATGGTGCGGGTGTACGACGCGCCGCGCACGGTGGTTGACCTGATGCGGCTGCGTCACCGGTTGGGGGAGCCGCTCGCCCATGCCGCGTTGTTTCGATACCTCTCAGGCCACGGTGCGCGTCCGCCGCTGCTGCTGGAGTATGCGGCTGCCCTTGACGTGTACGGCCCGATGCGTCTGGCGCTCGACGTGGCGAGCGCGCGTTGAGCCGCCCGACGCGCGAGACCGCGGCGGGGCGCGCGTATCTCGACCTTCAGAACCACGCCCGCCGCGAGAGGCGGGGCACCCAGGAGGTGCTTACCTTGTATGTGATCGAGCGGTGGTTCGCCAGGCTGAGCCGGTCGGCGTACGCGGGCGACTTCGTCCTCAAGGGTGGGATGCTGCTGGCCGCCTTCGGACAGCGTCGTCCCACCGCCGATGCGGATGCCTTGGCACGCAACATGGGCCATGACGAAGCCGCAGTCGCGGCAAGGGTCGCCGAGGTCGGGGGGCTGCCCGACCCTGATGATGGCGTCGAGTTCCTGACCGACACGGTTGCTTCGCGGACGATCCGCGAGGAGGCGCACTACTCAGGGGTCCGCGTCACGATGGACGCCCGAATCGCGACGGCCATGGTCAAACTTCGCTTGGACATCAACTTTGGCGACCCGATCACGCCCCCACCGCAGGTCGTGGAACTGCCGGCGCTCCGGACGGGTGTTGCGCCGGTCAGGGTCCTTGGCTACCCAATCGAGACGGTGCTGGCGGAGAAGATCGCGACGGCTATCGAGCTGGGCCCGGCGAACACCCGCGTTCGCGATTATGCCGATGTGCAGACGCTGACGGGGTCATCCGACGTCGGCTACGCCAGTGCTCGTGATGCCCTCATGACGACTGCGCTGTTTCGCGGGGTTGAGTTGCGACCACTGTCCGATGTCGTCGGGAACCTCGTGCTGTTGCGGTCCCGCGCTTACACCGCCTACCGCAGCAGCCTCGGCCAGTACGGCGAGCACCTACCGGAGGAATTCGCCGAGGTAGTCGCCGCGACGATCTCCTTCGCTGACCCGTTGATCACCGATCAGCCCAAGCGCTGGGTTGCTCGCGAACGTCGTTGGACCGCCGACGACATGGCCACAAACGCCTCGATAATGTACGTCGTGACCGAGGCACCAGGAGCGCGTCGCGTTCGTGGCGGACGAGGCGCTCCCGCCCGACTTGTCCAAGGACCTGCCGCGCCGAGCTCAGGACCGCGCTCGACTGATCGTGGACCCTAGGACTGCGGTCGCGAGTGCGACTACAGCCGCGGCGGTGAATGCCGCCGGAACCCCGCTGGTGAGATCACACCGGTGCCCAGTCCCCCGGCTGAGATGATGACCTGCGTGCGGTGACCTTGAGCTTGTTCCAGGCGGGGTCGAGCGGCCGTTGTCGAGGTGGGGCGCATTCGCAAGGCCCCCGACTGAGGCTCGGGTGCCGAGCCGTCACGGTTAATGGAGGCCGTTCCAGCCGTCTATGTTGGAATAGTTGACACTTCCGATCGGGGGCCTCCCGGAGGAGGCTGAGGCTAGTGATCGAGAGGACGCGGATGCCCGTATTCATGGTGGAGCGACGGTTTGCCGACCAGTTGGAGGTCGCCCCGGAGACGGCTGCGGCGATCAACCGGATCAATGACGAGGCTGGTGTGCGCTGGCTCAGGTCCTTCCTGTCCTCGGATAAGCGCAAGACATTCTGCCTATACGAGGCCGACGACGTCGAGGCGATCCGCACGGCGGCCATCCGGGCCGGCATCCCGGCCGATGCGATCATGGAGTTGTCCGGGACGTTGTCTCCGGACGGCACTTTCGCACCGATGTAGACGATGCGCGGTCAGTGGCTAGAGCAGACCGTGTTCAGTGGCGAAGACCGCGGCCTTGGTGCGGTTGGGCGCGGCGGTTTTGATGAGAATGCTGCGCACATGGTTGGCCGAGGTGTTGGCGCTGATGAACAGCCGTTCGCCGATCTCCCGGTTGGACAGCCCGTCCGCGACCAAGCGGAGCACGTCGACCTCTCGCTCGGTCAGGCCGTTGGGCAGGGGTGCACGCTCGGCATGCGGAGCCGGGTCGGCGTCGAGGTCCCGGAGCACGCGGCGATGACCGATGCGCCGGGCCAGTGCGCGCGCCTCATCGGCGAGGCGGGTGGCTGAGGGTGACGTCTGTCCATCCGTCGGGCCGCCGCGGTGGGCCCGATGCCAGCTCCACGCGGCGAGCGTCTCCACCTGGTGGGTGACCGCGCCCATCCGCCGGTCCATTTCGAGGGCA
>DASRVZ010000137.1:0-11039 GCA_035654835.1 Dermatophilaceae bacterium | reverse complement strand
CGTTCGTCCACCACGAGGTCGCCTTGGTGCAGGTCATAGGTCTCACCGCCCGGAGTGCGCGTCCCCAACCTGGCCAGGGCCCCGGGCACTTCCTGCAGGTACCAGGCGAAGTCCTCGCCGCCCAACGACTGCGGGGTCGACTGCGCGGCGTCGGGGCCGAGCGCCGCAAGAGCTGCGCGACGCAGGATCTCGACGCAGGCGGGGTCGTTGACCACCGGGGGGACCCCACGGACGTGGTCGACCTTCGCGGACACGGCGTAGGGGCGCGAGACGGCCTGCACGACCTCCTCCAGCAAGGGCCCGATGTCCTCCCACACCTGCGTATCGAGCATCCGCAAGGTCCCGTCGACGATCCCCTTCGACGGGATGACGTTCTGGGCGCTGCCCGAGTGGATGCTCCCCCACACCATCACCAGGCCGGCCCGCGGATCGACCCGCCTCGCCAGCACCGCGGGGACGTCGGTGACGACCTTGGCGAGCGCGTAGGTCAGATCCTGGGTCAGCTGCGGCCGGGCGGTGTGCCCGCCGCGTCCACTCAACGTGACGGTGACCCCATCGACGGCAGCGGTGACCGGGCCCTCTCGCAGCCCCACCCGACCTACGTCCAGAGACGGGTCGCAATGGACGGTGAAGATGCGGTCGACCCCTTTGAGGCCACCCTGGGCAATGACATCCTGCGCTCCGCCAGGAACGATCTCCTCAGCGGGCTGGAAGATCAGACGCACTCCGATCCCCTGTGCCACAAGGGAGTCGACGTGATGCTGCAACGCCAGACCTGCACCCAGGACGGCCGCAACATGGACATCGTGACCGCACGCATGGCAGACGCCGTTGCTCTGAGAGGCGAACGCCAGGCCGGTTCGCTCGATGATCGGCAACGCGTCCAGGTCCGCCCTCAGAGCCACGCGGTATGCCGGGTCGGCCAGCCCGATGTCCGCCACCAGTCCGCTGCCCGCGAGCATCCGCACGCGAATACCAGCGGCACTCAGCCTGGCCGAGACGACGGCTGTCGTGCGGACCTCGTCGCCCGCCAGCTCAGGGTGCGCGTGGAGGTCACGACGGAAGGCGACGAGCTCGTCCTCCAGGGTCGCCACAGTCTCGCGCAGGACCGCCATGTTTGCTGAACGCGTCAGAAGGCGTCGTTCGGAACGTAGGTGCCCCAGACGTCTCGCAACGCGTGGGCGACCTCGCCGCCCGTGGCGCGAGCGGCCAGAGCCTCTTTCATGGGCAGGAGGACGTTGTCCGTGCCCGCCGCGGCGGTGCGCACGGAGTCCAGCGCTCGCGATACGTCGTCGTTGTCCCGCTCCCTGCGAAGCACCGCCAGACGCTCGCACTGGTCAGCCTCGATCATGGGGTCAGCGCGGAGCGGCTCGAAGGACTCTTCCTCGTCGACGGTGAACTTGTTCAGGCCGACGATGGTCCGGTCACCCCCATCGATCTCCAGGGCGATCCGGTATGCAGACTGCTCGATCTCGGCCTTCTGGAATCCCTGCTCGATCGCAGCCACCGCGCCGCCGCGGGTCTCCATCTGCTCCATGAGCTGCATCACCGCAACCTCAAGGTCATTGGTCATGGACTCCATGACATAGGACCCGGCGAACGGGTCGACCGTCTTGCACACGTCGGTCTCGTAGGCGATGACCTGCTGGGTGCGCAACGCCAGGCGGGCAGCCTTTTGGCTCGGAAGCGCGAGGGCCTCGTCAAAGGAGTTGGTGTGCAGCGACTGCGTGCCTCCAAGGACGGCGCCCAGGCCCTGCAGTGCGACACGCACCATGTTGACCTCAGGCTGCTGTGCGGTCAGCTGCACCCCGGCGGTCTGGGTGTGGAAGCGCAACATCTGGGACTTGGGATTCTTGGCGCCGAACTCGTCCTTCATGATGTGCGCCCAGATGCGACGGGCCGCCCGGAACTTGGCGACCTCTTCAAGCAGGGTCGTGCGGGCCACGAAGAAGAAGGAGAGCCGCGGCGCGAAGTCGTCAATGTCAAGGCCTGCGGCCAAAGCGGTGCGGACGTACTCCTTGGCGTTTGCCAGGGTGAACGCGATCTCCTGAGCGGGCGTGGCACCGGCCTCTGCCATGTGGTAGCCGGAGATGGAGATCGTGTTCCAGCGCGGCATCTCCTTGTGGCAGTAGGAGAAGATGTCGCTGATCAGACGCAGGGACTCCTTCGGCGGGTAGATGTAGGTGCCCCGGGCGATGTACTCCTTGAGCACGTCGTTCTGGATCGTGCCTGTCAGCTGGTTGCCGGCGATGCCCTGGTCGGCCGCCGCAAGCTGGTACATCAGCAGCAGGGTCGCGGCCGGCGCGTTGATCGTCATCGATGTGCTGACCTTGTCCAGCGGCAGCCCGCTGAACAGCGTGCGCATGTCGTCCAGGGAGTCGATCGCGACGCCGACCTTGCCGACCTCGCCGCTGGCGATCGCCTCGTCCGAGTCATAGCCCATCTGGGTGGGCAGGTCGAAAGCCACGGAGAGTCCACCGGTGCCGGCCTTGACCAGCTGGTGGTATCGCTCGTTGGACTCCTTGGCGTTGCCGAACCCGGCGTACTGACGCATCGTCCAGGGCCGGCCCGTGTACATCGTCGGGTACACGCCACGAGTGAACGGGAACTTGCCCGGCGCACCCAGACGCTCGGCTGCATCGAAGCCGTCCAGCGTCAGCTGGTCATAGGCGCGGGCGATGGGTAGGTCGGACTCGCTGCGGGCAACGGGTGTTTCAGGCATGGCTACGAGCCTACCGAGCGCCGACGCTGACCCGCGAGGTGGGCAGGTAGCCCGACGTCCGCGCGGGATCAGGTGAGGTTGGCACGCCCAGTCGCCTTGAGCAGGTCGACGAGAACCTTGACGTTCTGGGCGTGGGCACGCGTCGTGACGAGCAGGGCATCCGGAGTGTCGACAACCACGATGTCGTCCAGACCGAGCACCGCGACGGTCCGTCCGGCTCCTGCGACGACCAAGCCCGTCGTCTCTTTGGCCATTACCAGATCGGCCTCACCCAGGATCTTCAGGCCGGGCAGGGCCGGGTTGTCGGGCAGCAACGAACCCAGCGCGGCGTAGTCGCCCACGTCGTCCCAGGTGAAGCCGCCGGGCACCACGGCGACCCGGCCCCTGGCTGCGGCAGGCTCAGCCACGGCATGGTCGATGGCCACTTTGGTCAGCCCTGGCCACAGCTCCGCCAGACGGATCGGCTCCGCCGCGATCTCGCGCAGCCCGGCAGCCAGGTCGGGATGGAGGTCGGCCAGCTCATCAAGCAGGACCGACGCCCGGACGACAAACATCCCGGCGTTCCAACGATATTCGCCGGCGTCCAGATAGGCCTGCGCTCTCACCTGGTCAGGCTTCTCCACGAAAGAACTGACCTTGCGAGCACTCGGAGCGCCCGGGACAGCCAGGCGCTCACCGACGTGGATGTAGCCAAAACCTGTTGCGGGACGGGTCGGTTCGATGCCGATGGTGACCACGTAGCCAGTCCTCGCGACCTCGACCGCCTCGCGAACCACGTCGGCAAAGATCTTGGGCTCGCCGATGACATGGTCCGCGGCAAACGAGCCGATCACCGCATCCGGGTCACGACGTTCGAGCATTGCCGCCGCCAACCCGATCGCTGCCATCGAGTCACGCGGCGAGGGCTCGGCGACGAGGTTGGCCCGGGCCAGTCCGGGGAGCTGAGCTCGAACGGCCGACTCGTGCAGAACGCCGGTCACCACCATGATGTGGTCGCCACACAGCGGCTCGAGCCGGTCCCACGTCGCCTGCAGCAACGTGCGTCCGGCGCCCGTCAGATCGTGCAGAAACTTCGGCGACGACGACCGCGACACGGGCCACAGTCGCGTGCCCGCGCCCCCTGCCGGAATCACCGCCCAGAACCCGTCGATCGCCGTCTCCGGCCGGCCACCCTCGTCAGTCATGAGCCAGACGGTAGCCGACGGCTCAACCCGGTGGTGTCTGACCTGTGTTCGGATCGGCAACCGTTACGCTTCACGTCAGATGATTGCTCCGCGGTATGCCGTCAGCGCCCTCGCCCTGAGCCTCTCGCTCACCGCTGCGGGGGCGTTGGGCATGGTCGGTGCAACGTCGTCGGCGCACGCGCTTGGCATTGTCCCGGCGCGCCTTGTCCCCGCCTCAAGCGGCCCTGCCGTCACAGATCCCACCGGCGGTGCCCAGCTCGCGCAGCCCGGCGTCATCGTCAACCTTGGGCCAGGGGTTCCACCGCCTCCCGCCATGCCGGGCGCCTCATTCCTGATCGCGGACATGGACACCGGACAGATCCTGGTCGCCAGGGCTCCACACACACCGCGACTTCCGGCCAGCACGCTCAAGGCGCTCACCGCTCTGACGCTGATCCCCCGCCTCGATGCGAGCGCCAAGATCATGGTGAAACCCGAAGACGTTCGGGTGGAAGGGAGCCGTATCGGCATCCTCGCCGGGACGGCATACAGCGTCCCAACGCTCTTTCGGGGGCTGCTGATAGCCTCGGGAAACGATGCGGCGTACGCCCTGGCGCGTGCCAACCAGAGCGCCGCGGTGACCTTGACCGAGATGAACGCAACAGCAGAAGACCTCGGCGCTTTCGACACCGTGGCCAAAGACCCCAGCGGGTTGGACAAACCGGGCCAGACCACCAGCGCCTACGACTTGGCGCTGATCGGTCGCGCGGCCATGAAGCTCCCCGACTTCCGCGGCTACGTCAGTACCAAGACGGCTGCCGTCCCCGGCGGCAGGTCGAGCGACGGCACGATGCTGCCAGCGTTCAGAATCAACAACCACAACACGCTGCTCTACAACTACGAGGGTGCGATCGGCGTCAAGAACGGCTACACGATCGCCGCCAGGCAGACCTTCATCGCCGCGGCGACCCGCGCGGGCAAGACCTACATCGTGACCGAGATGGCCAGCCCCAACGGCAGCTGGCGTCCCACCGCGGCCCTGCTGGACTGGGCGTTCGCGCATGGCACCCAGGTCACCCCGATCGGCCAGCTGGTCGAGCCGGGAAGCGTGACGAGGCAAGGGCTGACCTCGGCATCGGGTGCCGGCTCGAGCGAAGGAGGCACGCCTGCAGCGCCCGGCGCCGCAGTCCTCGGCTGGCCAACCTTGCTCCGGCTGCCAGCGCTCCAGCCGTGGATCGGTGCGGCTGGTCTGCTCAGCGGCATGGCGTTGGTGGGCGCCTTTGCGGCGCGCAGCATCGCCAGCAGACGGAGCTGAACCAGACTCGTTCGAGGCTGAGGTTGGGTCTCACCCGGCCTGAGCCTGAAGCCTCTGGGCGAGCCGCTCTCACCCTTTTGCTGGATGACGCGCCGATCCACGGCAAACAGACTTGTTTCGTGCACCCAACTTCCACAGGCGCGCAGCTGCGGACGGTTGGAGCTAGCGGTGAAGGCCGCGCAATGCTCGGGGTGCATTGACGGTGGCGGCTCGGTCAGACCCCCTGCTTTCCGGGCCGCCACCCCGTCACCGTCACCCGTCTCAGCGCTGGGTGAGACTCAGCGCTTGGTGAGACCGCGCAGTGACCGCATGCCCCGGAGCAGAGCCCCGGCTGCCACCGCCCCAGCGGCGCCAAGAACGGCGCCCGCAGCCAACGTCGTTGCGTCGGCGGACCGGGTACCAAACGTCGGCATTGATACACCACGTGCCGCGGTTGTTGACGGTATGGCGACCGTGGCTGTGCCCTGCGCCGGTGCATGCTGCTGTTGGCCGTGAATCTCAGTGCCATACATCTCAGTGCCATGAATCTCAGCGATGTCGTTGGCCGCCCACGCCGCGGAGATCAGGGTGAGCCGCGCGATCAGGTTGAGCCAGATCAATAGGCCGACCACGACGGCGAAGGAGGCGAACAACGGGTTGGCGGTCAGCAGCGGCAACAAGACAGCGGCCGAGAGCTTCAGGAGGCTGAGCCCGACGCCGCCCACCAACGCGCCCCCGAGCAGCTCGCGCCAAGGCACGGACACCCCCGAGAGCACCCGCAGCAGGAGCACGATCAGACCAGTGTCCACCAGGATGCTCACGGCGAGCCCTGCAAGGGCGAGGACCCATCCCTGACCGGACATGCCGATCCGCTCGGCGATCCAGCCGGCAGCGGTACCGACCACACCGGTCAGCACGGCGGACAGTGCAATGCCCAGCCCCAGTGTGGAGAGCACACCGAGGTCTCGGAGCTTGTTGGTGACCAGGCTGCCCCCGGATCCCTGAAGGCCGAAGACGGCGCGGATCCCGTCACGGACCGCCCCCACCCAGCCCAACCCAGCCAGCACCAGGGTGACGAAGGAGATGACTCCGGCGATCGTCAGGGCCGAGGCGCCCGGAGCGTGCATCTCGATGATTCCGTTGGGATGCTGTGCATCCTTGACGAAGCCCGGGAGGTACTGGTTCAGCTGGTCAGCGATCGAGCTCAGCAGCTCGGGGTGGCCTCGCAGGACGAACCCGAACACCGTGAACGCGAGGGCTACGGCGGGGAAGACCGAGAAGAACGCGAAGAAGCTGACGCCAGCCGCCAGGATATTGCCGCGTGCGTCGCCGTATCGCTTCCACGCTCGCCAAGGCCGGGTCTCCCGCAACCGAGCGAGCTGTTGCGTCACGACAGGCGGGCTGAGCCGGATTGCGGTCCTCGGCTGAAGTCGAACGTGCGCACCACGTGCGACACGAGATCGGCGTCATGCTCGTAGAGGCGGAAGGCTCCCACCTCGAATGAGCATTGGTACGAGGCCAACTCGTCGAAAGCACGATCCATTGCCGCCTCATCGACGTGGTGGGCAACCGTGACGTGCGGGTGATAGTAGAACTGCGGAACCCGCTTCAACGGGCCGGTTCTGATGGCCAGCTCAATCTGCTCACACTCGCCGATGCCGCCGGCGACCTGGACAAAGACCACCGGCGAGATGGGGCGGAACGTTCCGGTGCTGCGCAACAACATCACGAACGGCTGCTGCGCGGCCGCTATCCGTTCGAGGTGCTCGTGGATCTCGGGCATCAGGTCATGATCGACCTCCGTCGGCGAAAGCAGCGTGACGTGAGATGGGATCGCCTCGGCCAACGGATCTCCGAAAGACGCACGCAGCCCCTGGAGCTCGTCGGCAAACGGGGCTGGGATGGCGATGGACACGCTGATCATCGTCACGCCGTCGACTATCGCTTGCTCGGCAGGAAACCGACGCGGTCATAGACCCGCGCCAGCGTGGCGCTGGCAACATCCCTGGCCCGCTCAGCGCCCTCAGCAAGGATCCGGTCGAGCTCGGACGGGTCGGCCAACAGCTCAAGGGTGCGGTCGCGATACGGCGTGGCGAGGTCGACGACGATCTCGGCGACGTCTTTTTTCAGGTCGCCGTAACCCTTGCCGACGTAGTCCGCCTCGAGGTCCTCGATCGAGCGCCCCGACAGCGCACCGAGGATGCTCAGCAGGTTGGAGACACCAGGCTTCTCTGCCTCGTCGAAGCGAATATCGCGCGCACCATCCGTCACGGCGGACTTGATCCTCTTGGCGATGATCCTGGGATCCTCGAGCAGGTCAATCACGCCACTCTGGCTCTGCGTCGACTTGCTCATCTTCGACGTGGGATCCTGCAGGTCATGGATCTTGGCGGTGGCCTTGACGATGTGGGGTTCCGGGACGGTGAAGGTCCGGCCGTAGCGCGTGTTGAACCGCCCAGCCAGGTCGCGGGTCAGTTCAAGGTGCTGGCGCTGGTCCTCGCCGACAGGGACCTGGTCCGCGTCATACAGCAGGATGTCCGCTGCCATGAGCACCGGGTAGTTGAACAGGCCCACGGTCGTGCCATCGGCGCCCTTCTTGCCGGCCTTGTCCTTGAACTGCGTCATCCGGCTGGCTTCACCGAAGCCGGTGAGACAGGCCAGGACCCAAGCAAGCTCGGCGTGCTCACTGATGTGGCTCTGCACGAAGACGGTGGCCCGCTCGGGATCCACCCCACCTGCGAGGTACTGCGCGGCTGTCCGACGGGTCCGCTCGCGCAACGTCGCCGGCGCAACCTCGACCGTGATCGCGTGCAGATCCACCACGGCGTAGAAGGCGTCGTGCGTGTCCTGCATCGTGACCCAGTTGACCAGCGCGCCGAGGTAGTTGCCAAGGTGCAATGAATCGTGCGTCGGCTGCATACCGGAGAGCAGACGGGGCTTGTGCTGGGTCTGCGGGCTTTCGTGCGCGGGCATGCGCGTCATTCTGTCAGGTGATCGTGTGGCGCGTTCGCGCGGCGGTCCTCGAAGAATTGCCCACGGACCGGGCCGATGGACAAGGGAGACCGCGTGCTGGCACGACAGCGACAGGAAGCGATCCTTAGGGAGGTTGACCGCGCCGGGTCTCCTGCGCCGAGCTCGACATCGCAGTCGAGACGGCAACGGCTCACGGGGCACTGGGGGCCAGAATGACCGGCGGTGGATTCGGCGGCTCCGCCATCGCGCTGGTGCCGGCCAGCATCTCGGCCGAGGTGACGTCGGCCGTCATACACGCCTTTGCGGACAACGGTTTCAGTGCACCGGACATCTTCGCAGTCACTGCGGGAGGGTCAGCCCGGCGCGAGTCCTGACGCCACCCGCCCCGTCCGGATGGGAGGACAACGCGGCTGAGGCCAGCCGCGATGTCCCCTCAGGGGCGGGTGAAGTCCGCGGTGACGACCCACTGGCCACGGGCGTAGACCGCAGCCACGCCGACCCGGGTCAGACGACCGTCAAGGATGTTGGCGCGGTGCCCGGGCGAGGCCATCCATGCAGCCACCGTGCGGTCGGCGGTCGTATAGCCTCGCGCCAGGTTCTCAGCCGCGCGCGTGGCGTGGCAGCCTCTCAGGACCGTATACATCGACTGGTGGTAAAAGGTCCAGGTGCGCGCCAGGTAGGAGTCCCAGCGCTCGGCGTAATAGTCCGGACACGAGTTGGCCGCGAGCTTGGCGCGACCGTACCTCGTCCGCTGGACGTTCATCTGGTAGATCACCCGCGCCTCAAACGCCGCGACCGTGGTGGCGCTGGGGGTGTAGGCCTGTGCCGGAGCAGCCGTCACGACGAGCCCCGGGCCGACTAACAGGCTGGCCACGAGAGCGATGCGCCGCACGAGGAATCCTGATCGTGATGTCATGCAATCAGCGTGGATGACGCTAGTGCCAAATACCTAGCAAACATACGCAGACTTGACTGTTCAGTGACTGTGTCTTGACCAATCGTCGCCGCGCGGTGACCGAAAGGCCGAGTGATACCCACAACACAGCGGCGCGGAGTACCCCATCGGTACGCCGCGCCGCCAGGTCAGCAGGTCGGGTCAGGCCAACGCTGCCGCGAGATTCTCGTCGATCGCGGCCAGGAACTCCTCGGTGGTCAGAAAGGCCTGGTCCGGGCCGACAAGCAGGGCGAGGTCCTTGGTCATCTTGCCCTCCTCGACGGTCTGGACGCAGACGCGCTCGAGGGTCTCGGCGAAGGCCGTGACCTCGGGAGTCCCGTCGAGCTTGCCGCGATGCTTGAGGCCACCGGTCCACGCGTAGATCGAGGCGATCGGGTTGGTGGAGGTCGGCTTGCCCTGCTCATGCTGGCGGAAGTGCCGGGTGACAGTGCCGTGCGCAGCCTCGGCCTCGACGGTCTTGCCGTCCGGGGTCATCAGCACCGACGTCATCAGGCCGAGCGAACCGTAGCCCTGAGCCACGGTGTCGGACTGCACGTCACCGTCGTAGTTCTTGCAGGCCCAGACGTATCCGCCCTCCCACTTCATGCACGCCGCCACCATGTCGTCGATCAGGCGGTGCTCGTAGGTCAGACCTGCAGCGTCATACGCATCCTTGAACTCGGAGTCGAACACTGCCTGGAAGATGTCCTTGAAGGCGCCGTCATAGGCCTTGAGGATGGTGTTCTTGGTCGAGAGGTAGACCGGGTACTTGCGCTCCAGGCCGTAGGTCAGCGACGCCCGGGCGAAGTCCTCGATGGACTTGTTGAAGTTGTACATCCCCATGACCACACCGCCTTCGGCCGGGATGTCGACGACCTCCAGCTCGATCGGCTCATAGGCGGACGAGTCCGTCGGGTGCCACGAGATCGTGACCTTGCCGGCACCGGGAACCTTGAAGTTGGTGGCCTTGTACTGGTCGCCAAACGCGTGACGGCCGATGATGATCGGCTTGGTCCAGCCCGGCACCAGACGCGGGATGTTGCTGATGACGATGGGCTCACGGAAGATGGTGCCGCCGAGAATGTTGCGGACCGTGCCGTTGGGCGAGGGCCACATCTTCTTCAGGCCGAACTCCTTGACCCGGGCCTCGTCGGGGGTGATGGTCGCGCACTTGACGCCAACGCCGTACTTCTTGATGGCGTTCGCCGCGTCGACCGTGATCTGGTCGTCGGTCTCGTCGCGCTTCTGGATCGACAGGTCGTAGTACTTGAGGTCGATGTCCAGGTACGGGTGGATCAGGCGATCCTTGATGAACTGCCAGATGATCCGCGTCATCTCGTCACCGTCGAGCTCGACGACGGGGTTCTTCACCTTGATCTTGCTCATGCGTGTGACTCCTCGGTTCGGCGGCTGGCTGTCTTCACGGTCTCAACTGAAGTGGCCCAAGATTACCTTGACATCAAGATACTTTGGTATCCCGGGTGCTCACTCCCGCGACCGAGGGTCGGCGGCGCAAGTGTGAGGAACCAGTCGCGGGCACCCTGCGAGCCCGAGCGGCCGCGCTGCTAACGTCGACGAGGACCTCATCCACCTCGCCCGAAGGGGCGCCAGCCGAAGGGCACAAAAGTGAGCACAACTCCCATCAAGGTCGCCATCACCGGCGCCGCAGGCCAGATCGGCTACAGCCTGCTCTTCCACATCGCCAGCGGCAAGCTGTTCGGTCCTGACACTCCCGTGGAGCTGCGGCTGCTCGAGATCACGCCGGCGCTGAAGGCTCTCGAGGGCGTCGTCATGGAGCTCGACGACTGCGCTTTCCCGACGCTGGCCGGTGTCCAGATCGGCGACGACCCGAACACGATGTTCGAAGGCGTCAACCTCGCACTGCTCGTCGGCGCGCGTCCGCGCGGCCCAGGCATGGAGCGCAGCGACCTGCTCTCGGTCAACGGTGCCATC
>DASRVZ010000136.1:0-23236 GCA_035654835.1 Dermatophilaceae bacterium | reverse complement strand
GAGCAGCCCCCCATCGCCCCGCCCGCGCAGGAAGAGGCACCGCGACCGATGGCTCAGGAGCCCGCTCAGGCACCCGTCGCCGCAGAGCCGGCCGAGGAGCCGGCCGCAGTGCCGGCCGCAGGCACCACCGTGAGGATGCCGGCTCTGGGCGAGTCGGTGACCGAGGGCACAGTCAGCCGTTGGCTCAAGGCCGAAGGTGACCAGATCGAGCGTGACGAGCCGTTGCTCGAGGTCTCGACCGACAAGGTCGACACCGAGATACCCTCCCCGGTCGCCGGCACCGTCACCAAGATCCTGGTCGGCGAGGACGAGACCGTCGCTGTGGGCGCCGATCTGGCCATCATCGGTGGCCAGGATGGAGAGGCACCCCGCGTCGCCGAGCCGGTGCAAGAGCCAGCACCGGCTGCTCTTGTCCAGGCACCGGCGCCGACTGCGCCGGTTGAAGAACCCGCACCGACCCCACCGATGCCTGCAACCCCGCCCGCGCCTGCCTATGCCGCGCCTGCGCCTGCGCCTGCGCCTGCTGACTCTGCTTCGCCAGCCGCGGCACCGATCTCCACCGCCGGTGCGCTGGCGCCGACCTCCAGCGCGGCTGACGCCTCGGCATATGTGACACCGTTGGTACGCAAGCTCGCCAGCGACAGCAGCATCGACCTCGCCACACTCAGGGGCACCGGCGTCGGCGGTCGGATCCGCAAGCAGGACGTACTCGATGCTGCCTCGGCTGCTCTGGCCGCGGTGACGGCCGTTGCGGTCCCAGCCAGCGCATCGGCGCCGATCGCCTTGACTACGGGCGGTGGCCCGACGGTCTCGCCCAAACGCGGGACGACCGAGAAGATGAGCCGACTGCGCAAGGTCATCGCTGCGCGCATGGTCGAGTCGTTGCAGGTCTCGGCGCAGCTCACCACGGTGGTTGAGGTCGACGTGACCAAGATCGCCAGACTTCGCGACAAGGCCAAGCGCGACTTCGAGGCCCGTGAGGGCGCGAAGCTGAGCTTCCTGCCATTCTTCGCTCTCGCTGCGGTCGAGGCTCTCAAGGCCCACCCGACCGTCAACTCCAGCGTCGAGGGTGACCAGATCACCTATCACGGCTCCGAGAATCTGGGCGTCGCGGTCGACACCGAACGCGGCCTGCTCGTGCCGGTGATCAGAGATGCCGGTGACCTCAATATCGCCGGCCTGTCACGCAAGATCGCCGACCTGGCCGAACGGACCCGTACGAACAAGGTCTCCCCCGATGAGCTCGCTGGGGGCACCTTCACGCTCACCAACACCGGCAGCCGCGGAGCACTGTTCGACACCCCGATCATCAACCAGCCCAACGTCGCCATCCTCGGAACCGGTGCGGTCGTCAAGCGTCCCGTGGTGGTCAAGGACAACGACGGTGGCGAGACGATCGCGATCCGCTCCATCGTCTATCTGGCGCTGTCGTACGACCACCGGGTGGTTGACGGCGCGGACGCAGCACGGTTCCTGATGTCGATGAAGACCCGCCTTGAAGAGGGAGCCTTCGAGGCCTCCCTTGGCCTCTAGAAAACCTCGTCGTATGTCGCACAGCTCCATGTCTGCACACAGCCCGAGGGTTCAGCGCGTTGCCATCAGCGGTGCTACTGGACTGATCGGAAGCGCGTTGTCTACGTTCCTGCGGGCCCGGGGCGACGAGGTCGTGCACCTGGTCCGCAGCCAACCGCGGGCCAGCCACGAGATCCGGTGGAACCCCGCGACGCGAACGCTGGACCCTCGTGAGCTGTCGGGCGTCACGGCTGTTGTTCACCTCGCAGGAGCCGGCGTGGGCGACCATCGGTGGACGACGGCATACAAGCACGAGATCCTTTCCTCGCGCGTTGACGGCACGGCCACCATCGCCACGGCGCTGGCCGATCTCGGGGAGCCCATCGCGCTCGTGAGCGGTTCGGCCATGGGCGCCTACGGTGACCGCGGCGACGAGGTGCTCACCGAGGACAGCGAGATGGGGCATGGCTTCCTGGCGGATGTCGTCCGCGCATGGGAGGCCGCCACCGGACCAGCTCAGAAGGCGGGCCTCCGCGTCGTCCACGCGCGCACCGGGCTCGTCCTGGCACCCCTCGGTGGCGCCATGGAGCGAGTCCTCCGTCTCGCCCGGTTCGGCCTGGCCGGCCCGCTCGGCTCGGGGCGGCAGTACTGGAGCTGGATCACGCTGCACGACGAGGTTCGGGCACTGACCCATCTCATCGACCAGGACCTCAGCGGCCCGGTCAACCTCGTCAGCGTTCAGCCCTTGCGCCAGGCCGAGGTGATGAAAGCCCTCGGGGCTGTGCTTGGCCGTCCGGCAGTGCTGCCAGCCCCCACACTGGCGCTCAAGGTGCTCCTGGGCGAGTTCGCCAGCGACATCCTGGGCAGCCAGCGCGGGCTGCCCAGCGTGCTGACCGCTTCCGGGTTCGTCTTCGATCACGACACCATCGAGAGCGCGATGCGCTGGCTGGTCGACACTAGCTGAGAACGCGCCGATCCCGGCCGGTCAAAGAAGCTGGTCGACGAATGTCCGAAACGTGATGCCAAGCCCGTGCATCGATGCTCGTAGAGTCCTAAGCAACAGCCGTCCCGCCACCAGTTTCAACCAGCTCGTGGTCCTGGCCCCCGCACTATGAGCACGACCATGCCCACGCAGGTGACCCCTGCCAGCGCCGGTACCGCCAGCTTGGCTGCCCGCGGACTGAGCACGAACTCAAAGAGCGGAACTGGATCTCTTACGCGTTCCTGTAGCGGCCCCAATGGACAGTCCCCACAACCAACGACGAGTCCGGCACCCTCTGTCGAGAGCATCACCAGGGCGGCGTTGAGGGCTCGGTCACGGCGCCCTGTGAGCGCGCAGGTCCACAAGTAGATGAGGCTGGCGATCTCGCCCGCAGCGATCAGCACGTGCACCCCTCGCAGGGCGAGTGCACCCCGCCCGAGGCTCGAGTGCGGACCGATCACCGTGTCACCCATGCGTGCGAGTATCTCAATGGAGCGTCGGTTCAACCACCTGCCCGCGATCGTGTCTCGACATGGACATGCCAAGGCCCGCGACCCGCGACCCTAGGGCAATGCAAGCGCCAGGATTCGCCAGCCGTCACGGGTCAGGCTCAGAGTGAAGATCGAAGGCCCAACCGTTTCTTGCGGATGCACGACCCTGCGCCCGTCCGGCTGGCCGGTCTCGTAGGCCGGCGTGACGATGGTGGCGCGGACCCGGGCCGTGTCGGACGTCCCGTCCAGATAGACCGCATCTTTCACAACAAACCTCAGCTCGAGGTATGTCGCCCCTCTCTCCAGCGCGGTGCCGAGGTTGCTCCGGTCAGCGTCGGCCCTTGTTGCCCCGGGCGCATAGACCAGATCCAGGAGAGCGGGGTTGCGCGCTGCATAAGCCAGTGCTCGCGCGTCCACCAACGACTGCAACAGTCCGGCCGCTGCGATCCGTGGTGATTCGCGCGCGGTCACGACATCGGTCAGGCTCCCGGATGTCGGGGTCGCCGGCACGAGGTCTGCGGTCGCCAGCCCTGATGTCGTCGATGACGTCGCCGTCGCCGCCGGTGAGGGTCTGACCTGGGCCAAGGACCGGGCTGCGGCGGGACGCGCAGGCTCCGGCGAGCGACTCACGAACCACATGGTTCCCCCACCGATGGCCATCATCACAAGAAGAGCGATGGCGCCGATGACCAGGGACCCACGCAGATGTTTGCCCGCCGAGGGTGGGGCCGGGACCGAAACAGCCGCCGCGGTGGCACGAATCCGCCGGGTGATCTCGGTGGCGGGGTCAGCCACCGACGTCAGGACGACCGACTCTGCCTGCACCGCGTCGAATACCTCGATAGCGGCTGCGCGGGCAGAAGGCCGTGCGGTCGGGTTGGCTGTGAGGCAGGAGTTGAGGACATCAGTCAGCAGGGCAGGTATTCGGGGACTCACCGTAGTGGAGCACCGAATCGTCGACGCAGGATCGGGCGGGGCTCCCGTGAGACAGAGCCAGCCGATCGCCGCCATGGAATAGACGTCGGAGGCCGCCGACGGAACGGCACCAGCGGCGACCTCGGGAGCCATGAGGCTCTCATCCCGATCGACCTGCCCCCCAGCGTGTCCCATGAGCCGGGCCACCCCAACATCACCGATCAGTGGTCTGCCGTCGGCGCTGAACAGAATGCTTCGCGGTGCCAGATCACCGTGCTCGACCCCGGAAGCGTGCAGTGCGGCCAGCGCGCCGAACAGCGGCGCGAGGGTCGTGACCGTCTCACCGGGGCTCAGGTTCCCTCGCTCACCGAGAAGCCGGGCCAGACTGCCGCCAGTGACCCGATCGAGAACCAGGGCCAGCTCGCCATCGGCCAGGGCAATGGCACCGTGCTGACCAACCAGATGCTCGTTCTCGATCCCGTCAAGCACTGCCATCAGCTGAACTGCCTTCGCCCGGGCCTCGGTCACGTCACTGACCGGGATGACCTTCAGAACCAAAGGTTTGTCATCGAGGGTCCGCATGGCCGCCCACGTCGACCCCTTCGCGTCCGAGCTCAGCGCACTCGTGATGGTGAAACCCGGCACGAGCGGCGGCACGGCGATGGCAACCCCCTATTGTCTCGACATGACAACCGACGCACCAACGATCCTCGCAACATCCGGTGGCTACCGGGATCACGACCGTCTGCGCTTCCAGTTCGCTGGCCTGCTCCACTATGCCGTGGATCTGTCCGGCACCTCGGGAGTTGTCCCCAGGGTCTGCAACGTGGGCACGCGTCCGGCGACGACCCGCGGTTCCAGATGGACATGTCCGAAGCGGGCCGCGAGGCCGGGTTCAACCTCACCCACCTGAGCCTGTTCTCAATGCCGAACCTGGACGACATCGAGGGGCACCTCATGGCGCAGGACGTCGTGTGGGTCAACGGCGGTTCGGTGGCCAACCTCCTGGCCGTATGGCGGGTGCACGGTCTCGATCAGATCCTGCGGCGCGTCTGGCAGGCCGGCATCGTGCTCGCCGGCGTCTCCGCCGGCTCGATCTGCTGGTACGAGGGCGGCACCACCGACTCGTTCGGTCCCGAGCTGCGCGCCGTCACGAACGGCCTGGGGTTCCTGCCGTATGCCAACGGTGTGCACTACGACAGCGAGGACCGGCGACGTCCTCTCGTTCACCGGCTCGTCGCGGACGGCACCTTGGGCAACACCCACTGCACCGACGATGGAGTCGGGATGCTCTACCGCGGAACCGAGCTCGTCGAGGCGGTCAGCGAGCAGGCTGGCAAGGGGGCCTACATCGTCCGCCGCGATGGTGACCGCGCCGTGGAGGAACCACTTGCGACGCGGCTGCTCCGCCGGCGATCAGCTCAGCGCTGACCCAGCAAGTCAGCTCAGCACTAAAGTCGGCTCAGCGCTGGCCCGGCGTCCGGACCTGCTCCACCGTTCCGTGCGCCGCGCTGACGCGAGCCGCATCGATGACGGCAAGAGTGTGAACGGCGTCGTACGGGTCAACCGGCATTGCGCCCTGAGGATCCTGCGCCGCAAGTGCTGCCATCACCTGGCGATAGAAGTCGACCTGCCCGGCCGCGGGCCGATCCACCGGAGCCCGCTGCTCCCCCTCATAGATCCATCCGCACTTGCCCACGTCGGCGTTGGCGAGGTCGGGATAGATGTCCGCTCCATCATCGTCGAACTGGCTGAGCAGGAAGGCGCCGCGGCGTCCCAGGATCCGCACCCGCGGCCCGGGCGCGGCTGAGAGGGACGTCGCACCCAGGTGGGACATCACTCCCGATGTATGCCGGCAGGCCAGGAACGCATCATCCTCCGAGACTGTGGTCCTGGCTGCGATCTCTGCATAGACCCTGTCGATCGGGCCGAACAGATCGACCGCCGCGTCGACCATGTGGCTGTGCAGATCCAGCAGGATGCCACCGCCCTCAGCGGCGGAGGCATTCTCACGCCACCGGTCCTTCGGCATGGGGCGCCAACGCTCCCAACGAAACTCGTGACGAAACACCTCACCCAGCCGACCAGATCGAACCGTCTCTCGAGCCGCCACATGTTCGGCGCCGAATCGACGGTTCTGGAAGACCGTCATTGCCACACCGGCCGCTCGGGCTGCGTCAACGACCCCGAAAGCCCGCGTTGCATCCGTGGCCAGCGGCTTGTCGACCACCACGGCGATCCCGGCGTCGATGCACTGCCGAGCCTGACCGGCGTGAAGGCCGCTCGGAGTGGCGAGCACGATGAGATCCAGGCCCTCGACCCCCAGCAGGGCGTCGAGGTCGGCGACCACGCGAGCGCCAGGCACGTCATCGTGAACGTGCTCCGCGCGTTGCGGATCGGCGGTCGAGACCGCGGCGATCGTCATACCGGACTGCTGCAGCAACGGTGCGTGGAAGCCGCGACCTGACGAACCGAACCCGGCCAGGCCCACCGAGATCATGACGACACCGCAGCCATGGCGACCCGGGGTGCACGAGGACTCATGGGCTGTCCCCCTCGGCCGACGTCGGCTCCTGGCTGAGCCGGCTGGGCCACCAGATCCGTCGACCGAGCTCGTGGGTGAAAGCAGGGACCAACAAGGAGCGGACCACCATGGTGTCCAACAAGACACCGAAGGCGACGATGAAGGCAATCTGGGCAAGGAAGACGAGGGGAATGATCGCCAAGGCGGAGAACGTCGATGCGAGAACGATGCCCGCACTCGTGATGACCCCGCCGGTCACCGCCAGTGCCACCAGGACTCCCGGCCTGGTGCCCATGTCGGCTGACTCCTCGCGGACGCGGGTCATGAGGAAGATCGAGTAGTCGATACCCAGTGCGACCAGAAACACGAAGGCATACAGCGGAGTCGCCGGATCGGACCCTGGGAAGTGGAAGACATGGTCGAAGACGAGCGCCGCCACACCAAGGGTGGCTGCGAACGAGATGACGTTGGCAATGACGAGGACCACCGGCGCGACCAGGGACCGCAACAGCAGCATCAGGACCAGGAACACCACGGCGAGGATCGCCGGGATGATGACCCTCAGGTCCCGCTGGCTGGCTTGCCGGACGTCGAAGTTGACGGCCGTGCTGCCGCCGACCAGAACATCGGCGCCGACCCGGTCAAGAGCGCCGCGCAGCTTCTCGACGACGACCTCGGCGGCCGGGCTGTCTGCAGCCGGGGTCAGTGTCGCCTGGACGAGGACCTCGCCGTCTACGACCTTCGGCGGCACCCCTGGTGTCTCCCCCACAAACGCCGAGGCGACACCGCTGACGGACTTCACCTCGGCCAGTACCTGCTCGGCTTTGGCCTGGGGCGCGATGATCTGCACCGGCGAGCCCGAGCCCGCTGGGAAGTGTTTCGCCAGGATCTCCTGGCCGGTGACCGACTCGACCTTGTTCAAGAAGATTTGCGACTGGGTGATCCCGTCGGCCTTCAGGGTCGGGGCGAACGAGGCGCAGGCGAGCAGCGCCACCAGCGTCAACACCCAGGTGCGACGAGGGTGACGACCCACCACTGCGGCAACGCGACCCCAGATGCCTCGACGCCCGACCGAGTCCTCGGCATGGACATGGTCGACCCGGGGGATGATCGGCCAAAAGATGCGCCGTCCGAAGAGCAGCAGAACTGCCGGGAGGAAGGTGAGTGCCGAGACCAGCGCACCGGCAATGCCAAGCGCCCCGATCGGCCCGAGCCCGCGCGTGCTGCCGAGCTGCGACAGCAGCAGACAGAGCAGGCCGAGGATCACGGTGGCGCCGCTCGCGGCAATAGGCGAGAACGCGGCCCGCCAGGCCACGCCCATCGCCACCCACTTGCTCGGGTGTTGGTGCAGCTCCTCGCGATACCGGGCGACCAGGAGGAGCGAGTAGTCGGTCGCCGCGCCGACAACAAGGATCGACAGGATTCCCTGGCTCTGGCCGTTCAGCCCGATGACGTCGTTCTTGGCGAGCGGGTAGATCACCATCGCGGCGACCGCCAGCCCGAAGACGGCCGTCATGAGCACCGTGATGGGCAGGATCGGACTGCGGTACACCACCAGCAGAATGAAGAACACGACCCCGAGCGCGACCAGCAGGAGGATGCCGTCGATGCCGGCGAACGCGGTCACGAAGTCGGCCAGGACTCCCCCAGGGCCGGCGACGTAGACGGCAAGTCCCGTCGGCGCCAGCGTGGAGGCGGCGGAGGCCTTCAGCGCCTTGGCCCCCTCATACAGCGGGCTGGAGTCGCCGATCACCTCGGCCGCCGTCTCGGCGTTGAGCAGCACCGGCACCAGCAGTGCCTTGCCGTCCTGGCTCGGAACGGCCGCCGCCGGGGGTGCGGCGAGGTATGGCCCCAGGGAGTACCCCTTGATCTCGAAGGGCAGGGACGGGATACCGGCGATGAAGCTCTTCACAGCATCAGCATCCGAGGGCTTCAACCCCGTCGGGCGCTCGATCACCACGAAGTACGGCAGCGCGTCGGTCGAGCTGAACTTGGCCGCGAGCTTGCCGACCTCGGTGGACTCCGCGGACTTGGGCAGGAATGACGCGTTGTCGTTCTTCTGCACCTCGGACAGCCGGCCGACCAGCGGACCTCCCACGCCCGCCAGCCCGAACCACGCCACCAGGACAAGAAGCACGACGAACAGGCGGGTCAGCTTCGTCCGGCCTGCGGGCTTCGAGCGCTCGGCCTCCTCTTGCTCGGGTGTGATGTCCTCATGCGTCACGTGCTCTGCTCCCCGGTAGGTCTTCTGAACGGGCTGGTCACTGAACGGCATTCGCCAGCCTAGAGGTACGAATGTCGCGCCGTTTGCATGGTCTGCGGCCATTCTCCGGACGTTGCGATCGGCAGGAGAAGATCATGGATGACATGACGAATGACAAGGGGCAGCTCGCGTTGCAGGACCGCCTGGTGCAGCTCATGGCAGACGAGACGGAGATCGTGCGGGCTCTCGAGCGGCAGATCGCTCTGACACCGCAGCACCCCGAAGCCAGCAACACGTTGACCGACATCCACGCCACGATCGAGGGCCACGGTGAGTCACTGAGATCACAGCTGGAGGTCTCCCCGGGATCAGTGCCGGCAGCGCAGTCACCGATCGGTGGTCTCTTCGACTTCGCGTCTCCCCGCAGTAGCCGCACGCAGCTGCTGTCGAACAACCTGCGCGCCGACTTTGCCGCCTTCAACTACGCAGCACTTGGCTATGCCGCGCTGCATGAGATGTCGTTACGTCTCTACGTCCCGGCCCTGCGGGAGATCGCCCCCCAGCACCTGCAGGACTACGCGCAGGCTGCGCGGGCGGTGAACCACGTCATCGCCCCCGTCGTGGCCTGGGAGCTCCTGCAGGACGATCTCGGCTGCAGCTGCATCTGCCCGATGTGCACTTTGGGGGTCTGCGGCTGCGTGTCGGCCTGCACCTCCTGGATCGACGAGGTATGGCAGGAGGCTGCGCTCGCCGCTGACACTCCCCCCGGCTTCCTGCTCCAAGCGCCGCGGCCCGGAAGCCAGCTCCTCCTGGCCGGTGTCCAGGGTGGGGACCGCCTCCTCAAAGTCGATGGACAGCCGGTGCGGAAAGTCGTGGACGTTCAAGCCGCGATACGTCGTCACGCGATCGGCGAGGAGGTGCGCCTTCGCATCATGGACTCATCCGGCGAAGGCCGAGACATCATCGTGAGGCACCTCAACGACTATCTGAGGGACTGATGGTCACCGGCAGGTATGCCGAACCGCCCGCGTAGTCTGCAAACATGCGTTTCGAGCACCTCGGCTTCGACCCGGACTACGTCGACTACATGTCTGCGTGGGACCGACAGCGCGAGCTTCATGCTTCCGTTGTCGCGTGTGACGAGCCCGACACGGTGCTGCTGCTCGAGCACGCCACCGTCTACACCGCGGGCAAGCGGACCGAGCCTCACGAGCGCCCCTTCGACGGCACACCGGTCATCGACGTCGACCGCGGCGGCAGGATCACGTGGCACGGTCCGGGCCAGCTCGTGGGCTACCCCATCGTCAGGCTGCCGTCACCGCTGGACGTCGTCGCGCATGTGCGTCGACTCGAGGAGGTGATGATCCGGGTCTCTGCCGACCTCGGGGTCACCGCCGGACGCATCGAGGGCCGCAGCGGAGTGTGGATCGACGCCGATGAGTTGCGGCCCGACCGCAAGATCGGCGCGATCGGCATCCGGGTGAGTCAGAGCGTCACGATGCACGGGTTCGCGCTCAACTGCGACTGTGACCTGTCCTGGGCCCAGGTGATCGTGCCGTGCGGCATCGCGGACGCTGGCGTCACCTCGCTCAGCCAGGAGCTGGGACGCGACGTTTCTGTCCGCGAGGTGCTGCCCTACGCGGAGAAGCACCTGAGCGACATCCTGGGCTGACCACCCATCGCATCCGGCATGCACTGCACACCCGGCGCCCCATAGAGTGACGCGACGCTGCAACAGGGCACGTCGCAGCGACCGCCGGGGGAACAGAGCCAATGACCACATCGACGCCCACACCGACAGCGGGGCTGGCCATATCCACCCGTGGGCTACGCAAGACCTATCGCAACCGCAAGGGTCGCCACGTCGCTGTGGCCGGGTTGGACCTTGACGTTCCGCTTGGCGGCGTCCATGGGTTCCTTGGGCCGAACGGCTCAGGCAAGACGACGACGATCCGTATGTTGCTGGGGCTGATTCGCGCCGACGCGGGCACCATGAGCATCTTCGACCGCGAAGTCCCCAAACATCTGCCAGAGGTCGTGGGCCGGGTCGGTGCGATCGTCGAGTCGCCCAAGTTCTTCCCTGCATTCAGCGGCCGCAAGAACCTCCAGCTGCTCGCCGAGGCCATCGATCGCCCGCGCAGCATCGTCGACCAGGTCCTGGAGCAGACCAGCCTGGGTGACCGCGGAAAGGACAAGTACCGTACCTACTCCCTCGGTATGAAGCAGCGGCTGGCCATCGCCGCCACCCTGCTCAAGGAGCCCGATCTGCTCATCTTCGACGAGCCCACCAACGGCCTGGACCCTGCGGGCATCCGCGAGATCCGCAACACGATGCGGTCGCTCGGTGAGCAGGGCAAGACGGTCCTGGTGAGCAGCCACATCCTCGACGAGGTCGAGCAGGTGGCTGACACGGTCTCGATCATCGGCCACGGCCGGCTGCTGGCCTCGGGCCGGGTCGCCGACGTGATCGGTGACCAGACGGCGACATCGCTGCGAGTCGGGGTCGCCGATCCCGTTGCGGCACAACGCATCCTCACTGAGGGTGGCCTCCTGGTCCGCCAGGACGGCGCACTGCTTGTTGTTGACGGCTTCAGCGATGGGGCAGAGATCACCAAGCGCCTCGCCGCGCACGATCTGTTCGTTAACGAGCTGGTACCGGTGCGCGCAGACCTCGAGTCCGTGTTCCTTGAGCTGACGGCCGACGAAGGCCTCGAGACCGTAGGAGCTGCCCGATGATGCGCCTGACCAGGGTCGAGCTGCGGCGCCTCTACTCGCGCCGGCTCACGACCATCGCTCTGCTCGGCGCCCTGATCCTCACCGGGCTGATGTTGTTCGACTCGTTTCAGCGGGCCAAACCGCTCAGCGGCGCAGAGCTCACCTCGCAGCAGGCACAGTTCGAGCAGGCGCACAAGGACTGGGTGGTCAACGGTGACCAGCAGCTTGCGGACTGCCTGACACAACAGGCCGAGACCCAGAAGACGGACCCCAAGGCCGACTTCGGATGCAACCAGATGGAGCCCAAGGCGGAGAACTGGGGCAAGCCGCAGGCGAGGTTCGCCGAGATGATGCCCAGCACTCTCCTCGCTGGGTCCTATCTGTTGATATTCGTCGGTTTCCTGGTTGGTGCCAGTTTTATGGCGGCCGAGCTCAGCAGCGGGTCGATGGCCAACTGGCTGACCTTTGAGCCGCGTCGGATGCGGGTCTATGCGAGCAAGCTTGCGGCCGCTGGCCTGGGCCTTGTCCCGGCCACGACGGCCTTGCTCGGCCTGCTGACTGCGGGCGTGTGGCTGATCGTCCGCCATTTCAGCCCCACCGTGGTCACGACCGCCAAGGTGTGGGGTGATCTCGGCGAGATGGGCGTCCGTACGCTCGCGATGGCGTTGGCCGCGACCGTGACAGGGGCCGCCATCGGGGTGCTGGTGCGCCGCACCGTTGCCGTGCTTGGCATCGCCGTTGGCTATCTCGTACTCGTCGAAGGCGTCTTCGGACAGGCACTACAGGGCGCCCGGCCATGGCTCCTACAGCTCAACGTCACCGCCTGGTTGCAGCACGGCGCCACGTACTACGCCCAGACGTGCACCACCGACGCCAAGGGGCAGTACTCGTGCCAGGGGGTCGAAAAGATCCTCACGTTCGGTCACAGCTCGGCATACCTTGGGCTGCTGGTCGTGCTCGCCATCGGACTGGCCGCGTGGGTGTTCCGCCAACGCGACGTCAGCTGAGTGGGACGCGACCAACCCCGGCCAGGACCGTAGGGGACGTCGCTGCGTCCGTGGGACGCGCGTGTGCGGCGTACGCTTGAGGTCTGCCTCTGGTGCGCCTCAACCGGGGGCCACCTGTTTGCCACACGGACACGCCAAGGGAGCCTTTTTGTGAGCGTCGCACCGGACGGTCGTCGCATGTTGCGCGTCGAAGCCCGTAACGCGGAGACACCGATCGAGCGCAAACCAGCGTGGATCCGCACCACCGCCAAGATGGGGCCGGAGTACACCCGGCTCAACTCGATGGTGAAGACCGGCGGTCTGCACACGGTCTGCCAGGAGGCTGCCTGCCCCAACATCTTCGAGTGCTGGGAAGACAAGGAAGCGACGTTCCTGATCGGCGGCGAACAGTGCACAAGGCGATGCGACTTCTGCCAGATCGACACCGGCAAGCCTGACGACCTCGACCGTGACGAGCCGCGCCGGGTTGCCGAGTCGGTCCTGCAGATGGGGCTCCGCTACGCCACCATCACCGGTGTCGCGCGCGATGATCTCGAGGACGGCGGGGCCTGGCTCTATGCCGAGACCATCCGCATGGTCCACCAGCTCAACCCGGGCACCGGCGTCGAGATCCTGGTCCCCGACTTCAACGGCGTCCCTGATCTGGTGAGTCAGGTCATTGACGCCAAGCCCGAGGTGTTCGCGCACAACGTCGAGACAGTCCCGCGCCTCTTCAAACGGATCCGCCCCGCGTTCAGCTACCAACGCTCCCTGGACGTCATCACCATGGGCCGCGACGCCGGCCTGGTGACCAAGTCCAACCTCATCCTGGGCATGGGCGAGGAAGAGCACGAGATCGAGCAGGCCCTTCGCGACCTGCACGCCGCAGGCACCGACCTCATCACGATCACGCAGTATCTCCGCCCCTCGTCGCGTCACCACCCCATCGACCGCTGGGTCAAGCCGGAGGAGTTCGTCCGGTGGTCCGACCTCGCCGAGGAGATCGGCTACAAGGGCGTGATGAGTGGACCACTCGTGCGTTCGTCATACCGCGCGGGTCGGCTGTGGGCCCAGGCCATGAAGCGATGGGGCCGCCCGGTGCCGGAACAGCTGTCACACCTCGTGGCCAGCTCCTACAGCCCCGCCCGCCAGGAGGCTGCCTCGCTGCTCCAGCGTCACCTCACCGACGTCTCGTGAAGGTAGTCTGATCCTCATGGCCCGCAAGAAATCTGCTAAGTCAAACACGCCCAAGATAAAGACCAAACGCTTCGCCCAGATCCGTCAGGTCTATACGGCGGCGCGTGGTGTCGACCCGATGATCGGCTGGTGGATGGCGCTGGCCTCCCTTGGCACGCTCGTCGTGATGGTCGTCATTGGTGTGCTCGTCCAGCACTGGGTCTACTTCCTGATCCTGGGTCTTCCGACCGCCACCCTCGCCGCCTCGACCGTGCTGAGCATCCGGGCCAAGCGCGCGGCATACAAGTCCATCGAGGGCCAGCCCGGCGCTTCGGGAGCAGCCCTGTCCTCGCTGCGCAAAGGCTGGTTCTTCGAGCAGCAGCCTGTCGCCGCTGAGGCCGGTCGAGCCGGCGACACGTCTTCGGCCGCGATGGTGTTCCGCGCAACGGGACGCCCCGGCGTCATTCTCGTGGTCGAAGGACCCGCAGCGCGCGCGACCAAGCTCGGTGAGACCGAACGCAAGAAGGTCAGCCGCCTCGCCGGGCCGAATGTCCCCGTGACGGTGATCCGAGTTGGCGAGGGCGGCGGCGAGAATGAGGTGTCGGTCCGCAAGGTGGCCAGCAAGCTCCAGCGGATGAAGCCCGTCCTCACCAAGGAAGAGGTCGCGGCAGTCAACAAGCGGCTCAAAGCCTTGGGCGGCCTGCGTCCTCCGCTACCGGCTGGCGTTGACCCCAACCGGGTTCGCATGGACCGCAAGGCGATGCGAGGTCGCTGACCCTCGATCGGCCACGTAGCGGGCTGGATCAGAGGCTTAGCGGGCTGGATCAGATACGCACCAGAACGGTGCCGGCGAGCTTGTCATGAAAACCACGAGTGTCGCGGTCCCAGATCAACGCTGGGATCGCGAGAGCAACGAGCACCCCGCGAATCAGCGCAGGGATCGGGCTGGTGGTGGGCTTCCCCAACCGAACCACACGCAGGCCCGCCAGGCGGTGACCGACGGTGAACCCCGCGGTGCCGACGAGCAGGATGTTCTCAACCGCGAAGACGGCCGGAACGATCAGCGCGTGCCCCAGGCTCTCCGCCGGCCGACCCCATGCAGCGCCAAAGAAAGCCACCCCGATCACCGTGCAGATGGTCCAGTCGACGGTGACCGCGACCAGACGCCGTCCGAAACGGGCGATCGACCCCGGACCGTCCTCCGGCATACCGAGACGTCTTCCCGGGTAGCTCTCGGGATCCTGGCCCCCGGCGCCAGACCCCTGGAGCCAGGAGGCCACATCCCTGCGATCAATCACGCGTCACAGGTTACGTGGGGCCCCCGTCCGGACGTAACACCGGCGAAACACTCGGGTGTTGGCGCCGAAATCCGGCCCCGATAGGGTCGGCCACGATGCAGAAACAGGCCCGACCGCGACGCGACGGGCCCCACCACAGGAGGTCGGATGTTCAGCACGCCTGAAGAGGTCCTCGAGTTCATCAAGAACGAAAACGTCCAGTTCGTCGATGTTCGCTTCTGCGACCTGCCCGGCGTCATGCAGCACTTCAACGTGCCGACGGCTGCGCTGACTCTGGACTTCTTCACTGAAGGCCAGATGTTCGACGGCTCCTCGATCCGCGGCTTCCAGGCCATCCACGAGTCCGACATGAAGCTGATCCCCGACGCGACGACCGCCTATCTGGACCCGTTCCGCAAAGAGAAGACGCTGATCATGAACTTCTCGATCGTGGACCCGTTCACCGACGAGCCCTACAGCCGCGACCCCCGCAACATCGCGGCAAAGGCCGAGGCCTACCTGAAGTCGACCGGCATCGCAGACGCCGCCTACTTCGGCGCCGAGGCCGAGTTCTACGTCTTCGACGACGTGCGCTTCGAGACCAAGGCAAATGCCTCCTACTACTACATCGACTCGATCGAGGCGGCTTGGAACACCGGCCGGGTGGAGGATGGCGGCAACCAGGGCTACAAGACCCGCTACAAGGGTGGCTACTTCCCCGTTCCGCCGGTCGACCACTTCGCCGACATGCGCGACGAGATGTGTCTGAAGCTGGCCGACGTGGGCCTCATCGTCGAGCGCAGCCACCACGAGGTGGGCACCGCCGGCCAGCAGGAGATCAACTACCGCTTCGGTTCGCTGCTTCAGTCCGGTGACGACGTGATGAAGTTCAAGTACGTCATCAAGAACGTCGCTTGGGAGGGTGGCAAGACCGCCACGTTCATGCCCAAGCCGATCTTCGGCGACAACGGCTCCGGAATGCACACCCACCAGAGCTTGTGGAAGGACGGCGTGCCGCTCTTCTACGACGAGCGCGGCTATGGCGGCCTCTCGGACATGGCCCGCTGGTACATCGGAGGCTTGCTCAAGCATGCCCCTTCGCTGCTGGCATTCACCAACCCGACGGTCAACTCCTACCACCGCCTGGTCCCCGGCTACGAGGCTCCGGTCAACCTCGTCTACTCCGCGCGCAACCGCTCCGCCTGCGTCCGCATCCCGATCGCCGGCAACTCCCCCAAGGCCAAGCGCATCGAGTTCCGTATCCCGGATCCGTCGGCCAACCCATACCTCGCCTTCGCAGCCCAGCTGATGGCCGGCCTCGATGGCATCAAGAACCGCACCGAGCCGCCTGCGCCCGTTGACAAGGACCTCTACGAGCTGCCACCCGAGGAGCACGACCAGATCGCGCAGGTCCCAGGTTCGCTCCCCGAGGTCTTGGCGGCGCTGGCGGCTGACCACGACTACCTCCTTGAGGGCGATGTGTTCACCAAGGACCTCATCGAGACCTGGATCGAGTGGAAGACGCTCAACGAGGTGGACCCGATCCGTTTCCGCCCGCACCCGCATGAGTTCGAGATGTACTACGACATCTAGGCTTTACAAGCCTCTGACCTGCGCAAACGTCAGTGAGCAACCCTCTTAGTCCTTGAGGAGTCCTTCGGAGAGTCCTTGCGCGCAGCCAGAACCACCGCGACGGCTGCGCGTGAGGACTCGTCCGCGTCGGGCCACATATGGCCGTAAGTGTTGAGCGTCGTCATCGCGCTGGCATGCCGTAGCCGGGTCTGGACGACCTTCACGTCGAGCCCTGATGCGATGAGCAACGACGCGAAATAGTGCCGCAGATCGTGGTATCGGAAGCCCTCCGGCAATCCCTTGACCTTCTTGCGGGCCTTGCGCACCGCCCTCTGTAGCTCCCACGGTGAACACGCCTGGCGGATCTCGTCAGAGACCACCGTCTCCCCCGCGTACTGCTTCACAGCCGCCGCCAGCTCGAGCGCCAGCTCTCGCGGAATAGGTATCGGAGTCTTCGAGCACTCCGACTTCAGCGGCTCGGCTGGCCACTGGATCGCCGGCGCGACGATGCCCCGCATGAAGTCGACGTCGGACACCCGAAGCGCGCACGTCTCAGCCGTCCGCAGACCCGCGAAGGCCCCGAGGAGGATCGCAGGCCGAAGGTGCTCGTCCATCGCGTCATGCAGCGCCCACACCTGTTCCGTGGTGGCCACGTAGGGCCGCTGCACTCCCCCACCCGGCGACGTCTTCCGGCTGCAAGGTGACCTCGGAATGATGCCGTCCTGGACCGCGTCGCCCATGATCTGCGCGAAGCGCCGATAGGTGGCATAGACGGTGGAGTCTGCGTAGTCCGCGGCCTTGAGCTGCGCCGTCCAAGCCTTCACCTGAGACGGCCGCACATCGGCAAGCCGCATCGGTCCGAACGCCTTGTTGATCTGCGCAATGTGCACCCGCGCCTGTCGCACTGTCGAGGCACGGCGCGTCGCGTAACCCTTGAGCCACGTTGCGCACCACTGCTCTACGGTCGTCCTGGCCGTCTTCGGATCCGTGTAGTCGCCGCGCACGACCGAGGCCGTGACCGTGTCGATCCACGCCTTGGCGTCGACCTTGCGGGGGAAGTGTCGCGCGTGTTGTTTGCCCGCGTCGTCGTAGTACCGCGCTCGCCACACGCCGTTGGACCGCTTCTCAATGTTGGCCATCACTTGCCCTTGCGGCTATCGAGCGTTTCTTCGGCCTCACCGAGGAAGCGCTCCTGACCACGGATCTGCCGACACTCAATGTTTGCCATGACCTTGACCCTCCAGTCCTGTCGTGGATCCCTCCGGCGCTGCTCCGTGGTCTCCAGTAGAGCCTTCGACGTCTTGTGAATCGCTCGGAGCTTCATGACGTCGTCCCGCGCCTGCCCTTGTGCTTCCAAGACAGGCTACGTCCGGGTGCTGACGTTGCCACCGTGTCGAGTTCTCCCGAGCCGCTGACGTGACGAGGACTCATGCGGCGGTGGGGCCGCCGCTTTGGCTTTGCAGCCAACTGGTGACTTCGTGGTGCCAGTAGCGCACACCGCGGCCGACGCGGAAGCCGCGGGGACCGGTGCCGAGGTGGCGCCAGTAGCGCAGGGTGGCGACGGGGACGCGGACGATGTCGGCGACTTCACCGATGGTGAGCAGCTCGTCGCCTGCGTGCGGGTCCTGCGGCGGTGTGACCTGTTGCGAGATGGTGCTCATGCTGATTCTCCTGGCATCGGCGCCGACCAGGGTTTCACTGTCGGCGGTGTTGGTCTCTTATCTACTCCAAATGCGGTACATGATTGGGCCGGGTGGCCAACCATGAGGTGGACCATCACGGCCTAGTGCAAGGTGCGGGCGACGCCCAGATTTCGTCTCGTCATCGTGGCCCGGGAACGTCACCTACTTCGTACCCCCTGGCACGTTCCCCCAAGGGGGTACGTTGGTCTTTGCGCAGGTCAGGCCACGTTCCCCCGAAAGTTGTGGACACCCCCTTACCGAGGCCCGTTCTGAGGGTTTCAGGTCTGACCAGGCCCGCGGAGGTAACGTTCCGAAACGTTGCCGATCTCAGCTCGGCTGGGTGACTGTGCCGATCGGTGGTCAACGCGCAGGTGTTCATTTTTCGTGCGTGTTCAGTTATTCCGAACGTACGTCGATTGTGAACGGAGGTGGAGATGGAGGAGGTACTCCCGCGCTTCGCGGCACACCTGAGCGATCTTGGCGTGACCGCCGGGGTCGGCGCCGCCTTACCCGCTGGGCCCGGCGGTCAGATGACGACCGTGCGTCTGACACGTGGCACGTCAACTCGGGCTTAGGGTTCGCGAAGAAATAACGTCCAGTCGCCAGGGCGTGTCGCGGGGCAGCAGGGTGTAGTTCCAGTCGCCAGGGCGTGTCGCGGGGCAGCAGGGTGTAGTTCCAGTCGCCTGAGAGGTCGCCGCGATCCACGATCGCCTGGCTACTGACATGTAAAAAGGATTGCAGGATTTTTGCATGTTTCGGGGACCTGTCAAGTTTCTTCACATGACGGGGATCTCCGCATCGGCAGGGATCGACACGTGGAGGTGTCGCCCCTCGCGCCCATCGGGTCGCAGCCCGTTGGTGGAGGGCTCGGCGCGGACGAGTAGCTGGAGGAACTCGCGGTTGACGAACAGACGACCCCGGCCCACTTTGATGTCTTGGAGAAGCCCAGCTTCCGCGAACGCGCCCAGCCAACTCGTGGCTGTTGGGCGGGAAACACCGCAACGAGTCATCACGGTGCTGATCCGGCAATAGGGCTGCTCGAAGAGGACGGACTGGAACTCCGAGTCCGCCCCACCCCTGGAAACGGTCCGCCCTCGGCGCACGAATTCGTCCTGGAGTTCGCGGATGGCGGCGATCTTGTGGAAGGTTGCCAGAGAGGTGCGCTCGATGCCGGTCAGGATGTAAAGGATCCACTTCTCCCAGGCAGACTCCTCCGTGACCGCCCGGAGCAGCTGGTAGTACTCGTTCTTGGTCTCGATGATGTACCGGGATAAGTAGAGCAAGGGGTGCCGCAGGAGCCCTGCTTCGACCAACATCAGGACGTTCAAGATCCTGCCGGTGCGGCCGTTGCCGTCGGTGAACGGATGGATCGCCTCAAACTGGTAGTGGGCGACCGCCATACGCACAAGAGGGTCCATGCCATCTTCTGCGTGGATGAATCGCTCCCATTCGCTGAGCTTCCCCGCGATCAAGTCCCGACCTTCCGGGGGGCTATACGTGAGCTCGCCTGTCACCGGGTTCCCGATCCGCGTCCCGGGCAGTGCGCGAATCTGCATCTCGCGACCCTTGATGATGCTGCAAACCGCCGAAGCCGTGGCCGTCGTGAGCCCGCGATCGATGGTCTGCTCGAAGCCTTCCCGCAGCGCTGTGCGGTATAGCAGCGTCTCGCGAGTAGCCGGATCAGCGGCAGCTGGTTCGTCGATGTGACGGAAGAGCGCGTCAGTGGTTGTGACGATGTTCTCGATCTCCGAGCTGGCTTGTGCCTCCAGAAGTGGGATCGTGTTGATCAGCACCGTCGGATTGGGAATCGAGCTAGCCGCCTGGTCAAGTTTCGCCAGCGCCGTGTTGGCTCCGATCGCTGCTTTGAGGACGGAGCGCGTCTCGAGTTCATCGACGCCTGGAGGAGTCGGCAACTCGTTGTGCGGAACGTCGGGACGCCACTGAGACATGTGACGAATCTGCCATAGGCTCGAGCAATATGCAAAGATCAGGGCCATAATTTTACATGATCGGTGGATATGCCAAATCCCTTAGCACAACAATGAGCGGGCCTCGCTCATCGACGAAGAGCTGACGGATCTCCGCGGGTACGTTCCTTGCGTTGTTCTACACGCCGGTCGGGTTGGTGTTGTCCAACGCGTACATGACCGGGGTCCAGTACCTCGATGTGGCCGGCAACGCCGCAGGTCCCGCTCGACAGCGATGGTGCTCTGGCGGGGTGCGCCCGACGCCTTGGCCGTTGGTGTGCGCCGACTTGGTCACCAGCGACGACCCTCGGGTGCGAACCGTCGCAAGGCAATGGAGGGACCGCTTTGCTGGACCTGACCAACACTCCTGAGGGCTTCCTCGATCCGGTCGCACGGGTGGTCGAAGCCGCGCTCGCCCTCGTACTTTCACCCACACTGACCGTCCGCACCCCCACCGTCGCCGGCTATGCGGCCGCAAAACTGGGCGCCTGGCCCGGCGAGCTCGACATGCGTGGCGGTCCGGCTTCGCCGCGCGATTCCCAACGGCGTCGCAACCTCCTGGACGCTTTGACTCGCGGACTTACGCGGACGCCGTCCTAACGCCCGCGTCGACGCATCAGCGGGAGATCCCGTGATCGGCGCCGCTGCGGTAGAGGTCCTGATGGTGCTCGTGCTCGTGGCTTGGCCTCGGCGCGTCTCGGGCTGCCCAGGCGGCTCGGGCCCGTGCGTCCTTCTCGTGTTCGTGGTCGTGGACGCAGGTGTCGTGCTCGGTCTGCAGGCGTCCGACCGGGAGGGTTCGGATGGCGGGTTCGCGGCCGAGCGCGCTGATGTGGTCTTGGGTCTGGGTGAGCTGCTGGGTGAGCGTGCTGAGGTTGTTTTCGGCAGCCGCGAGTTGGCGGGCGGGTCGGTCGGTGTAGGCGAGAGAGCTCAGGCCAAGTTCGTTGAACTGGTGGGCGCGGGCGTCCTCGGCGGCGGTGCGTGTGCCGTTGGCATTGCGTGCATGCTGATCTGCGACCTGCACGCCGTGACGGGTCGCCTCGAGTTCTGGGTGCGCTTGGCTGGCGGCGTGCTCGGCGTACCGGTCGATCGCCTCATGGAGCGCACTGCTCCCGTTGAACGGCATACGGGTGGCCAGCTGATCGGGGTCGTGCAGCGCGTCGACCGGCAGGCCGGTGATGTCGGTGAGGATGGGCTGCCAGGCCCGGGCCCAGCTGGTGAGGTGCTGCCGGGCCGCATTGACCTCGGCCCGACCGCGCCCGAAGCGTCCGGTGCCCACTCGGATGGTTTCGGCAGCCCTGGCCGTGTTCGGATAGGCCCGGTCCCAGCCGTCCAACAGGTCGGCGGCCAGGTCGCTGGTCGCGGTGGTGATGGCGGACTCGGTCTGCCTGAGCCGAGCACCAGCGTCGTCGGAGTCCACCCATGCCTGCGCTTCGGCGTTCCGCAGTTGCGCGATCTGTGGGTCGCTCTGGGCGCGGAGCGGGACGATCCGGGCCAGCTCGTCGCGAGTCGACGTCGCTTCGGCGAGGTGTGCGGTGAGGTCGGCCTGCACGGTCCACGCCGCCCGCAGGTCGATCAGGACAGCCTCCATCGGCCGCCCGGTCGCGTACGTCGCGGCCTCCGAAGCGGCCAGACGGGCGGCGTGGGCGGGTCCGAGGTCGGCCCGGTCGCGGGAGAAGGTGCTGATCCACTGGGCGCGGGCGTCCTGGACGCTGCCGGCGACCAGGTGGGCGATGTTGGTCTCGCGGCCGCGGGTCATCCCGACGTACGCCGCGGCCGCGCCGGTGTGCTCGCCCACGACCAGGTGCGCCGCGGCGACGGTGTGGCCTTGGGCGCCGTAGACCGTGGTCGCATAGGCCAGCTCCAGATGGTCTTGGACATAGCTGGCGGGTAAGCGGCGTTCACCACGGCCACTATCAAGGGCCAGCGCGGCGTCAGGGGCGATCCCGGTGACGGTCCAGGTGTCGCGGTTGGCGACGCCCAAGGTGCGGTCGTTGCGGCGGGTGGCGACCCGGTCACCGACCCCGATCCGTTCCCCGGCCGCTGTCGTGACCGCACGGGTGTCGTCGACCCGGCCGGTGGCGATGACTTGGTCGCGGATGGTCGCGTTCAGGGCGGCGACCTGTTCCCGGGTCTCGGCGATCACCAACACCGGCTCGGCAGAGCCCTCACCCCATGGTTGGGCGCCGATCTGGGCCAGGGCGCGGGTGCGTTCGCTCTCACTGGGGTGCAGGCGGATCTGTCCTCGGGCCAGGAGGGTGTCGAAGACCCCTGCTGGGTGTCGGCTGGTCCGCATGGCCAGGCTGAGTTCGGCATAGTCGGGGTCGGCGAACCGGTGCACGCTCTCCAGGACCAAACAGGATTCGGGGCTGGCCCAGCGCGCGGCCAGATCCAGGACGCCTCCGCGGCCGACCGCGGAGAGCTGGTGTCGGTCACCGACCAGCGCGAGCCGGGTGTGGTGTTCGTCGGCGATGACGAGCAGGGCTCGGGCGCTGTCCTGGTCGAGCATCCCGGCCTCATCCACAAGCAGCAGGTCACCCGACCGCAGGACCGCCTCAGGTTGCGGGCCCCGGTACGTCGCGCCGGTCAGTGGGTCGCTCTGGCCCGCACGCAGCCGTGTCCAGGTCCCGTGAGTGTCCCACCGGTAACCGTGCTGGTGCGCCAGCCAAGCCGCCGAGTACGCCGTGGCGCCGGTTTCGCCTGCGGCGACCCGGGCCGCCTTCAACGTCGGGGTCACCACCACCAGCCGATGCCCTTGTCGTTCCAGCAACGCCCGAGTCGCGGCCAGAGTCGTGGTCTTCCCCGCCCCCGCGGCACCCTCCACCAGCGTCAGCGCGCCGGTCCCAGCCAACGCGGCTACCACCACCTGCTGGGCGCCATCCAGCTCCTGGGCTCCTTCGATCCCACCGACCATGTGTTGGGCAGGACTGGCGGGACCCGCCGGTGTGTGGGCGGCGCGGGCGATGAGCCGGGTCGTGAGCTCGCCCTCAACAGCCAAGACCTGCGGCGAGGTAAGCGCCCGGAGGTGTTCGGGCACGCTGCGAGCAGATCCGTCGCGGTCGACTACCAGCGGGACACAGGCCACCAGCGTTCGGGCGGTGAGGTCCTCGGCCAGCTCAACCCGCACCGGCGCGGTCGCGACCAGCCCGGTGCGAGCGAGCAGGTGCTCGACCTCACCGCGAACATCGGCGCCGTTCCAGGCCGACCGGCGCGCCCCCAACCGCGACAGCACCGTCT
>DASRVZ010000135.1:0-3603 GCA_035654835.1 Dermatophilaceae bacterium | reverse complement strand
ATCATGATCGCCATCGCCCTGTCCCTGGACCCCGAGATCATCATCGCGGACGAGCCCACGACCGCCCTCGACGTCACCGTGCAGGCGCAGGTCATGCAGCTGCTCGCCGATCTGCAGGCGGAGAGCAAGATGGGTCTCATCCTGATCACGCATGACCTGGGGGTGGTGGCTGACGTCGCCGACAAGATCTCGGTGATGTACGCCGGGAACCTGATCGAGCAGGCACCCTCCATCGACCTCTACGGCAACCCCTCACACCCTTACACCGAGCGGTTGCTGGCCGCGATCCCCCGGGTGGACCTCAAGGGCCAGGAGCTGTACTCGATCAGGGGCATCCCGCCGAACCTGACGGACATCCCTCCCGGCTGCGCGTTCCACCCGCGCTGCCCCTATGCACAAAAACCCATCTGTTTCGAGCAGGTCCCGCCACTTCAGGACGTCTCGAGCGGCCGCCGCAGCGCGTGCCACTTCTGGAAGGAGACCCTCGATGGCAGCATCCAGACCCGATGAGCCCGTCCTTGAGGTCCGAGGACTCGTCAAGCACTTCCCCCTGACGAAGGGCATCCTGTTCAAGAAGCAGGTCGGTGCGGTGCAGGCGGTTGACGGTATCGACCTGAAGCTCTACAAGGGCGAGACTCTCGGCGTGGTTGGTGAGTCCGGCTGTGGCAAGTCGACGACCGCCCGGCTGCTGATGCGTCTCGAGAGGCCGACTGCGGGCCAGATCCTGTTCCACGGTGAGGACATCGCCCAACTGTCCGGCAAGGCACTCAAAGCAGTCCGACGCAACATCCAGATCGTGCTGCAGGACCCCTACTCGTCACTGAACCCGCGGATGACTGTCGGCGACATCGTGGCCGAGCCTTTCGAGATCCACAAGGATGTCGCGCCCAAGGGCAGCCGTCGCAAGCTGGTCCAGGAGCTGCTCGAGGTGGTCGGCCTCAACCCCGAGCACATCCACCGCTACCCTCACCAGTTCTCCGGTGGTCAGCGGCAGCGCGTCGGCATCGCCCGAGGCCTCGCCCTCCGTCCCGAGATCATCGTCTGTGACGAGCCGGTCTCCGCTCTCGACGTCTCGGTGCAGGCCCAGGTCATCAACCTCTTCGAGAAGCTCCAGCAAGAGCTCGGGCTGTCCTACGTCTTCATCGCCCATGACCTGTCGGTCGTGAGACACATCTCCGACCGTGTTGCTGTCATGTACCTCGGCAAGATCGTGGAGACCGGTGACGAGCAACAGATCTACGAGCGGCCGACACACCCCTACACGCAGGCGCTGCTCTCAGCCGTGCCAGTTCCCGATCCGTCGTTGCGGGGCCACCGAGACCAGATCATGCTCGAGGGCGATGTGCCCAGTCCTGCCAACCCCCCATCTGGCTGCCGGTTCCGCACCCGCTGCTGGAAGGCTCAGGACATCTGCTCAGTGGAGGAGCCCGAGCTGATCGTGCGAGAGGGTCTCGAACACCCGAGCGCCTGCCACTTCGCCGAGACCCGCAAGGTCATCTCGACCCGCGTGGTGAGCTGACCCGCCAACGACCATGCGCATGCATGACCCTGCCGACCTGGACGCGGGTTGCCTCACTCGTTGGCAGGGTTCCGGTCGCCTTTGTCATTCAGGTCGTTCAGCCGTTGCACGATCTCGGCTGCGACGTCCTGCGGGGTCCGTCCGACCGTCTGAACGCTGAACGTTGCCAGCCGCTCATACGTTGGCCGCCGCGCCTCCATCATCCGGGTCCACTGTGCCCGCGGGTTCAGCGCCAACAGCGGACGGCTCCGGTCAAAGCCCACCCGCTTGGCGGCGTCAGCGATACCGACCTCGAGAAACACGACGGTCTGCCCGGCGAGGGCAGCCGACGTCACCGGGTCCATCACCGCTCCTCCACCGAGAGCCAGCACGCCAGTGTGCGTGGCGAGCGACGCCGCAACCTCCGCCCGCTCCAGCTCGCGGAACCGCGGCTCGCCCGCATCCATGAAGATGTCCGAGATCGACTGTCCTTGTTGGACTTCGATGGCGTGGTCGGTGTCGCGAAGCTCAACAGCCAACAGCTGCGCGAGGACGCGCCCGACCGTGGTCTTGCCCGATCCGGGTGGGCCAATGAGAACGACACAGGAACGCAAGGGGGCATTGTTGCCCCCCCTGGGCGCGGGGTCGCTCACCACGAGCGCAGGTTCTCGGGGATCGCGTCCAGGTATCCGCGGTGATTCCTCGAGGTCTCTGCCACGCTGTCGCCGCCGAACTTCTCGACGCACGCCTGAGCCAGCACCAGGGCAACCATGGCCTCGGCCACGACCCCGGCAGCCGGCACCGCACAGACGTCCGAACGCTGATGGATGGCGGTTGCCGACTCCCCCGTGGCGATGTCAACGGTGGCCAGCGCCCTGGGCACCGTGCTGATGGGTTTCATGGCCGCGCGAACTCGCAGGACGTCACCGGTCGACATGCCGCCTTCGGTGCCGCCTGCCCGGCCGGTGCGCCGCCGGATCACACCCTCGTCATCGCGGTCGATCTCGTCATGTGCCGCAGACCCGCGGCGCGTGGCGGTCAGGAAGCCATCGCCGACCTCGACACCCTTGATCGCCTGTATACCCATCAGGGCTGCTGCCAGCTGCGAGTCCAGGCGACGATCCCAGTGGACGTGGGACCCCAGCCCCGGTGGCACCCCGTAGGCGAGGACCTCCACGACCCCGCCGAGCGTGTCGCCGTCCTTCTTCGCCGCCTCCACCTCGGCCACCATGGCCGCCGAACCTGACGCATCCAGCGTGCGTACCGGGTCGGCGTCCAGCGTCTCGACCTGATCCGGCCGCGGCAGCGCGGCATCCGACCCAACGCGAGCCGTGCCGATGGCCACGGTATGGGAGACCAGCGTGATCCCATAGGCCTGCCGCAGGAAGGCTGAGGCCACGGCGCCCAGAGCCACCCTGGCCGCCGTCTCGCGGGCCGAGGCACGCTCGAGGACAAGGCGGGCGTCGTCGAAGCCGTACTTCTGCATGCCCACCAGGTCCGCGTGACCGGGACGCGGCCGGGTCAGCGGCTTGTTCCGGGCGATCTCCTGCGGCGACCCGATGTCGCCAGCAGCGGCAAGGGCGTCAGCCGACACCGGATCCGGGCTCATCACCGTCTCCCACTTGGCCCACTCGGAGTTGCCGATGCGAATCGCCAGCGGCGACCCGATGGTCACGCCGTGACGAACTCCGCCAAGGAACTCCACCGCGTCCTGCTCGAACGTCATCCGAGCCCCGCGGCCGAAGCCGAGCCGGCGCCGAGCAAGGGACACGGCCACGTCAGAGGTGGTGACCTCGACGCCTGCCGGCAGGCCTTCGAGCACAGCGACCAGAGCCGGGCCATGGGATTCACCAGCAGTCAACCAACGCAGCATGGCGAAATCCTGTCACAGCGCAAGCGCAGAACCCGTCAGCGAGCCAAGACTTGGACCGGAAACATCAACGCGACCCATGCGCCCAGGATCATCGACGGGCCGAAGGCGATGGATGACGAACGGGTCGCGCGCCGCGCAAGAAGCATGATCAGGGCGATGAAGCCGCCGATGACGAACGCAGCCAGGACGGAGACGATCGCCGGGCCCCAGCCCACCCAACCCAGCAGCAGAC
>DASRVZ010000134.1:0-5046 GCA_035654835.1 Dermatophilaceae bacterium | reverse complement strand
TTGCCTCGCTCTGGCGCTGTCTGGCGCTTGCACCAAGTCGAAAAGGGTCTGTGGCCCCCGCCGGCTTCGTCCTCGCCGGTCCGTCCCTCGAGTTTCGTGTTTCGGTGTGATCTGACCTTCATGTCGTCCGGGAGGTCTGGTGGTCGTATCGTTGAACGGGCCTTGGGCCGGCCGAACGTTTGAGCCATCCGGCCGAACGGGGGATGTTGGACCCACCCCAGATCGTGGATGATGAGGTCCGCCAGCGGACCCGCTGGTCGATAAGGGCAAACCCGGTGCGAACCGTGGACGCAAAGCCACGGGACCCACGCGGTCAGCCGGGCTACCGAAAAGGGAAACCCCTCATGCGCAAATCCGCCAATCTCCTTGGCACCCTCGCGGTCACCGGCCTTGCCGCTTTGTTGAAGTCGGCTGCGGTCTGGGCGAAGCGCGTGGCCCGGGTCCAAGTGAAGTTCCGACCCATGAACCGCCTTGGTCGGTTGGGTGATCGGAAGCTCAACCTAGGTAGCAACCCCGGGAGTGGGGAGCGGGGCGCGGTGGCCATGCTTGTCGCGCTCCTGTTTGGGACCGGAGTGCTCCTGGGACTCGCGGCGCTGACCATCGACGTAGGTGCCCTGGCCCTGGAACGCCAGACCGTGCAAAACGGGGCCGACGCAGATGTGCTGGCCCTGGCTCAGCAATGTGCCAACAACTCGGCAAGTTGCACCAACGACCCGAACACCTCCTCATCGCTGACATCCCTGGCCGGGCAGAACGCCGCCGATGGGCTCACCGATCTGGATGCCACCGCCCCGATGTGCGCCAGCGCGAACGTGACGACCATGCCGACCTGCGTCGAGCCCACCACCCCAGCACTGACTGACTGCCCTGCGGTTCCCAGCCTGCCTGCGGCGGCACGATGGGTCGAAGTGCGCACCCAGACCCGGACCAGCGACGCCTCACGCCCCAGCATCCTGCCCCCGTACTTCGCCCAGTACCTCGCCGGAGGCCACTACCAGGGGGAAACAGTTCGCGCCTGCGCACGAGCCGCCTGGGGACCCGCGTCGATCCCCTCCGCAGTGGTACCCATCGCGATCTCGCTGTGCGAATGGGAAGCCAACACCGGCGGCACCGCCGGGGGCACCGGCACGTACTACCCCGCGCCCACCGGCTTGGCTCCCGGATACGGCGGTTCGGGTCAACCGGTGTGGCCCTCGGCGGCACAGGAACGAGTGGTCTTCCTGCAGAATACGGCGGCACCCACCACGTGTCCGTCTGTCAACGGGCACCAGGCACCCGGTGGCTTCAGCTGGATCAAAGATCCCAGTACCGGCAAATCAGGCTGCAACGTCAACGTCGGCAACAACACCTGGGTACAGACCGACACAGGAAACGACACGGCCTGCAACCTGGACTCGAACTGGAAGAAGCCGATCTATCTGCCGGTCTTCGACTGCATGACCGACTCCAGCTCAGCGCCGTCCGGCCCGCCCACCGCATCGACCAACTGCCAGACCGGCAACGGCAGCAACCTGTGGTACCACGTCGTTGGCTTCGCATCGTTCTACCTGAGCGGCTTCAACCTCTCAGGCGACGACCAGAAATCTCCCGTCACCTTGGGCTACCCGTGCACAGGCGGGACACGCTGCCTGTCCGGGTGGTTCACCAAGTCTTTGGTCCAAGCCAGCCAGCTCAACGACGGCACGACACAAGACCTCGGCCTGACCGCCGTCATCGCCGCAGGCTAGATCAGCTTCCGTGGGATCTGAGAAGGCTGGGTGTCCGTGGCCATGAGAAAGTCCCCGCCCTTGATGCGGTCCGACGTGGTTGACGTGGTTGTGCGGATGCATGCTGCGGTCGCGGTCTGCGATTTTGAGTCAGTACGGTTGTGCTTTTGGGACGACGCCGTGTGGGAGTGCCCCGGTAACGGTCCGTTTGGTGGACGCCATGTCGGTTGGGAAGCGATCCGGGACGATCTGCTCGCCCTGCCTGAGTTGTTGTCCGGTGGTACGTATCTGGCGGAGCTGCTCGACGCGGCCACCGGGGATGAGTACGTGGTCGCTGTGCTGCACGCAACCGCTGAGTACAGGGGAAACAGCCTGGACGTCACCGACTGCCAGCTTATTCGTGTAGTCGATGGCCGGATCCGTGAGATCCGCAGCCATGTGTCGGATGTGGCCGCCGTGGACGCATTCTGGTGCTGGGAGTCGGTGGAGCACCCCCCTCTGGCGGAGGTTGCAGCAGACTGAGTCAGGGTTCGCTGTGCCCGCCGGCGAAGCCGGCGGGCTTGATCTGTCTATAGGCGAATTCGGCGGTTGGGAGGGCAGAAGAAGGCCAGAAGCTGGCACACAAGCTTCAAGATGCGGCCGATGTCCACTGGGGCAACTCGACCCGTCCGACCGGGATCAACCAGTCCTCGGCAAGGCGACGGTGCCGACCAGCCACAGCTGCCGCCGGCGCCATCAGAATCGTCAATGACGAAGATCCACCGAATGATCGTCATCCCCAGAGGCGTTCAACAGCTGATCGTCGCGGCCAGGAGGGGGCTGGGTGTGCACCGGTTGCGATACGCGCTAGTCTAGGGGTTGACATAAGGTAAGTTATCGGCTCTTATTTCAGCCTTGTGCAGGCTGCTATTCGGGCCTATGTTGCCTCTTCGTCCCGAAGCCTCGTGGATGCCCGGATCCGCGCATGCAATTCCCACTCGAGGTGCTGAGAAGCTCCGGGCGCGTCCCAGCGAATCCACCATGATGCGCGATGGTTGTCACTCAGTTAGTCACTCAGCCCAACCCACTGATCGCCGTGTTGGCTACGCCTGATCCTGGATCGAACCCAGGGTCTGCGCCATGAGCGGTCATGTAGTTGGGGCGAGGGCATGCTCGGCCTCGCGATCGCGAAGTCCTGGTCATCAGTAGGCATGAGGTCGTCCATGACCTGCGTCTTGACGGCACCGTGCCCCTTGGGGGTTTCGGGGCTGGTAGAAGCCCAGCATCTCTAGAGGCGAGGACTACTCTCAGATCCCGCTCCGACATGGACACCATGCGGGTCCTATCCGGTTCCTCGTGAGAGTCGAGGGCCTGGGGGCCGTGTGGAAGGTGGCATAGCCGACCCTCTCCCTCATCCCCAGCGCTTGTAAGCCCTATCCCCTGAAGATTCGGTCGTGGGCACGATCTCCTCCCTCCTAGTCAGCGCTGACCTAGTGTCAGTCAATCGACTCGGTGGTACCTGCGCCCCATGGTGTGGTCGTCGGAGGCATGTCCTAGCGACCCACTTGAGTTGTGGCTCCCCTGACAGGACCTGACGCGGAGGCTCAAGAGAGATGCATCAAAACCGACCAAACGGGCCCTGTGGCCTCGCGGCCGTGGTTAGAGTCTGCGGCATGGGCGGGGAGCTGAAGACTGAGAAGGAGCCGCGGGGATTCGTCGTCGTCGCCGCCGGGGTGAACCTAACCTCGAGATTTCATGAGGCGCCGTCTTGAGGTGGTGTCGGACAACTGAAAAGTGCCCCTGACCTGCGAGAATGTGGATTGTTGAGGCCCACAGATCACACGTACGAGGAGCACCTTCCAGGTGAGTAATAGTACCGGGTTCTACCCGCGCATCCAGGTTGACACGACCAACTCTGGGGCGGTGGGTCAGGCCGGTGGGGTGCTGTTGACGGAGACGATCGCCGCGGCAGGTCTGGGACCGGCGATGTCGGCGGCGCTGTCCGGTTGGCGTAAGCCGTTGGCGGTCCATGACCCGGCCAAGGTCGTCCTGGATCTGGCGGTCACGTTGGCGTTGGGTGGGGACGCCTTGGCCGACGTGGCGTTGCTGCGTGGCGAACCGGGTCTGTACGGGCTGGTGGCCTCTGACGCGACGGTCTCGCGCACGATCGCAGCATTGGCTGCGGACGCCCCGGCAGTGTTGGCCGCGATCGACACCGCCCGGGCCGCGGGCCGGGCCCGTGCGTGGAAGCTGGCCGGGGCTCACGCCCCGGACCATGGTGCCAGCGCGCGGACGCCGGTGATCGTAGACCTGGACGCGACGTTGGTGGGCTCGCACTCAGAGAAGGAACAGGCTGCCCCCACCTATAAGAAGGGCTTCGGCTTTTACCCGTTGTGGTCGTTCGTCGACCACGGCGCGGCGGGGACCGGCGAACCGTTGTCGGTGCTGCTGCGCCCGGGTAACGCGGGGTCCAACACCGCGACCGACCACATCGCGGTGATCAAGGCCGCCCTGGCCCAACTGCCCGCCCATCGCCGGGGCAGACGTGCGGGTCGGGCGGTCCTGATCCGCACTGACGGCGCCGGGTGTACCCACAAGGTCGCGGCCTGGATGAGCGGCCAGCGCCTGTCGTACTCGGTCGGGTTCCCGTTGCCCCACAACACTTCTGAGCTGTTGGAACTGATCCCGGCCGACGTGTGGACCCCGGCCTGTGACGCCCACGATCAGATCCGCGACGGCGCGTGGGTCGCCGAGCTGACCGCCCTGTTGGACATGACCGGGTGGCCGGAAGGGATGCGGGTCATCGTCCGTAAGGAACGACCCCACCCCGGCGCGCAACTGCGGATCACCGACGTCGACGGACACAGAATCACCGCGTTCGCCACCAACACCAAGACCGGTGGGGTCGCCACGCAGCTGGCCGACCTGGAGCTGCGCCACCGCCGTCGAGCCCGCTGTGAGGACCGGATCCGCATCTCGAAAGACACCGGCCTGATGAACCTGCCCCTTCAAGGGTTTGACCAGAACCGGATCTGGTGCGCGATCGTGGCCCTGGCCGTGGAGATCACCGCGTGGATGCAGATGCTCGCCCTGAACGGTCACCAAGCCAGGCGCTGGGAACCAAAACGGTTGCGGCTACGCCTGTTCACCATCCCAGCGACCATCGCACGCACCGGCCGACAGGTCCGCCTCCACCTCGCGACCAAAGCCCCCTGGGGCGACCTCGTCAACGAAGGCGTCCGGCAGCTACGAGCCCTGGCCGTCCCCGGGTAAGAAAACTCCACCCGTCCCAACGACCACAGCGCGACCCCCGGCCACATGGAACCGGCGCCCACCCGAGACGACACTCGGGCCACCGTCA
>DASRVZ010000133.1:0-6088 GCA_035654835.1 Dermatophilaceae bacterium | reverse complement strand
TCTCCATCCGTAGTTCACGGACCTGTCGTTCCAGCTCCTTCAGCCGGGCACGCTCAGTGAGCGTCAACGGCGGCTCGTCATCAATATGCTCGGCCCGCCAGGCATTCACCCAGTTCCCCAGCGTCTGAGCCACCAGACCATTCTCCCGTGCGACATCAGCGATAGGCCGCGACTTGTCGACGACCTCCCGAACCGCTGCTTCCTTGAATTCAGCAGAATACGCATTGCGCTTGCTTGGCACTATTCATCCGATCAGTTGGACCCAATGCTATTGGGGCTCACTCTCCGGATCCAGTGGGGCGCCTCAGGCAACACTGCGCGGCCTGCTGGCTTAACTGGAGGTATGTCATGGACAATGAAAGCGCACGCGATCAGGCAGAAGCGATGCTCGATGCGTGGAATCGGCGCGACTACGGGGAGCTTGCTAGTCATCTCGCCCCGGACGCGGTGCTCGTGGACCACACTCGCGGAAGAACTTCCACGGGTCCCGATGGTTATGTCGAGCGCTTCCGGCGCTTGCTCGATGCCTGCCCAGACATGCGGGTCGCGACCGTCTCTGAGCTTGTGAAGGGAAGCCTGCTCGTACATGAGACCACCTGGTCGGGCCGGCACACAGCCCCGCTCAAGCTACCTGGGTACGACCATGTCCCACCGACCAACGAGTTGATGACCATGCATCTCGTGACGTACATGGAATTCGACGACGGAGGGCAGGTTAAGGCCCTGCGGACGTACGGCGATCCAGGGGAAGTGCCAATGTCAGCGCACCCCGTCGGCGTGGGCTGATCCAACGGTTCCTCGTGGCCCGCAGTTGCGCTGGTTCTCCTGGCCACCGGCATTGGCCACGACATCCACGCAACGTGGGTGTCGTGGCTGAGGAGACGTGCCGCGCCCTAGGAGGAACGCGAGCGTTTTGATAAGGGTGTGGCTCTTCTGGAGTGACACCCGAGAGCGTGTCTTGATGCGAGCCGTCCCGCGGCCAGGTCGCACGGTCTGGCACTGATTGCCGTCTCGCGACACACCCAGTAAATCAAGGAATGCGGCATCGCAATGCGCCATGATCTGACAGTTAGCTACTGTCAGATATGGAGGTACAGGTGATGGCTGACCGAGAATCGAAGGGGCTACCTCGGCTAGTGCGTGGCTCGGTAGTGACCCATCGGCGGCGTTGTGGCAAGCCGAACTGCCGCTGCGCGGACGGTGAGGCGCTGCACGAGAGCACGGTGCTGAGCTACTCCGAGGGCGGGCGCTCCCGTTTGTTGACGCTGCCCACCGATCAGGTGGCAGCCGTGCGGGCCGCGACGAAGCGCTACCGGGAGCGCCGGCAACGACTGGAAGCCGCCGGGCAGGCCGGGCTCGAGGCGCTGGTCGCCCGGTTCGGTGCGGCTGGCCGCGGTGAGCACTGAGACCGCAGTGGCTGCCGGGATGGCTGCCGGGGTGCTCGCCGACCCGTTCGCGGCCAGTCACGACATCTTCGAGGCGCTGATCGGCTGGCTGGGGCACGCTGAAGCGGCGGCACTGACAGCGGCCGAGCTGGAGGAACGGCTGCAGGAGCAGTCCCGGGAGGTGTTCCGCCAGTTGTTCGCCGACTACCTGGAACTCCGGGCCCGCGATGAGCCCCGGCTGAGCCGGGTCGTGGACGCCCAGGGGACGGCTCACGGGACCGTGGAGGGTGGCCATACCCGCCCGTTGACGACCGTGTTCGGACAGGTCGACGTCCGCCGGATCGCCTACCGCAAGCGCGGCTGCCCCAACCTGTATCCCGCCGACGCCGGGCTCAACCTGCCGACCGAGAAGCAGTCCCACGGGCTACGCAAGCTGGCCGCGGTGGAAAGCTCCCGCGGCAGCTTCGACGAGGTCGTACAGGCCATCGAGCGAGCGACCGGCCAGAAGGTGGGCAAGCGCCAGGTCGAAGACCTCGCCGCGTTGGCAGCGGTGGATTTCGAGTCCTTCTACGCGACCCGCCTTCCGCCGCCCGGCAGGGCGCACGACCTGCTGGTGTTGCAAGTCGACGGCAAAGGCATCGTGATGCGTCCCGACGCGCTGCGCCCCGCGACCGCGAAAGCAGCGGCCAAGGCCCGCCACAAGCTGAGTTCCCGACTGAGCAAGGGCGAGAAGCGCAACCGTAAACGGATGGCGGAGTTGGGCGCGGTCTACGACGCGACCGCGGTGACCCGCTCCGCAGCCGACATCTTCCCCGCCAACGACACCGAACGACAAGCTGCCAAGGATGGGCCGAGCGCCACCAACAAGTGGCTCCTCGCCAGTGTCGTCCAGGACGCCGCCACCGTGATCGCGCGGGTCTTCGACGAAGCCGACCGTCGCGACCCCGACCACACCCGGACCTGGGTGGCGCTGGTCGACGGCAACCTCCACCAGATCGACCGGATCCAGGCCGAAGCCAAAGCGCGCAACGTCAACCTCGCCGTCGTCTGCGACCTGGTTCATGTCGTGGAGTACCTGTGGAAGGCCACCTGGAGCCTGCACCGCGAAGCCGACCCCGCCGCTGAACAGTGGGTGCGCCGCCAAGCCCTCGCCGTCCTGGACGGAAACGCCCTCAAGGTTGCCCGCGCTATCCGTCGCAAGGCCACCAAGGCCGCACTGAGCCCAACCCAGCGCAAGGGCGCCGACGAATCCGCCAAATACCTGACCAGCAAGGCGCCCTACCTGGACTACCCCACCGCTCTGGCCAGCGGTTGGCCCATAGCCACCGGCGTCATCGAGGGAGCCTGCCGCCACATCGTGGCCGACCGCTTCGACGTCACCGGCGCCCGCTGGGGACTCCACGGCGCCGAAGCGATCCTCAAACTACGAGCCATCCGCAGCAACGGCGACTTCCAGAACTACTGGACTTGGCACCTGACCCAGGAACGACACCGCGTGCACGAAACCCGCTACCTCGACGGCGCACTACCCCGCGCCGCATGAAGTCACTCCAGAAGAGCCACACCCAAACGCATTGGTCGCCAGCACGACGTGTCGGGCCAGCACCGGGCCCGTGTCCGTCCGCACCGTCACTCCCCCGGCCTGACGCCCGATCCCGCGCACGGGTGTCTTCTCCGCGATCCGGACACCGCGCGACAGACAGGCGGCGCGCAGTCCCCAGGCCAGCCGGGCCGGCTCGAGGACGGCCGCGTCCGGATCGTGTACGCCGGCCAGGAACGTCGGTGAGTCGACCCGCTCGCGAAGCTGGTCGGCGTCGAGCCACGTTGTGCCCATGCCACGATCACGCATCGCGTCGTACTCCTCGCGCAGGCCCTCGACCTGGTACGGCTCGGTCGCGACGGCCAGCGACCCGGCCCTCACGAAGTCGCAGTCGATCGCGTGCTCCTCGATGGTGCGCTGGATGCCGTCGAGGTTCTCCCGGCCCATGGAGATCAGCAGGTCCAGCTCGTCGGGCCACCGCGACAGTCCGTTGCCGAAGCCGTGGGTCAGGCTGGCCTCGCAGAATCCGCCGTTGCGCCCGCTGGCTGCGTGACCGCAAGTCGCACCCTCGAGCAGTAGCACCTCGCGCCCTGGATCTCGCTCCTTGGCGAGGAGCGCGGTCCACAGACCGAGGTACCCGCCACCCACGACCACGAGATCGGCGGAGTCCGGCCCGTCCAGAGGAGCGAGAGATTGAGGCCGTACCGGGTCGTCGAGCCAGTACGCCGTCGGGCTCGACGCCTTCAGGGAGTCGGCAACCGACCCCGTGGTGCGAGGGCTCATCTTGGAGACAAGCCTAGACGAGGGCCTTCTCCTGCCGCCGCCGGTTGAGCTCGGCCCCGAGCACGATCGTTATCGAGATCACGAACATGAGAGTGCCGATCACGTTGACCTGCATCGGTACTCCGCGCTGGGCCACGCCCCCGACGTACATCGGGAACGTGGTGGTGTTGCCGGCGTTGAGGTTGGTGATGATGAAGTCGTCGAAGGACAGTGAGAACGAGAGCAGCGCGGCGCCGAGGATGCCGGGGAACACCAACGGGAGCGTGATCCGTCTGAACGTCTCGGCCTCGGTGGCATAGAGGTCCATCGCGGCCTGTTCGAGGTTGTTGTCCAGCCCCGCCAGTCGGGCGCGAACGGTGACGACAACGAACGACAGGCAGAACATGATGTGCGCGATCAGGATCGTCCAGAAGCCGAGCTGACCGCCGAAGCCGGACGCCACGAAAAGCGCCAGCAGCGAAGAACCCATCACGATCTCGGGAGAGGCCATCGGCATGAAGATGATCAGGTTCGCTGCGGACCTGCCCTCGAACCGGTGCCGCACCAGCGCGAAGGCCATCAGCGTGCCAAGGATGGTGGCCACCACCGTCGCCAGCAGGCCGATCTCGATACTCCGCACCACAGCGTGGCACATGCTCGGGTCCTTGCACGGGTGCAGCCAGTTCTGCAACGTGAAGGAGTCGAAGCGGTAGATCAGCTTGCTCTTCGGCTCGTTGAAGCTCATCAGCACGACGACGAAGATCGGCACGAACGTGTACACGAGGACCAGCAGCCCGCCGATCAGGACGAGGTGCTTGGTGATCCACCGGCCGAGGCGTCGCAGCGGAGAGTTCACAGGAGCTCCTCCGTCCCAGCGCGGCGGACGTAGACGAGGACCATCACCAGAATCAGCAGCATGAGCAGCACAGATAGTGCCCCCGCAGCCGGGTAGTCGTTGGCGTCTGTGAACAGGTTCTGGATGACGTTGCCGATCATCCTCTCGCTGGGGATGCCGAGCAGTGCTGAGTTGATGTAGTCACCGACGGCGGGGATGAAGGTGAGCAGCGTTCCCGACACGACACCCGGGAGCGACAGCGGCCAGGTGACCTTGAAGAACCCGACGATCGGGCTCGAGTAGAGGTCACTCGATGCCTCGATGAGTCGATGGTCGATCTTGTCGATGCTGGCGAACAGCGGCAGCACCATGAAGGGCAGGAAGTTGTAGACCAAACCGGCGATGACGGCGAACGGCGTCGCGAGGAGTCGCCCGTCGCTCCCCAGCACGTGCACGAACTGCAGCGTGTTGACGATGAAGCCGTCGTCGCGCAACAGCAGCTTCCACGACAGGGTCCGCACCAGGAAGCTGGTGAAGAAGGGCGCGATCACGAGCACCAGCATCAGGTTCTTCCAACGCCCGGACTTGAAGGCGATCGCGTAGGCCAGGACATAGCCGAGGACCAGGCAGATCAGGGTTGCGATGCCGGCGTACACGAGGGACCGCACCAGCGGCCGCCAGTAGTTCGCGATTGCGTCGACCTAGTTGCCGAATGCCCACGTCATGTCGTAGCCCTGGATCACGCTGCCGTCGGGGTCGTAGAGACTGGTGGCGACGAGCGAGTAGAGCGGGACCACGAAGAAGACGACGAGCCAGAGTGCTCCGGGAAGCAACAACCAGTAGCCGGTCAGCTTCCGCTTGGTCCGGTGGGGCTCGGGCCCGGGCTCAGGCTGCGGTGGAGTGGCCGCCGCTCGCGGCGGGGCCGCGGTCGAGGCAGTCACGACGCCGCGTCCACCTTTTCCACCCCGGCGGTGGCGTCCTGGTTGTGGTCGAGGAGGAAGGCGTACTCCGGTCGCCAGGAGACGTCGACCCTCTCCCCCTGCCCGTAGAGCCGGCGCCGGCCCGTGTTCTGCTCGAAGACCTGTAGCTCCTGCCCCCATGGCATACGCACGAGGTACTGAGTGCTCACCCCGACGAAGCTGACGTCGGTGATCACGCCGTTAGGGATCCGGTTTTCCAGGAGCGTCGAGGTCCTCACCGTCCGCGGCGATGAGGACCTTCTCGGGACGGACCCCGACCCAGCCCAGCTCGCCGTCCCTGCCACTGACGTGCGCCCTTTCGGCGGGGATCGAGGCCAGCGTGCCCTGCATGTCCACGTGGACGAACTCGCCGTCACGGCCGCGGATGGTGCCCTCGATCAGGTTGGACTGACCGAGGAAGTTGGCGACGAACGTCGTCTGAGGGTTGTCGTACAGCTCGGCCGGTGCACCCATCTGCTCGATGACGCCGTGGTTCATGACCGCGATCGTGTCGGCCATCGTCATGGCCTCTTCCTGGTCGTGCGTCACATGCACGAAGGTGAGCCCGACCTCGGTCTGGATCCGCTTGATCTCGATCTGCATCGAA
>DASRVZ010000132.1:0-2462 GCA_035654835.1 Dermatophilaceae bacterium | reverse complement strand
CGTGCTGTCCACCAAAGACAGGCCTGGTGCCGACTGGCTGGCCACTCGCGGGCGGCCGCTTCATGCTCAGCTCGACCAGATTCCTCACCACGGAGGGCCGCAGACCGGAGTGGCGTTGCTGGACGATGCTCTGTCGACGTTCGAGTGCCGTACCACCGAGATCCATCCGGCCGGCGACCACAGCATCGTGGTCGGAGAAGTCGTTTCGGTAACAACAGCTGCTCATCCCGGCGAGGCTCTGGTGTACTACCGCGGACGGTACGAGACATTGGCTTGAGGACGAGCACTGTGCTTGGCCGCAATCAAGAACGTATCGGTGGAGCCCATGCAAGCTAGTCGTGCGATCGTGCGTCTGGTCGTGGCCCTCGTAGTGCTGGGCGCGGTCTACCTGGGGGTCGCGGCCTTCCTGAGCAGCCACGTGCCGTCCAACACCACCGTCGACCGGATCGCGATCGGCGGGATGACGCCCAACGCGGCCACGGTCACCCTCAAACGCGTCTTGGCCGCGAGAGCCTCGCAGCCCATCCATCTCGAGACTCCGTCACGCACCGTCGACATCGAGCCCGGCACCGCAGGTATCGACGTCGACCTGGACGCCACGCTCTCGGATCTGACCGCGTTCACCGTGAACCCTGTCGAGATGTGGGGCCGTCTCACCGGGGGAGAGGACCAACCGCTCAGGGTCCGCGTCGACCGCGCCGAGCTCACCGCCGCGGTGACGGAAGCGGCCAAGGCCGTCGACGCCCCCGTGGTGGAGGGCTCGATCACGTTCACTGGCGGCAAGGCGATCGTCGTGGTGTCCGTGGCTGGACAAGCGCTCAACGTCCCTGAGACGACAGATGCCGTGGCGTCCGCCTGGCCGGGTCAGCAGGTCGTTCCGGCCGTCATGACCATCACCCAGCCGGAGGTCCCCGCCGCGGAGATCAATCGAGCCGCGAAGGAGTTCGCGACACCTGCTATGTCAGGACCCGTCAGGTTGGTGGCGGGCCGGACCTCCGTGGCGCTCCAGCCGACGCAGTACGCCCCCGTGCTGTCCCTGGTCGCCGACGTGAACCGCACGCTCCAGCCCAAGGTCGACGCTGCAAAGCTCCTGGCTTTGGTTCGGGCGGCCATCCCCGGCGCCGAGGGCGATCCGGTCGATGCCACGGTGATTCTGGTTGCAGGTTCACCGCAGGTTGTGCCGGCCCGGGCCGGGTCGAAGCTCGACGTGCTGACCATCCCGAAGTCGTTCTTGGCAGCGCTGACCTCGCAGACCCGCACCGCCCCGATCTCGATGGTCTCGACCCCGGCCAAGGTGACGACCGAGATGGCACGGGGCTGGGGGATCAAGGAGAAGGTCTCGACCTTCACGACACAGTTCCCGGACAACCCTCCTCGCACCAACAACATGAGGATCGCGGCTGCTGCTCTGAACGGCACGATCGTGGAGCCCGGCGCCAAGTTCAGCCTCAACAGCGTTCTGGGGGAACGGACTCCGGCCAAGGGCTACCAGCGGGCCCCCGTCATCTATGCCGATCGGCTGGAGCAGGCGTACGGAGGTGGCGTCTCGCAGGTGTCGACGACGCTGTTCAACGCGGTCTTCTTCTCCGGGGCCAGGATCGAGAAGTACACCCCGCACTCGTTCTACATCGCGCGATACCCCGAAGGCCGCGAAGCAACCGTGTCCTGGCCTGACGTGGACCAGAAGTGGACCAATGACTCGGGATTCCGGATCCTCATCAGCTCGTACCTGCAGGGGAACGACCTCACGGTGACGTTCTACGGCACCAAGACGTGGGACATCGAGGCTGTCAAGGGGCCCAGGCGCAACGTGGTGCAGCCCAAGACCATCGTTGACGATCGTCAGGGCTGTGTGCCGCAGTCGCCGAATCCCGGTTTCGACGTGACGGTGACAAGGATCTTCAAGAAGAACGGGGCACAGGTCAGGACCTCGACGTTCAACACCCACTACCGGCCCGAGGACGGCGTGACGTGCACCAGCGCCGCAACGGGCTAGGCGATCAACCGCCGAGATAGATGTACTCGTGGTGGACGCTGAAGCCGAGTCGTTCGTAGAGGCTCCGCGCCGGTGAGTTGGCCCGTGTCACCTGCAGATACATGGACGGTATTCCGCGTGCTCGCGCCGCATCCGCCAGGGCGCCCATGAGCTGCAGGGCGACGCCGGTGCGTCGATGCTCCGGCGCCACGTGCACCACAAACACCCCGGCCCAGGCACGGGTGAACGCAACCCGTGCAACGCCGATGACAGCGCCGTCCCGCTCGAGCGAGGCGAACAGCTGATCCGGTGAGCTCGTCATCACGGTCCGGGCCGCGCCGGCTGCGACGTTGGCCTCGTCGGCTGGGGCGACCCGCGCGTCCCAGGCTGCCCAGGTGTCCCACCAAGGTTGTGAGGGTGACGCTTCGAGCTGCACGTGTCCGCCTGAGGCGTCGGGTGCCTCAGGCGGCAGGGATGCGACCGCAGC
>DASRVZ010000131.1:0-14212 GCA_035654835.1 Dermatophilaceae bacterium | reverse complement strand
GATCAACAGGCGAGAGGTCTCCAGGAACGTCGAGTGCTCGGCCAGCTGCTCGATCGGATACCCGCGATAACGCAGAATCCCCGCATCACCATCGATATACGTGATCGCCGACGAACACGACGCCGTGTTGACGAACCCCGGGTCAAGGGTGACCCGACCGGTCTCCTTCAACAGCTTCGAGATGTCGTACCCATCACTGCCCTCGGTCGACTCAACCAGCGGGCATGCGAGCTCCTTGTCTCCGCTTCGAAGAACCGCACCCGATGTGTCGTTGCTCATGAAGTAGTGCCTTCCTGTTGTCCCGGCCTCGTTGCCGGGCAGACGCCGCAGGATCACGGCATCTTCCCTTTGTGGTGCACGGCCCATGCTGAGACGGGCCCTGGACACTGAGCAACATACCCCTCGGGGTATGTTTGGTTGCAGGACCTTGGTCCCCCCGCCCGGACAGGGACTATCCAAGAGGGGTCTGCCGTTACACTTGGCAGTCAGACCCTGAGAGTGCCAACAGGAGGAACCGTGCCGACGTACGCCTATGCGTGCACTGAGTGCGAGCACCGCTTTGAGATCGTCCAGTCGTTCATCGACGACTCGCTGACCGAGTGCCCCCAGTGCGACGGTCGTCTGCGCAAGGTGTTCAACGCGGTCGGCGTCGTATTCAAGGGCTCGGGGTTCTACCGCACGGACTCCCGCAATGACACGCGCAGGAGCTCCACCAGCAGCTCAGACTCCGCGAGGGGTTCAGCGTCCTCGGCAACGTCAGGCAGCTCGCCCGCTGACTCCTCCTCCACGTCGTCCGGCTCGTCCTCGAGCGGCGGCACCACGACGAAGACAGCCCCGAAGTCCGAGGGTGCCAAGGCGACCTCGAGCTCCTAGGCCCCGGCGGCCCGAGACTGGCTCCCTTCGCGGGGCTTCTCCACATCTCGTCGGCCTTCTGCCCCACCGTCCACAGGCGCCGGATCACCTCTGGCCGGAGGCCGGCCCGCGGCTAGTCTCGGCGTATGACACCCAGCACAGACACTGTCGTCAGCTCCTCTTCAGGCACCGGCCCGGTTCGCGCGGAGATCGGCGTCGTCGGCGGCTCAGGGTTCTACAAGTTCCTCACCGACACCGAGCGCGTCACGGTCAGCACGCCGTTCGGTGACCCGAGCGACGACGTGCTGATCGGCGAGGTCGAGGGTCGACGCGTGGCCTTCCTCGCCCGGCACGGACAGGGCCATCGCTTTCCGCCGCACCGTGTCAACTACCGCGCAAACCTCTGGGCCTTGCGCTCGGTCGGGGTTCGACAGGTTCTTGCGCCCTGCGCCGTCGGTTCGTTGAAGCCAGAACACGGACCCGGCACGATCGTCGTGCCCGACCAGGTGGTCGACCGGACGTGGGGCCGCGAGCAAACGGTCTACGACGGCGTTGGTCCGGTGGTGCATGTCGGGTTCGCCGACCCCTACTGTCCTCGCGGTCGAGAAGCAGCCGTCCACGCCGGTCGCGCAGCAGGCAAGAACGTGGTTGATGCCGGCACGCTGGTGGTCGTCAACGGCCCGCGGTTCTCCTCGCGGGCCGAGTCTGTGTGGCATCAACAAGCCGGGTGGACGGTCGTCGGCATGACCGGTATGCCGGAAGCCTCCATCGCGCGCGAGCTCGCCATGTGCTTCACGACGATCGCCCTGGTCACCGACCATGACGCCGGTGTCGAGGGCGGCGAGGCCGTGACCCACGAAGAGGTGCTCAAGGTGTTTGCGCGCAGCATCGATGCGATGAAGGCGGTGCTGAAGTCGACGATCGTCGCCCTGCCAGCAGCTGAGGATGACGCCACCGCGACCTGCCCGTGCCGGCGGTCGCTGGACGGTCTGAAACTGCCGATCACCTTGCCAACATGAGACCCGGCCCGGGGACCATGCCGGGCGTCGACGGCGCACCGGGCGCGGCGCGGGCTGGACTCACACGCCTCCTGCCGGTTGGTCTGGTCGGTGCGGGTCGGCGACAGGACTGGCGGCGCACCCGGCTGCGTCGAGCTGTGACGGCCGGACTTGTCGCGACCGCTGTCTGGTTGGCGATGAGCGCCTTTCTTCCCCAGCCGACGCCACGAGGGGTCCCGGTCGTGGTCACCGCCCAGGATCTGATGCCCGGGCACGTCCTGACACGTGGCGACCTCGCCGTGGCGGGCTGGCCCGCTGACCTGAAACCGGGGGGCGCCGTCGCAGATCCGGCGACGCTCGTGGGCATGGCGCTGGCCGCCGGGATGTCGCGAGGCGAGTCCGTCACGGCCGCCCGTGTGCGGGGCCCGGGGTTGTTGACGGGGGTGCAACCCGGACTCGTGGCAGCCCACGTCCGACTCGCGGACCCTGCGATGGGGGCCATGGCAACGCCGGGCGACCACGTCGATCTCATCAGCTCGTCGGGCCAGATGGCGGCTGTGGGCGTCCTGGTGCTGGCGGTGGACGCGGGTGCGGCGGAGAGCGGGGTCTGGTCGAACGCGGCCGGCGCCGGGCCACCTGGTGGGGTGGTGGTGGCCGTCTCGAGCGACGAGGCCATGCGGTTGGCAAAGGCCGACCCATCCGGTCTGTCCGATGTCACGTTCAGCCTTGTCCTGCGATCCTCCGCCAGCTGAGCGGCCAGCCGAATGCATCTGTTGCAGCGGCGATCTCTTCACTATCTTGACTTGCGTTGATCCATCAATCCGAAGTTGATCCATCAATCCGAAAAGGACGAGATCATGAGTGGGTTCAAGAAGTTTGTGATGCAGGGCAACTTGGTTGAGCTTGCCGTCGCTTTCGTTATCGCCGCAGCCTTTGGGGCGATCGTCAAAGCTTTCGTGACAGTCATCATGGACATCATCGGCAAGGCCGGCGGCACCCCGAACTTCTCGGCTTGGAACCCTCGCGACGTCCACGTCGGCCTCTTCCTCACCGAGCTGGTCGCCTTCGTCATCCTCGCCGCGATCGTCTACTTCTTCGTCGTCAAACCGTACGAGAGGGCCAAGGAACGGTTCGGCGCGCCGGTCGAGGAGGCCGCCGCTCCGGCCGATGTGGTGCTGCTCACGGAGATCCGCGACGCGCTGCAGGCTCGCAACTGAGTCTGGGCCAGATCGCGACAGCCGGCGGTTGGAGCTGACCGGCTGTCGACGGTGCGCACGTCGAGCAGTGGCGGCTGCGACGTCGCCAGTCTCAGCTGCGACCCACGGGCATCCGTGAAGTCAGTCGACGGGTACCGTAATCATCGATGCCCACGCTGGTCCCGTCCTGTCATTCGTTCGAAACCCTAGGTGGTCCTGATGTCCCTGGCCCTGCCCACACCGATGCCGCTCGTGCTCGCCGATCTGTGGTCGCGGACCCGAGTGGCTGACGCGGTGACAGTCGTGTCGGCTGCCGCGCTGACCACGGTCTGCGCCCAGATCGCGATACCCGTGCCCGGCTCCCCCGTTCCAGTGACCGGCCAGACCCTGGCCGTCCTGCTTACCGCCGCCGCGCTCGGCCCGCTGCGCGGGGCGCTGGGCCAGCTGGTCTACGTGATGGCCGCCCTGGTGGGACTGCCGGTCCTGGCCCAGGGCGCGGGAGGGGCCGACGCGGTACTCGGCGCCACGGCCGGTTACCTGCTCGGTTTCATCGTGGCCGGCTACCTCGTCGGTCGCTTGGCAAAAGGCGGCTGGAGCCGCACCCCGGTCCGTGTGTTCGCGTCGTATGCGGTGGGAACACTCGTGATCTACATGTTCGGCGCAACGGTGCTCGCCTTCGTGACCGGGCATGATCTCGTCTGGTCGTTCCAGAAGGGCGTCCTGCCCTTCCTGTTCGGCGACGCGATGAAGGCGTTGCTTGCCGCTGGACTGCTGCCGTTGGCATGGGCTGCAGTCCGACGGATCAGCGGCTCCAAGAGCTAGGCGGACCGCCAACCTCAGACCATCTTGGCTGCAGGAGCAGCGTCAGCCCCAGTGCGGCGGACGCTGCTCCTGCAGCCATTGGTCGTGTGCGCCTTCATTGGGTCGTTCGCCCCAACCCGCGTCGGTGTCATCACGCGTCTGCTCGAGCTTCGACCCGACGGGGCCTGCCTGAGCCTTGGCGTCCGCGGACTCTTGGGGCCGCTCGGCCTCGGACTCTGGTCCGGCGGGCGCATCGCCAACGTCCGAAAGCGCCTCCGAGGCCGCGAGCACCGTCGCCCTGATCCGTGCCACGTCGCGAGCCGGGTTGCGAAACAGGTCGGTGCTCCAGACCCGCACATGCTCCCATCCGAGACGGCGCAGCTGCTCGATCCGCAACCGGTCGCGATCGCGGGTGCTCGACATCGCGGCGTAGCGCGGACCGTCGGTCTCGACCGCCACCAGAACCCGACCGACCATGTTGGGGTCCTCGACGGCGAGGTCCAGACGCTGGGCCGACGTCCCATAACCGGCGTGCACCACCAGACCTGCGGTACGCAGCCGGGACGCCAGATCGGCGACCAACGGATCCGACAACGCCCCGACGCCACCATCCCGACGCGACGACGGCAGGGAGCCGCCTTCTGCGGCATACGTGAGGAAGTCCCGCAGCATGAGGGCGCCACGCGCCTTGAGCCGCGACGGATCGAGATCCGCGGCGGTGAACGAAGAGACGACTGTCATCCTGCGGCGAGCGCGGGTGATCGCGACATTGAGGCGGCGCTCCCCACCCTCAAGGTTGAGCGGTCCGAAGCGGTGCAGCACCCGCCCATGCGGGGTCTTGCCGTAGCCAATCGAGAGGATGATCGCGTCGCGCTCGTCGCCCTGGACCCGCTCGAGGTTCTTGACGAAGAACCGCTCGTCGACGTCCTCGTCGAAGAAGTCACCGACGCCGTCGGCGCCGACCAGGGCGATGCGCAGCGCCTCGTCGATCCGGGTCGCGTGCTTGATGCCGAGCGCGATGACACCGAGCGACTCCGTCGGATGCATGCGCGCATGCGAGAGAACCAGCCTGACAACGCGGTCGACCTCAGCCTGGGTGGACTCGATCGCCTCGAGTCCAGGCTGGACCGGCGCGGACCCGTCGACAACCTCGAGTCGCACCACGGCCTCATCACCGGTGCCCGGGAAGGTGATGAGCGTGCCGTCATACATCTCGGCATTGGCAAAGGCGACCAGGCGCTCGTCCAGCGAGCGATAGTGCCAGTTCAGCCGACGCACCGGCAGCGCGGCCGAGAGGACGTCGAGGATCGACTCGAACCCTTCGGTCAGGGAGTCGTCGGGGGGGTCCGCGGCAGCGTCCTCGTCTGACGCTGCGGTGAAGAAGCTCGTCGGCGGCAGCTGCCGTTCGTCGCCGGCCACGACCACCTGGGTGGCTCGTGAGATGGCCGAGACCGCCTGTGCGGGCGGAATCTGGGACGCCTCGTCGAAGATCACCACGTCGAACCAGCGACCTGCGGGCAGGATGGAGGCGACGACCAAGGGGCTCATGGCCCAGCAGGGTTTGATCGCGGTGAGTGTCTGGCCGGCTCGGGGCAGGAGATCTCGCAGGGCCCGGTGCCGTCGAGACTTGCCGGCCTCAGCACGCACCAACGCCTCTTGCTCGGGGTGCTCGGTCAGCACCTCGCGCACCCGGCGCCCGACGGCGGCGCGCACGCGGTCAACGGTTGCGGCCAGATGGGCATGGTCGGCCTCGATGTACTCGGACCCGATCCGGCGCAGGAATTCGCCGTCGAATGCGCCATAGTCGATGTCTCGGACGCTGATGTCATCAAGGAGCGAGGTCCACCAGACGAAATCCATCTCGTGGGCCACGTCGGCTGCGGACACACCGCGTGCAGCGAGATCGTCGACCAAGGGTCCCATCCCGGACTCGCGAAGGTCGTCGATCACCGAGACGACGCGTGGCAGCACGGCAAGTCGATCGCGCCGTTGGGCCAGCGCGACCAGTCGGACCTGCAGATCGACCAACGCCATCCCCAACAGGTCGCCGCCACCCGCCGTCGTGTCGAGCGTGGCACCGAGCCAGACCAGGTCATCGGCGAGGGCCGTGTACGTGTTCTCGGCCTCGTCGATGCCGGGGGGCACACCAGGACGTCCTCCGGCTCCGGCCAGATGTCCCCAGGTGACTCGCTGCTCCTGGGCGGCTTTGAGCGCTGAGTGCAGATCAGCGGGCGGGGTGCCGGGGCGGAGCAGCCCGCGTGCCTGGCGCCGCAACCGCATCCGGGCCCACAGGCCGAGCTTCACCCCATCGTCGTCGCGATGGGCCTTCGTGGCGGTAGCACCCACCATGTCGGTCAGTGGCAGGTCGAACACCTCAGGCCGGAACACCTCCAGCGTCTGGCGAACCTGCCCCACTACGCCGAGCGCGCGGCCCCAGTCTGCTGGTGTCTTCGCCTCAGGAAGGCCAGCCTCGTGCATTGCCGCAGCGAGACGCTGCTCGGCCGCCCCGAGGCCTCCGTCGCCAAGGGTGCTGACGATCTCGAGCGCCCGCGCAGCCTCGTCGGGGGACGTGACGCGGGCGGCATACCAGGGGTCGTAGTCGAGCCCCGCCGTCCACGCACCGAGAGAGGCGGCCTCGGTCAGGGACTGGCTCAGCTCGGCGACCCGTTCGCGGCTGATGCCCAGGAGCGCATCGCCGTGGAGTCGGACCCGCGAGGTCGGCGGCTTCGGACCCGCCCACAGCTGGGCAAGCGCGGTCTGTGCGTCGAACGCGCTGACGCCCCAAGGGTCTCGCTTGGAGTGCAGCGCCGACAGGTGTTCAACCAAGCGGGCACGACGGTCGTTCACGGTGCGCTCGATGGCTGCTGTGTCCGGGTCTTCAGCGTCACTCGCACGGTCCAGCGCGGCGCCCAGCTCTTGCGCCAACCGTCGCTTGTTGGACGCGCCGTCGTAGACGTCCAGGACCAGGTCTGCCAAGCCAAGACGGTTCAGTCGGCCGACCACGGCGTCGATGGCGGCGCGCTTCTCAGCCACGAACAGCGTCCGCTTGCCGTCGCTGGCCAGCGACGCGATCAGGTTCGCAATGGTCTGGCTCTTGCCGGTGCCGGGAGGACCCTTGATGACGAGGTTGGCCCCGCTGCGCACGGCATCGATGACGGCTTGTTGGGAGGAGTCGGCGTCCAGGACGAGGTGCTCACGGGCCGGGTCGGTGTCGGCCGGGGAGTCCGGGACCGTGGTGCGGACCGCCTTGAGCGCGGTGGGGTCACCGGCTATGGCCGCGACGACGTCATGGTTTGCCAGGGTCTCGAGCTGGGCCGCAAGGTCGGCGACCATCGGCAGCTTGGCGTAGGAGAACGTGCCCACCACCAGCCGGGGCGCGATCTCGAACTCCGGGATGCGCCCGCACATCTGCGCCAAGGCGGCAAATACCGGCCGGGCGTCGAAGCCGTTGGTGACCGTGGCCATCTCCTCGAGCGCCTCGGGGTCGAGCTCGATGCCCTGTTCGGAGCGCAGATACTGTTCGAGAACAGGGTTGAGCTCGACCTCCTCACCAAGGTCGATGTCAAAGTCCAGCTGGGCTGCGCCTGTCGGCTTGAGCACGCACGAGCGCAGCAGCACTGGCGCGCACGGGGGGCGAGGCGCGCCCGGGACCTGCCAGGTGGCCATACCGAGCGCGACGAACCCAGCTGCGATTCCACGCTCTTCGTGCAGCTCGAGGGTCTTGGCGCGGATCGTCCGGGCCCGTCGACGGGCCTCCTCGAGGGCGGCCGGCTCGCGCACCAGGTCAGAGAGCTTGGTCGGCCGTCCTGCCAGCAGCGAGGCCAACCCACTCGGATGGGAGGTGGTCAGGTCGAGGGTTCCGGAGGGTAGATCGCGATACCACAGCAGCGTGTTTCGGCCGCCGAGGTCCACCAGATGCCGCTGCCAGGTGCGCACTGCTGCCGCCACCCGATCGGCGCGCGGATCGCTGGATGCGGCGTCAGAGGACTCGGCTGGCGGCTGCTGAATGGGGTCCTGCGGGCTCTGACTCACCCCAGCAGGCTAACGAACCGAAATGTCGGCCCGCGGCCAAGCCGCGCGCAGACCCAACACCACCGACAGCACGGCAGCGATCAGGCACAGCGTCGGGTAGCCCCACACGCCGACGACGACGCCGGACAACCCGCCGCCGAGCCCGGCACACAGCCCCATGACCAGGTCCGAGGCCCCTTGCACGCCGGGGCGTTCGTGCTGGGCGACGGCCGAGGTCAGCAGGGTGGAACCGGCGACAAACGTTGCCGACCAACCGACTCCGAGCAGGAACAAGCCCACCACCAGACCGCCGGACCAGCCCTCGGGGGCCTGCGACGAGATCAGGCTTGCGATCAGCAGTATCGCCGCGCCTCCGATGACGACGCGGCGACCGCCGACCCGGTCGACGAGCCAGCCCATGGCCGGCGCGAACGCGAACATCCCGAAGACGTGGACGCTGATGACCAGCCCGATGAGCCTCAGCTCGGCGCCCCCGTGGTCCATGTGCAGGGGAGTCATGACCATCACACTCACCATCACGGTGTGACCGATGGCCACGGCGCCTATACCCAGCATTGCCAACGGGTTCTGGCGGATGACGTGCAAGCCGCGCCTCACCGAACCATGCGTCCGTTCGGTCTCGCCGGCGTCCATCGCGACCTGACGCGCCAGGAGCAACGGGTCGGGGCGCATCCGGACGAACAGCAAGGCGGCGGCAACCAGGAAGCCCAGCAAGCTGAACAGGAAGGCGCCCGACAGCGGCGGCAGACCCAGCGCCTGCGCGAGCCGACCCGCCGGGGCCACGAGGTTGGGTCCAAGAACCGCGCCGACCGTTGTCGCCCAGACCACGACGGACAGCGCACGACCCCGGTGATCGGGCTCTGCGAGATCCGTCGCGGCATACCGGGCCTGGTTGTTTGCCGTGGTGGATGCGCCGAACAAAGTGGTGGCGACCAGCAGCAGCGGGAAGCTCGACAGGACGGCGGCGGCGATCGCGAGGGCGGCACCGACGATCCCGGTCAGGTATGCCGTGACGAGACCCACCCGGCGACCGCGCGCCGCCATGAGCCGGGCCGCCGGGATGGACATCAGCGCGGCCCCCAGGACCTGCGCGGTGTTGGCGAGGCCGGCCAGGTCTGGCGAGCCCAGGATCTGCTCAGCCATCAGGCTGCTCACGGCGATGCCGCTGGCGACCCCCAGGCCACCAAACATCTGGCTGCCGACGAGCGTTCGGACAGTGCGTCGCTGGACCGTCTCGATGTCAGGTGGGCTCAGAACGGGGGCGGTTGGCACGAGGCAAGTATGCGACGGACCCGCCTGCGGCAGCAGTGCCACAGGCATGGCACGCGCTCAAGCCCCTCAGCCGCGAGGTCAGATCACGGAGATGCGGACGCTCGCGCTCACTCCCGTGGCGTGATCGGTGTGCGATGCCAGCACCCACCGATAGGACCACCGGCCGCGGGCTGACGTGCGAACGGTCGCCGAGGCAGCGCTCGTGCTCGAGAGGGTGCGGGTCGCGACGGTGACCCATGTCGTGCCCGTCCAGCGCTGCAGAGCGATGGAGCGGCCGCCGTGCCAGGGCGCCACGGTCGTGGAGAACGTGACGGTTCTGCCGAGATACAACGAGGTTCTGCTCGCCTTCATGCTGACCACAGGCGCGACTCCGACCGTGCGGGTGGCGCTGTACGACCCGCCCACTCCCCCGGTCCCGGCGTACCCGATTCGGTAGCGGGTGTTGACAAGGGGCTTGAGGTAGACGGCGAAAGCTCCGGTTGAGCTGGTGGTCGCGCCCGCCACCCGAGTCCAGGTCGCGGAGCCCACCTTCTGGGCAAAGACGCTCACGCTCTTGCCTGCGAGGTACGAACTGCCCCACTTCAGCACACCCGAAGCCTTGCCGTAGCTGCCATAGCGCAGTGTCGACGCGAGGCTGAGGGTCAAGGCCGACTGCCGGGTCGTGAGGAGGACCGGCATCGCGGCGACGTTGCCGAGGTAGTCGTAGGCCCGGATCTCGAAGCTGTAGGAGCGGCCCGCCACCAGACCGGTCGCGCGGACGGAGGTGCCGCGCCCCCTGTAGATCAGCGCGCTCTCGGCGCTGGTCGCTCCCCGTCTGAAGACCTCGACGCGGTTGAAGTCGAAGGCCGCCGGGTTCACCCACGTCAGCAGCTCAGTGTCGTAGGACGGTGTCCGTGCCGCCTTTGTCACCGGCGCGGGCGGCGTCAGGTCGCCGACCGTCACCGCCGCCGCGGTCCCGGTCACGCCGGTCCCGAGGACGTTCTTCCCGACCAAAGACACAGTCCAGTCCTGGCGCCCGGTGAGGTCGTGGAACCCTGCGAGGCGCGCCGTGCCATCGACCGTCACACTCCGGGAGAGCGTCCCCGACGTGGCCGTGACCGTCCAGCTTGTGGCTGATACGGAGGTGAGGCTTGTGGTCCACCGCACCTCGAGAGCGTTGTCGCTGGGGGAGGTAACACGGAGGATCGAGGGAGCGGGCGGGAGCTCAGACGGGTTGACTTCGCCCTTCACCTCCGGCACTGTCGTCCGGGCCCGGTTGCTGTTGAAGTCCCAGACATAGAGAACGAGCTGGTACGCCGTCAGCGCCTGCGGCAGCGTGATGGTCCTCGTCACGGTCGCCGAACTGGTCGGCAACGGGTACACCACGGCGACGGTGTCAATGCTCTGGCCCACTGCTACGACCGCATAGCCGAGCGATTTCAGGTCAGAGATGGCCGGACGGGGGAACGACACCGTCACGCTGGTGCTCGACGCCGGTTTCACGGTGACCGTCGCCAGGTCGATGGGTGCCGGCGCCCCATTGGCATCCGGGTCCGTCAGCGCCGTGGCAGTGGCGACGTCGGAGACCAGGCCGTTCGTGTCTGTGGCCGAGACACGGACGGTGAACGACGTGCCGCCCGCCACCCGGGTCCAGGTGTAGCCCGTCGACGTCTTGGTGAGGCCCACGGCAGCGGCGCTCACGCCGGTGGTGCCATTGACCAGGGTTGCAGTGACCGAGCTGAGGTCGGCGTCGGTTGGTGGTGTCCACGACGCGGACACCTGGTAGGTGCCGCCAACTGCGGTCAGGCCGGCCACAGCCGCCGGCGACACGGTGTCGAGGAGCGTGCGGAAGTGGGTGACGACGGGCTCGGACACGTTGCCGGTGGTATCGCTCGACCACACGGCCAGTGTGTAGTCGGTGTCCATGCGCAGGTTGTAGAGCGTGCCTTCGGTCATGGTGCTGGCATAACCGGGCGCCGGGCGGGGTGGCACCGCGCTCCCTTCAGCGACGGCGTACTGGATGCCGTTGTAGTCCGGATCGGACGGGGGGGTGAGCCTGAACCTGGCGTTGGAGTAGGACGGGGTCACCTCGAGAGCCGTGACCTGCCCGGGCGCGTCGAAGTCGAGCCTGGCTACCGCGCTCCAGCGGGCATAGTTCCCGTGGAAGTCGACCGTGAAGATGCTGATGGCGTAGTCCTGGCCGCGGATCGGGTCAGGAACGTTGACGCCCTGGAGGGTGCCGGGCTCGCTGCGCCACAGCTCGCTGCCGTCAGTGGGCGTCGGCGGTGGCATTGTCCCGAGCGCCATGCGCACCACCGAGTGGGAGAAGTCATCTCCCTGCGGGTCGTAGTAGACGACGGCGATCGTGGTGTGGTCGCGGTAGAGGTGAGGGCTCCCCGGAGCAGGCGGTGGCGTCGTGTCGGGCAGAGCACTCGCGGTCACGGTCGCGGCGGGGCTCCAAGCCGGCACCGAATTGTAGTCATCGAGCCTGACGTAGCGCATCGCGAAGACGGCGAACGTCCACTCGTCGCCGGCCTGCAACGGCTCCCCGCCGATCCGCAGGACAGTGTGGTCGCCGCCGACTCCGACGCCGTCCCACATGTCCGCTGGCGCCTGGCTCCCCCGCTTGGCGCGGATCATGATGTTGTTGACCGCGTTGTCGTCCCAGTCGAGCACGACCCGTCCACTTCCCGGGGTCGCCGTCACGGCGGGCGGGGCGGCAGCCTCGGGCAGTCCGGCGTCGGAGACCCGTCGCACCGTGTCGCCGCCGGACAGCACGACGTCACCGTTTCCCACACTCTGGACCTGCGCAACCAGATCGCGGTCAGCGCGGACGGGCGCCAGACCCCCGCTGGGCAGGAGGACGGCAAGTCCCTCGGTGTAGCCGATCGACGGATTCGTCCAGACACCTCCGGGTGTCGCGGCGGCGACCGTCGGGTTTCCCCCTGTGAGCAGTGTCGACACAGCGCCGTCCGCTGCGACCCGGCGCAGGCCGGTATCGGCGACGAGAACGCTATCCCCGTCGATCGCTATGTCTGCTGGCGCGGCGATGCCGTCAGTGAGGACCGCGCTGATCCCGCCGGCCGGCGGGACGAGCAGCAGGCGGTGCCCCGCGCCGTCAGCCACTACCAGTCGGCCGTCAGACCGCACCTCGACATCGACGACAGCTGCGTCGATCGGGACCTGTGTGGCTCCACCGACGGATGCGACGGCCATCACCGTGCCGGCATCCGTGACGACGTATGCCGTGCCGTCGGGCGCCAGGGCCACCTTGCCCCGCTTGGAGATGGGGGCCAGTCGTGCCCGCGTCCGAAGGAGGCCATCGGCACCGACCTCGCGGACAAGCCCGTGGGCCGTCGTGAAGACGACGAGGCCGTCGGGCAGCCCTGCGCCGCCGCGGACGCCGTCGAGGTAGGCGTCAGTGGCCCGGACACCGTCTGGTGACCAAGGCTGTGCAGGGTCGGCACCGAAGATCCGGCCCAGGTCGGTCCCGGAGCTGGAGAACCGGTGCAGCGACTCCGACGGTTCCCGGCACATGGCTATCAGCTCGGTCCCGCGCGTGGTGATGCCGGTGGTGCACGGACCGCTGGTGACTTGACTGAGGACGCCTCCCACGGCGAAACGCACGATCCGCTGGTACTCCCGCGACGCCAGGGTGATCGTGGTGCCGTCCGTGGTGAGGCTACGGACCGACTCGGTGGAAGCCGACGCCGCCGGGTAGCCGGCCTGGAGGCTGTCGTCCCGCTTGAGGTTGCCGGCCACCCGGGGACCGACCCCTGTGGGTGTGACCTCATAGACCCCATAGCGGCCGATCCCGTTGTCGAGCACGTAGGCCTTCGTACCGTCGGGCGTCACCGCGAGATCCAGGGCGTCGCCGAACCCGTCACTGGTCGTCACCGTCTGGACTGTCCCGTCCGCCAAGATGCGCAGAACGTCATAGCGGGTCGCGACCCACACGACGCCGTCCGCTCCACCATCCACGGCCCGGACCCCGGAGTTGACCAGCAGTGTTGTGGTGCTGCCGTCACTCGATGCCCGCACCACCCCGGTGCTCGTGGCAACGATGGTCTCCGCCCCGAGCGCTGCAACATCGACGACCCGCTGGCCCTGCGCGACGACGGTGCCGGCCACTACCTCGAGCCGGTCTGTGGCGGGCTGGACGCGAAGAACCCGATCGCCGTTTGTGACCAGCACCGATCCATCTGGTGCGCCGTCCGTCATGGAGTCAACGTCCACCCGGGCACGGGACGCAGGGCCGCTCCAGCCGTCACCCCCACCGGCCACGACCGCCCGAATGCCGAATGTCTCCGGGGCGGCCTGCGCGGTCGTCAGAGGGAGTGGACCGAGAATGCAGGCGACGAGCGCAGCGACAGTGGCGCGGGGCGTGACGCGGGACATATGGATCCTCGGTCGGAGGGAGAGGGCGCTGTAGATTACCGCGTTGCGGAGGCTGCCAACACCGAAATCACCCAAGGCGCCCAGCCGCCGCGACGGGCAAGTCCGCACTGCTCATCGAGGTCGCTGGTGCACCGCCGTGGCCAGGGACCCATCGCACTGCTCGCGGAGCCGGTGATGAGTCTGGGTCTGAGCGTCGGCTACCCTTCATCCAGCATGGCCGTCAACGGTCTGGATTCAAGCGAGTTTTCCAGCGAGGGCATCAGCCGTGTTCCGCCCTCGTAGCTCAGGGGATAGAGCGACCGCCTCCTAAGCGGTAGGTCGCAGGTTCAAATCCTGCCGGGGGCACCCTGTAAGCCTCTGACCTGCGGATATAGGTAAGGGAGCCTCGCGCGCTCCCTGTCGTTACCTACATAGTTACCCATCATGGGCAAATCCGGTCACAGATGCTCGGCTAGTGAGGACTTGTCACCCATGAAATCTCTGCCCAGATACACGCGCACCGTCATTGCGAACCGACTACGCAATGACCCTGCCTCTCTCCCGGGGAGGATGTCCCGAGTTCCGTGGAACTTCGGTGGCGGCCCGATGATCATCAGGCTGCGTTCACGGTCTCATCATGACGGTCGGCACCGACAGTCTGCTCGGCGACATGGCGTTCGAGTGCGGCTCGTAGCGTTGGCAGGT
>DASRVZ010000130.1:0-6829 GCA_035654835.1 Dermatophilaceae bacterium | reverse complement strand
TTCACCATCGACAACCCCAATGCAGGCAGTTCCTGCGCCTGCGGCGACTCCTTCAGCTGAGCCGGCCCCCTGGGTTGACGCGCCGCGTCCGCAGGCGCGCACGTCCCTATGCCGCGCACGTCCCTATGCAGTGACGCCGTATGCCGCGAGCCCGTCGATCAGTGCTGAGGCGTCGTCGGGGACATCGATCAGGGCATAGTTCGACGTGGCCCACGGGCGGGGCGCCGCGACGTGAAGCTCGATGTCACGACTGTCCTGTGCCAGCTCGGCCAGACTGCCTTCGTCGAGGCCATCGAGGGGACCAGGGACATAGATCGAAGGCGTCATGGAACCACCGTATTTCTGTTGTTGGACAAGGGAAATACGTACCAATCGGTAACACTCACCGGTAACAACTTCGCCGCTGATTCGAGGACAGGACTACCGCGGGGTAGGTTACCTGCGTGCGTATTGCCATTACAGGATCCATTGCCACTGACCACCTGATGACCTACAAGGGTCGATTCGCCGACTCGATGGTCGTCGACCAGCTCGACAAGATCGCCCTGTCCTTCCTGGTGGAGGACCTCGAGATCCGCCGCGGGGGGGTCGCCGCCAACATCGCGTTCGGCATGGCCAACCTGGGGCAGCAACCGATCTTGGTGGCAGCGGCCGGCGAGGATTTCGTGGAGTACCGATCCTGGCTGGAGCGCCACGGGGTCGACTGTGACTCGGTGCACATCTCCGAGACCCGGCACACGGCCCGTTTCGTGTGCACCACCGATGAACACATGGCGCAGATCGCCACCTTCTACGCCGGCGCCATGAGCGAGGCCCGCGAGATCGAGCTGGGCCCTGTCGCTGCCCGCGTCGGGGGACTGGATCTGGTCGTCATCGGATCCAACGACCCTGAGGCCATGCTGCGTCATACCCAGGAGTGCCGTACCCGCAAGATCCCGTTCGCCGCCGATCCATCGCAGCAGCTGGCCTTCATGGACGGCGAGTCCATCCGTGAGCTGATCGACGGGGCGGCCTTTCTGTTCACCAACGAGTACGAGGCAGCTCTGACCGAGCAGAAGACCGGGTGGAACGCCGAGGCGATCGCCGAGCGCGTCCAGACCCGGGTCATCACCAAGGGCAAGGACGGTGCGCTCATCACCACGCGGGGCGAGCGACCGATCGAGGTCAAGGTGGCCAATGAAGTACGCAAGGCTGACCCGACCGGCGTGGGCGATGCTTTTCGCGCCGGCTTCCTCACTGGAATGGCGTGCGGGCTGGGTCACGAACGATCGGCGCAGATCGGCTCGATGCTGGCGACCTACGTCGTGGAAACCATCGGCACGCAGGAGTACGAGCTCGGCCGGCGGCGGTTCCTCGAGCGCTTCGCGGAGGGTTACGGTGACGAGGCCCGCGCCGAGATCGAGGCTCACATCACCTGCCCGCGCCCCTGACCGATCGATCTGATCCGTATGCCGATCGAGCCCCCGCCCTCACCCTGGCAGCTGGATCTTGACCAGGCGACGCCGGATGACGACCTCGTCGGTGTCGGGGCAGATCTTGAGCCTGGCACGTTGCTCATGGCCTATCGGGCGGCGTTGTTCCCGATGGGGGTCGGTGACGATGGCAGCCCGCCCATTGGCTGGTGGTCGCCTGACCCACGCGGCGTCCTGCAGCCCGGCCAGGTCAGGATCAGTCGGTCTTTGCGAAAAGCTATGCCGCAGTTCGAGATTCGCGTCGACACAGCGTTCGCCGAGGTCTTGGAGGCCTGCTCCGACCCCGGGCGACAAGGGCGCTGGATCACTGCTGAGATCATCGGGGCCTTCACCCGTCTGCATGAGCTCGGATGGGCGCACTCGGTTGAGGCGTGGCGTGATGGCGAGCTGGAGGGGGGCCTCTATGGCCTTGCCGTGGGTGGGTTGTTCGCGGGGGAGTCAATGTTCCATCGCGCGACCGACGCGTCGAAGTGCGCCTTGGTGGGTCTCTCGGAGCGTGTGTTCGCCGATGGCGACCCGCGCCGGATCATCGACGTGCAGTGGGCCACCCCACATCTGGCGAGCCTCGGCATTACCGAGATCGCGCGCAGCGACTACATCGCTCGGCTCGAGCGGGCGCTGCCGCTGCCCGTACCCGCAGCGTTTGTCGGCTGAGAGCGCACCACCACGACGATCCGCAGGTATGCCGGGTCGGAGACCTGCGCGATCTCGATCAGCTCGTGATCGCGCATCCGGCACCACGCCGGAATGTCGTGGCGGGCGGCCGGATCGCTCGTCAACACGGTGATCCGGGTGCCGGCAGGTGCATCCCGGGCGGCCGCGGCGAGACGGATCACGGGCAGAGGGCAGCGCAGTCCGCGGGCGTCGACCTCGATCTCGTTCATAGGTCGGACGCCCCGAGCTGGGCCCGGACGCGAGCAACCGCGTCAGGCAGCTCCGCAATGAACCGATCCACATCGCGTTCCAGCGTCGGCGCGATCGTGTTCAATGGCAACGTGATTCGCACGTTGCCATGGGTGAGCACCCCCATCGCCGCCAGGACATGACTTGGCTCGAGGGTGCTCGAGGTGCAGGCCGACCCGGACCCAACGGCAAAGCCTCGGCGGTCGAGATCGGTCACCAGGGCCTCGCCGTCGACATACAACACGGAGAAGGTCAGGACGTGCGGCAGCCGGTCGTTCGGATCACCCACGACATCCACGCCCTGGAGGCCGGCAGCCGCGGTGCGTAGTCGCTGGATGAGGGCAGCCGTTCGGGCGGCCTCGTCCACCCGGTTCGCCTGGGTCTGCCGCCAGGCCTCCGCCGCGGCCAGTGCGAAGGCGACGACGGGCTCGACATCGGTGCGCCCGTGCTCGACCTCACTGGCAGGGCCTGGACGGCGCCAGCGTGTTCGCTCGGGGACCACCAGCACGCCCAGACCCGCAGGGCCACCCCACGATCGGGCGTCGCCGGCCAGGACGTCGAAGTGCACAGGTGTCGGGTCACGTCCGAGCGATGCCATGGCGTCCACCAGCAGCGGTATGTCATGTGTCCGGCACAGCTCGTGTGCCCGCTCGAGAGGTTGACGGGTGCCGATCTCGCCATTGGCCGACTGGACCGCGGCGAGCACCGTGCCAGGAGCCGAGATCGCATCTTCGAGGGCTGGGAGGTCCACCCTTCCAACCCTGTCCACGCCCACTTCGGCGAACAGCGACGCGTTGTCGGCCTCGGCGGCGTGGTAGCGACCCGTCGTCAGGATCGCCGAGTGCTCGACGGCTGTGGCGACCATTCGCGCGCCGCGACGGCGGCCGGCATACCTCAGTCCCTCCAGACCGGAACGCAGCGCTGCCGGGCCTCCTGGCAGGAATGAGACCTCGGGGGGGCGTACACCCAGCCCGTCGGCGAGCAGCTCGCGCGCCTGATCCAACAGGGCACGTGCCCGACGGGCCTCGGTGTAAAGCCGTTGCGGGTCGGCCCAGCCGGCGTCAAGGGCAGCCATGAGGGTGGCTCTGGCGGAGGGCAGCATCGGCGTACTCCCCGCGTCGAGCAGCACGCGACGCGGAGCGGCCCGCCGCTCGTTCTCAGGTTGTTGCGCCACGTCCCGAACATAGTCCCAAGGAGTGAGGTCGAAGGGGCCCTCGCTGCAGTAAGGTTTCTGCCATTCGCTGGTCCCTGATTGGAAGGTGCGCACCTTGCGTCAGCACGATGACACTTTCGCACGCCGGAAGCGGCGCGGACTGACCATCACCGGTCTTGCTGTGGCCTGCGCCGTAGCCCTCAGTGGCTGCGGCGATTCACTTTCGCGAGGGCTGCTGCCTCACGGTGTGACCGACCAGAGCGGCCGGATCATCAACCTCTGGAACGGTTCGTGGTTGGCCGCTCTCGGAGTTGGCGTGGTGGTGTGGGGCCTGATCATCTGGTGCATGGTGGCCTACCGTCGCAAGAAGGACGATGTTGGCCTCCCCGAGCAGCTGCGTTACAACGTGCCGATCGAGATCTTCTTCACCGTCGTCCCCCTCTTCATGATTGCGGTGCTCTTCTTCTACACCGCACGCGACGAGTCAGCGATTCTGGATACGTCCAAGAAGCCCGACGTCACGGTCAACGTGGTCGGCAAGCAGTGGAGCTGGGACTTCAACTACGTCGAGGCCGGCACCTTCGAGTCGGGCACCCAGGCAGAGTTGACCGGCGTGCCGGGCGTTGCCGCGACCCTGCCGGCGCTGTACCTCCCCGTGAACAAACGGGTCGAGTTCGTCCTTACCTCCCGCGACGTCATCCACTCATTCTGGGTGCCGCAGTTCCTCATGAAGATGGACATAGTCCCGGGCAAGGTCAACCGGTTCCAGATCAAGCCCACCGAGATTGGCACCTTCCAGGGCAAGTGCGCCGAGCTGTGTGGCACCTACCACTCGCAGATGCTCTTCCAGGTCAAGGTCGTGTCCCAGGCCGACTACGACGCGCATATGGCCGGGCTCCTTGCCCAGGGCAACGTCGGCATGCTCGACAACAGCTTGAACCGCGAGAAGATCGAACCGGGCGACCAGCAGTACCTGCCCAAGGGGGTTAGCAACTGATGTCGACCGTGAAGACGAGCGTGCCGTTGAAGGTCGAACCCTCCCCAGGTCGCCGTTCGCCTGGTCAAACGGTGGTCAAGTGGGTCACCACGACCGATCACAAGGTGATCGGCAACCTCTACTTCATCACCGCGTTCGGCTTCTTCATGATCGGTGGGCTGCTCGCGCTGCTCATCCGGACCGAGCTGTTCGCGCCCGGCCTGCAGATCGTGGACAACCCCGAGCAGTACAACCAGCTGTTCACCATGCACGGCACGATCATGTTGCTGCTGTTCGCAACGCCGTTGTTCGCTGGGTTCGCCAATGCGCTCATGCCGATCCAGATCGGTGCCCCGGACGTCGCCTTCCCGCGGCTGAACATGCTCGCCTACTGGCTCTATCTGTTCGGCGGGCTGATCGCTTCTGCGGGGTTCCTCACACCGTCGGGCGCGGCGTCCTTCGGGTGGTTCGCCTATGCTCCGCTCTCGGATGTGGCGTACAGCCCCGGTATGGGTGGTGACCTCTGGGTCTTTGGTCTGGCGCTGGCCGGTTTCGGCACGATCCTTGGTGGGGTCAACTTCATCACCACGATCATCTGCCTGCGCGCTCCCGGGATGACGATGTTCCGGATGCCGTTGTTCACCTGGACCATCTTGATCACTTCGATCATGGTCCTGATGGCCTTCCCCGTGCTGGCGTCCGCACTACTGGCTCTGGGGGCGGACCGTAGACTCGGCGCCCATGTGTTCGACCCGACCAACAGCGGGGCGATGCTCTGGCAGCACCTGTTCTGGTTCTTCGGCCACCCCGAGGTCTACATCATCGCTCTGCCGTTCTTCGGAATCATCAGCGAGATCCTGCCAGTGTTCTCCCGCAAGCCGTTGTTCGGCTACAAGAGCATGATCTTCGCGACGATCGCGATCGCGGCACTGTCGGTGAGCGTCTGGGCGCACCACATGTACGCAACCGGCCAGGTCCTGCTGCCGTTCTTCGCCATCATGACCATGCTCATAGCGGTGCCCACGGGGGTGAAGTTCGTCAACTGGATCGGCACGATGTGGGGTGGGTCCGTCACCTTCGAGACCCCGATGCTGTGGGCGATCGGCTTCCTGACGACGTTCCTCTTCGGCGGGCTGACCGGCATCATCTTGTCGAGCCCAGTGCTGGACTTCCACGTCACCGACTCATACTTCGTGGTGGCACACTTCCACTACGTGGTGTTCGGCACGGTGGTCTTTGCCATGTTCGCCGGCTTCTACTTCTGGTGGCCCAAGTTCACCGGACGGATGCTTGACGAGAAGCTCGGCAAGATCCACTTCTGGATGTTGTTCATCGGCTTCCACACGACGTTCCTGATCCAGCACGTTCTCGGGATTGTGGGTATGCCGCGTCGCTACGCCGACTTCCTGCCCGAGGATGGCTTCACCTGGATGAACCAGGTCTCCACCGTTGGGGCTTTCCTGCTGGGTGCCTCGACGCTTCCTTTCCTCTACAACGTGTGGACGACCTATCGGACGGCACCGTTGGTCGAGACCGACGACCCGTGGGGCTACGGCGCATCACTGGAGTGGGCCACGTCCTGCCCGCCGCCGAGACACAACTTCGAGTCGATCCCAAGGATCCGCTCCGAGCGTCCGGCCTTCGACCTGCACCACCCTGAGAGCGTCCTATCTGACTCTCCGGCGGCCGACCAGCGCATCCTCGACACCTTGCTGGGCGAGAACGATCCTGACCGAACGCTGCACGGGGAGGTTGTGCCATGAAGGCCGAGTTCAAGCTGTTCGTCGTGATCGGCACGTTCTTCACCGCGATGGGGCTGATCTACGGCACGGTGACCCACTGGAGAGAGCCGGTGGGCCCCTTCGGGCTGCTTCTGTGCGCCGGACTCTCTGCCCTGATCGGCTTCTATCTCTGGGAAACGGGACGCAAGCTCGACCCTCGCCCGGAAGACGACCCCTCAGCCCCGATATCGGCCGCCGAGGGGGAGTACGGGTTCTTCAGCCCCCACAGCTGGTGGCCGCTGCCACTGGCCGCGTCCGCTGCGGTCGTCTTCCTCGGCCTGGCCGTCGGCTGGTGGCTGTTCATCATTGGACTGTGTCTCGCTGTCCTGGCCCTCATCGGGTGGACATATGAGTACTTCCGTGGAGATCACGCCGTCTGATTCTGTGGCGCGGCCTGATTCTGTGGCGCGGCCTGATTCTGTGGCGCGGCTGGCGCTGCGACGCGCGTCCGAGGTGCGTAGGGCGTAGGCTGAGCCGAGGTTCGACCAGACAGATCCTGACAGCGGTGAGGCGTTCTTGTGACCGCGTAAGCCACCTTCCAGGG
>DASRVZ010000129.1:0-3608 GCA_035654835.1 Dermatophilaceae bacterium | reverse complement strand
GGCTGCGAAATCGGCACCCTGCTGGTCAGCTACGTGGACGAGTTCGCCAACGAGACGCACCGCGGGAGAGGTCGCCGCAGCGCTTGCAGGCACGTTCGCGAACATCGCACCGATCACCGCCAAAATGGCAGCGGATGCTGTGGCACGGAAGTTCATTTTTCACCTCTGTAACGAGCCTCGGGAAGACCTGTGAAGAACGTCGCTCACGCGGCTGATTTGCCAACCAAAGAATGCCGCGTGCGGCCAACACGCGCAACCGATTGATGTGTATTCGTGATGGATGGGTGATCACAATGTAGGACTGGGCAGAGATCCGGGTGTACAGCCCGTCATGGACCGTGAGGGTTCTAGCCTTGTACCGATTTGGCCTGTCTGTTTCGGTCCAACGTTGAGCCCAGGGCTTTTCGATGCGTCAGGCTCGCTATGGTCACGATCGGGTGGCACCCGACCGGCTGCGAGTCGCAGCAGTGTTCGCCCGGTATCCACCCCTGGCTGCGGTCTGGCGAGCAGGTATCCCTGGATGGTGTCGCATCCGAGTTCGCCCAGAACGTCATACTGGTCTGGGCTTTCGACGCCTTCGGCGACCGAGGTCATGCCGAGCACGTGGGTGAAGTGGATGACGCTCTGGACCAGAGCCTGGTCATGGCCCTCGTGGCCGACTTCATCGATGAAGGACTTGTCGATCTTGACGATGTCGATCGGGAGGCTTCGCAGCCGGTTCAGGGATGAGTAGCCGGTGCCGAAGTCGTCCAGGGCGAGCCGGACTCCGAGGTCCTTGAGGGCCTGCAGGCGGGCAAGGCCGGCGTCGAAATCCAGCATGACGGCTGTCTCGGTGATCTCCAGCACCAGGGCGCTGGGCGGTAGCCCGGACTGGCGCAGCGCTCGGGCGACGTCGTCGGTGACCTTCGGTTCGGCGAGTTGGCGCAGAGACAGGTTGACGCTGACGTAGAAGGCGTCGTCGATCGTCTGGGCCTGCCGCCAGGCTTGCGCTTGGCGGCACGCCGCGTTGAGAACCCAGTCCCCGATCGCGACGATCAGTCCGGTGGACTCGGCAGCGCCGACGAACTCAGCTGGGGAGACCAGTCCGCGCTGGGGATGGTGCCAACGGACCAGGGCTTCGGCGCCAACTGGCATCGCGTCGCGGACACCGACGATGGGTTGATAGAAGACCTCGAACTCGTTGTTAACCAGTGCCTGTCGCAGGTCGGTGATGAGCGCTAGGTGTTTGAACGCGTCGTCTTGCATACCCGGGCGAATGATCTCGAAGCGATCTTTGCCGTTCTGCTTGGCCAGGTACATGGCCAGATCTGCTTCGCGCAGCAGTTCTTCACAGGTGCTCTGCGACCGTAGGGCGACCGAAATGCCGATGCTGACACTTATGGTCACCTCGGTATCACCGAGCTGGAATGGTGTGGCCAGCATCGCCGCGATCCGCGCGGCGATTTCTTCGGCGGTTTGGGGCATCGGACCGGATTCGAGGAGCATGGCGAACTCGTCGCCTCCGAGCCGGGCGAGGGTGTCACCGGGTCTTGTAAGCGAGCCCAGGCAACCAGCCAGGGTGGTCAGCAGCTGGTCGCCGGTTGGGTGGCCCAGGCTGTCGTTCACCGTCTTGAAGTCGTCGATGTCCAAGAACAGAACGGCTACCTGATCCGCCTGGGCGTCGGTTCGGCGCAGGGCGTCATCCACCCGATTGAAGAACAGCGCTCGGTTGCCAAGCCCTGTCAACGTGTCATGAAAGACCTGGAAGTTGAGGGTGGCCGCCGACCGCCTGACCTGGAAGGCGTAGCCGCCCACGATGAGTGCGGTGACCGACAGGGTCGTCATGGCCTGTATCCACTGCCCGGGGAATGCCGCCGCGGGGTTCAACGCCAAGGCAGCCGCGTAGAGGACGCCAACGCCGGCCAGCTGACCAGCCGCGGCAACGGGGCTGAAGTAGGCGGCGGAGTAGAGCACGATCAAGAAGTAGAAGTACGCGGCGCTAAGCGACGACGGCTCTTGGCCGCAGCTGAACACCGCCAGGCTCGTGAACGCGATACCGATGCCCGACACGACCTGGCGGCTCCATGGCCGTAGACGTCGCCGCGACAGCCAGATCAACGGCGCGGCTCCGAGCGCCGCCGCGGCTATACCCAGGACGATCAGGGGGTGGGAGACGCGCCAGTGGGGCATCGCGATGAGCAGCACCCCCTGCACACCGCCAAGAGCGAACATGACAGCCTGCACCAAACTGGGGTCACCAAAAATGGCCAGCAGGGAGGACTCGCCGTTTCGGACCTTTCGCGACAAGCCAGGTCCAAACAACTGCGGCGAACCGATGTGTTCGTCGTTGCCCACCATCAATACCTCACTCATCCCACCGTTTGGTGGTTCGAGATGGGAAGTTGCCCAGGAAACCAGCAGCGGCTGGCGGCTAAACCTGTCCCGCTGGCCATGGGAGAGTCTCCGGCGCTCGCGGAGACCATAGGGGCTCACGCTGTGTGCTCGTTGATCAGCTGGAACGGACCGGTCCAGACCCACCCGTCCCAGTAGGAGGGCTGGTTCTCACCGCCGTAGAACCACCCGCGCGGCGCGTGACTCATCTCAAGACTCCCATTGCGATAGCGAACCCTTACCTCCGACGGTAAAGGCATCGTCGCGGCGAGTCTGATGAACGGGAGAAGAACGACCGAACGGACTAGTTGGTCGTGACAAGCCTCAGAACGCCCTCGCGGCAGAGCGTGTCGTGGATATCTGCCTCAGCAGCACCTGCCACGTGCGTGTGCGTGTGCGTGTGCGTGTGCGGGATGAGTCGCAGCACGATCTGTCAATGCCCGCGACGCTGGTGGTCGACCGCACAGACCAGCAAGCGCCTGACCTGTAGGTATGACGGTGGGCCCCGTCGGGCTCGAACCGACGACCTACGGATTAAAAGTGCTGCCCAGGCCGTGTCGTTCGGTACGCAGGAGAGTCACTTGAGCACGAAAGGTTGGCCGGTTATGACGTTGCATCTGGCGTGATCTCGTTGGAAGTCGCCTGTTTGGTTACCAGGGCGGTTACCAAACCCCGCCAAGCCGCGCGCCGTCCCCGAGCATGGCTGCAGGTCCATGCCCAGGAATCCTGTCGGTGATACGTGGCCGCGGACCTGCCGCCATGATCTGCGCCCCTGACAGGGGTCGGCACACCGACACCCGTGGTCATTACGGCGGCCGCGACCAGCACCGAGGTCAATGCTGCCCTTGTCGGGGCCGGCGGACCGTAGGGAACCCTTTCCGGCTCTTGGAGGGTCTGAGGAGCACGGACTGGTGGGCGCTCGTGAGTCCCCGGGAATCAGTTTGTGTGAAGTGGGTGTTACCCCGAGTGGATCTGGGGTAACGTAGTAAATCTAGATCTGGGGTAAGGTAACAAACCTTCGGACGTGAGGACAGGTCATGGAGACACAAGGGAACTTCCAGCTTCTGGGTGAAGTGGTCGCCGACGATCGTGCCCGAATCGCGTTCGGCAAGGCAGGCGTGCGTCGGGACGACCGCTACGCGGTCGCCGTCAACGACGACGGGGAGATCTTGTTGACCCCCCTCACGAGCATCCCGCGGCGTGAGTTGCTCGTGTGGGAGAACGAGCAACTCAGGGCA
>DASRVZ010000128.1:0-4998 GCA_035654835.1 Dermatophilaceae bacterium | reverse complement strand
CGGCATACCCCCGCAGGTGGGAGCGTCACGATCTCAGCCTCCCTGTCGCCCGGGACGGGTGATGCCGAGCTGTCCGTCGCGGACACCGGCGAGGGCATCCCCGCCGAGCATCTGCCGCATGTCTTCGAACGTTTCTACCGGGTCGACACCGCGCGTGATCGGACTCATGGAGGATCCGGCATCGGGCTGGCCATCGCCAAGGCCCTGGTCGTGGCCCATGGGGGGCGACTCACCGCGTCCAGCCCCGGGACGGGACAGGGGTCCACCTTCCGGATCCTCCTGCCGCGCGGCTGAGCAACCTGGTCGGTCGTCTCCGCTTTCCGGTCTCGGCGATGCCTGGTGATCGCGGTCAGCCTTGCGGGGTGCCGACCCCACCTGTGCACTCCCCGCCGGGTTCGGGTGCCTGCGTGCCCGATTTGAACGTGTTGACGAAGCTCTTCAGCCGGGGGTCACTGGCGGAGTCCAGCTTCAGCTGAACCCCCCATACGGACGCAACGATGGGGGACGGCAGGTCCGGGTAGGGACTGACCAGTGCGTAAGGCTCCCCGGAGACGTCCTTGAGGAGGGCTGCCAGCTGTGGGGCGGGCAGGCCCGGACGGTAGGTGATCCACATGGCGCCATGTTCAAGGGAGTGAACGGCGTTCTCGTTGGGCACCGGCGCGGAGTACACGCCGCAGTTCTGCCAGGTGCCTGAATGAGCACCCCCGACGGGGGGCGTCTGGGGGTAGGCCACTGGGCCAGTCACATGGTCGCGGGCCAGCCCGGAGTACGTCTGCAAACCGGTCAGCGCGACCGTGTCTGTTGATGAAGACCCTGAGTCGCTGGCACCCACTGCTGCCCAGGACCCGCCGCCGACCAGCCCGAGCGCCGTTACCGACGCGACCACGATGACCGTCTTACGCCGGCGCGAACTGCGTCGCTGCCCTCTGCGCACCGCCTCAAGCCTGGCCGTCCGGGCACTGTCGCGCCGCGTCTGTTTGCTCATCTGCTCGGTTCTTCTGCTCATTCTCTCGCTCCAGTCGGTCCGGTCCGGGGCCATGCCTCCCCTTCCGGGGTGGTCTGAGCTCAAGCCCTGCAAACATCGTGCGCGAGGCAGATGATGATCTGGCACGTATTCCGTAAAGGTTTACTGAAGGTCCTGGCCGGCAGGCTGATCTCTCGAGGCCAACCAGGCGATGACCGCATCGAAGATCGTCAGGGCGCTGAGGCCGAATGTGAGGACAGGACGAGGCGGTACAGCCAGTATCCGATGAAGATCAGCAGGAAGCCGCTCATCCAGGTTGGTCCAGGCGGTGGTTGCCACCACTGCTTCGGGCGCGCTAGACCACGAGTCCGTGGGCAACGGGTTGGGGCTCGGGCAGCGCGTCCCGCAGCGTTGCCCTCACGAGGGTGCCGTGCGGTGTGTTCGCGCGGATCTCGAGACTGCCCCCGACCAGGTTGACCCGCTCGCGCATGCCGATCAGACCCAGGTGGCCGCCGGAGCTCGCCGACATGGTGCTGGTGGCGGGGATCCCGCAGCCGTCGTCGGTGACCGTGAGCACGACCTGCTCACCGAAGTGCAGGTCGACCAACGCGCGTGTGGCGTCCGCGTGATGCACGACGTTGCTCAGCGCCTCCTGGGCCACGCGGTACACGGTGAGCTCGTTCTCTGGTGACAGCCGTATCTGATCGCCGCTGACCCGCAGCCGGACCGAGATCCCGTGCCGGGCGCGGACCTCGGCGACCAGCTGCCGAAGTGCGGCGACCACCCCAAGGTCGTCGAGCACGGGTGGCCGCAGGCCGCGGATCACCGTGCGCAGAACGTCGACAACCTCCGTGGCCAGGTGGCCACCCTCGCGTACCAGAGGGGCGAGATCCGATGCCAGCCGTGGGTCGTCGCCCAGCTGTTTGAGCATCCGCACGTGGTGGATCAGCGTCTGCACCGGGTCGTCATGCAGGTCTTGGGCCAGCCGGCGCCGCTCGTCCTCCTGCACGGTGACAAGGTGAGCGGCGTAGGTGCGTTGTTCGAGTGCGCGATGCTCCTCCTCGGTCACTTCAATAAGTACGATCTGCACGAGGCGTTCGGCCGAGCCGATCTCGAGGGTCCGGGCCTTGGGCACGAACACTCGATCCCCCACCGGAATGCGCGACACTGCCCCTTCCAGGACTGCAGTGACCGGGGCATCGACCAGGTCTGACAACCGTCGGCCCGCTGCACCATCCCCGAGCAGGGATGTGGCTGCCGCGTTGGCCTCGGTGACGACCCCTGCAGAGTCGGTGACCAGCACCGGCGCGTGCTGCTCGTCGAACAGGGCGCGGTAGCGCGACTCGGCGACCTCGCTGCCTCGCAGTGCTTCTTCGGTCCGCAACCGCGCGTGTGCCTCGCGTTCAACCCGCTGCCCCACGATGAGTGCGACCGCGTTGATGATGAGCAGGTTCCCGATCTCGCCCCATTCGACCGAGGCCGGCAACCCGGGGGTGAAGATCCAGTCATGGAACATGAGCACGGTCGCCCACAGTGCGGTACCAACGGAGCCGCGAACACCGAAGTTCAGCGCCGCGTAGATGACCGGGACGAGCAGCAGACCGGTGATCGTCGAGCGGGGGATCTCGAACTGCGGTGGGACATTCAGGACGAGGGGCAGGATCTCGTCCAGGAAGGCGACGAACAGAACCCCCGCCTGGACGATCCAGAAGCGGCCTGAACGCAGCGGCAAGCCGAGCCAGCGAACCACCGCGAGGCTCAGAAACCCACTGGGGTGGCGGAGCTGGTCAGTGCTCATCGGGGACGGTCAGCAGCTTGGTCGAGAAGGCACGCACCACCGCCTCGGTGCGTGAGCTCACCCCGAGCTTGGCGTAGATGTTGTCGCATAGCCGGTCAACCGTGCGCGTGCCGATGTTCATCCGTGCCGCAAGCTCTCGGTTGTGTAGACCCTCTGCGAGCAGGCTCAGGACCTCAAGCTCACGTTTGCTCAGGTCGGCCGCACCCTGCGCCGGTTGGCGTTGTGCGTTGAACAGTCGAGCCATGATGCCGGACTGGAGCACGCTCGCCCCACCGGCCACGGCCCGCACCGCCTGGACCAGCTCGTCTCCGGGGGCGGTCTTGCTCAGGTACCCCGCGGCCCCGGCCTCCAGTGCGCTGCGGACGTACTCGTCCTCGTCATACGCACTCACCATCAGCACCTTCACATCAGGGTGGTCCCGAGTGAGCTGGCAGGTGACCTCGATTCCGTTCATCTCTGGCAGCCGGATGTCCATCAGCACCACGTCAGGCTGCAGCTGGTTGACCAGGGCAAGAGCGACCTCGCCGGAAGCCGCTTCACCCACGACCTCCAGGTCGGGGTGCGCCTCGAGAATCTGGCGGGTGCCGTCGCGGAGAAGGGCATGGTCATCAACGACCACCACTCGTATCACTTGCTCACCTGCGCTTCCATGCTCATCAGGCTACGCGCGAATCTGACTGACACATCGGGTAGAACCAGCCATATCGCTGCGTTAAACGCGCCATCGCTGCGTGAAACGCGCCATCGCCGCGTAAGAGTCCCGTCGAAGATGGCGAGCATCGCGGTTCCGCCCGCCTGTCGACGCGGCAAGGCTCATATCGGAACATCTGCGCCCAGCGTCAGATCCGTTCCCGGCCGGGTGAAGTCCGGCTGACCCCAGGCAGAAAGAGTGATGATAATGAACCACATCGCCTCCATCGACGAGACGACAGCATCGCATCGCAAGCCCCTGCAGATGATCGGCGTCGGGCTCATCGTGGGAGCTATCGCGGTCACCGCATCGGCTTGCGGCGGATCCAGCGCGGAAGCCACTGACGCGCCTGCGGCGACCACGGCCGCACCGGCCGCGAAGACCGTCAACATCGAGATGATCGGCAAGATCGACGCCGAAACGGGTGAAGCCGGGACGTTCACCGGCAAGGAGCACTGGCCGTCAATGGCCCCCAGCGACATCACGTTCGCCAAGGGTGACACCGTCGTGCTCACGATCAAGGAGTACGACGACATGATGACCGCCCTGCCGGCCGGGTCGCCGTACAACGACGTCAAGGGCGGGACCATGACGGTCGACGGTGTGGCCACGACCACCGTGCCCAATTCCAATCTCGCGCACACCTTCAGCATCCCGGAGCTCGGGATCAACGTGCCGTTGGTGAAGGCCCCCGAGGGCAAGTTCTCGACCACGGTGTTCACCTTCACGGTCGACAAGGCCGGCTCCTACACCTGGCGTTGCTTCACCCCCTGTGGCGGCGACCCCAAGGGCATGGGCGGCGCCATGGCCACCAAGGACTGGATGCAGGGCAACGTGATCGTCACCTGACGTTGACGACAGCCCAAGACATCTGACCCTGGAACGACCGAAAGGCAGGACGCCATGCAGGACCGTACGACGCACCCGGAGGAGGGGCCCGCCAGCCCTCCTCCGGCAGTCACCCTGAAGGAACGCCAGGCGTTGAGCCGGCGCCTCCTGTTGGGAACGCTGGGTGTCACGGCAGCTGGTGGCGCCCTGACCATGGTGTCCTACCAACAGGACGCGCAGGCAGCCACCACGTCCAAGGAGGTGACCGCAACGGCGACGGCGACCGGCGCCGAGCACGCGTGGTGCATGGTCATCGACCTGCGCACCTGCGATGGCTGCAAGGCCTGCACCATGGCCTGCCAGAGCCGCCACCAGCTCCGGCCGGAGCAGACCTGGATCAACGTCTACGAGATGAAGGACAGCTCCGGGGGGGCGTTCAACATGCCGCGGCCCTGCATGATGTGCGAAGACCCCCCGTGCATGTACATCTGCCCGGTCGGGGCGAACATTCGCACCGACGAGGGCCTGGTCCTGGTCGACACCGACGCGTGTATCGGGTCGCGTGCTTGTATGGCGGCCTGCCCGTACGAGGCGCGCTACTTCAACTGGACCGACCCGCTGCCCCAGAAGCGGATGCCGATGGCCGACTCACCACAGATGCCGGTGCCGCAAAAGGGCACCGTGGGCAAGTGCGTGTTCTGCGCCGACCGGCTGCCC
>DASRVZ010000127.1:0-3110 GCA_035654835.1 Dermatophilaceae bacterium | reverse complement strand
CAAAGGCCGCGAATCCACTCCAGGTTGACCGGATCCACGTGAGCGGAGGGGCGAGTTCCGTGTCGCCTGTGGACGGCGGTGTGCGTCCGCGCGGCTGAGGGCGCAAACCAGTTCGACGTGGTAACTTCTCGTTGTCAATGTCCCATCTAAGTTTACGGCTGGAGTGGGTTCGTTTTGGAGGTTCCGGGCGCCGCCCCGATGTCATTGGCCCCGGGTGTGGTCCATCTGGACGAGCCGGCGGCTGTGTTTGACGCGATGGTCTCAGGATGGGCGCGGCAGCAGAACTCGCGGCTGTTGGGCGAGGGGACGGTCGCAGCGCGGCTGGCGTTGATCCGGCGGTTCACGGCGTTCGCGCAGACCTATCCGTGGCAGTGGACTGCGGGCGATATCGAGGACTTCACGATGTCGCTGATGAGTGGCCCGGACAGGCTCGCACCGTCGACCATCCGCGGCCACCACGTGACGGTGCGGCTGTTCTGCGACTTCCTGCTCGATGGCCGTTATGGCTGGGTGGCCCAGTGCGAGGACCGTTTCGGTGCGATTCCCTCGCAGGTCTGTCACGACTTCAACACTGCGGTGCATTTGGTCGACTACGAGGGCCGACCCGAGCGGCGCCCGTTCAACTACGACGAGGTCCAGACGCTGTTCGACTACCTCGATGACCGGGTGGACCGTGTTGCTCGATCTGGTCGCAAGGGCGCGCTGGCTGCGCTGCGTGATGCCCAGATGGTCAAGACCGCCTACGCGTTCGGGCTGCGGCGCCGGGAGCTGTGCTTCCTCGATGTTGCGGACCTACGACCCAACGCTGCGATGCCTCAATGGGGAACCTACGCCGCGCTGCACGTGCGCTACGGCAAGTCCAGCCGCGGCAGTGCACCACGGCGACGCACCGTGCTGGCCGTCCCAGAGTTCGATTGGGTCATCGACGGGCTACGTCAGTGGGTCGAGGAAGCCCGGCCGCTGCTGGCACCGGGAGACCGCGGAGAGCTGTGGCTGACCGAACGTCAGCAGCGCGTGGCGTTGAAGACGGTGGACCGACGCTTCGCTTTCCTACGCCAGGGCGCCGGGCTACCGGCTGAGCTGACGCTGCATTGTCTGCGGCACTCCTACGTCACACACCTGATCGAGTTCGGTTACCCGGAGCGGTTCGTGACCGAGCAGGTCGGACACTCCTACGCGTCGACCACCGCGATCTACACGTCGGTGTCGAACGACTTCAAGACCAAGACCCTTCAGACCGCACTCGCGCGGGTCTATCGAACCACTGGTGAAGCTGAGGAGAAGTGATGGCCGGAAACAACAAGATGGTGGCGCACTGGAACCTGCGCCAGCTGATGGCCGAGCGCGGCATGTTCGCCACGACCGACCTGATTGAGCCGCTGCACGAGCGGGGCGTGGAGTTGTCGCGGCAGATGATCCACCGGGTCGTGACCAAGACGCCGCAGAGGATCAACATCGATCTGCTCGCGGCGTTGTGCGACATCTTGGACTGCACCCCCAACGACCTCATCGAGATGCGCGTCGAACAGGTCGTCCAGGCGTCCGCGGTCAACGACGCCGGCCCCGGCATCGGCAACCTGCGACCGATCCGAGCCAGGATCCGTCGACCGGGTGAGTGAACCCGACGGTCCGGACTGCTGGATCTGCGGCAAGGCAACGAACTGGCAGCGATACGAGGTGCCGCAGGGCGCGCTGTGTCTAGGCTGCGGCCGCAGGCTGCACTACCACCCGGCACCCTGCCCGGTCTGTCGAGCGCGACGTCCGCTGGCATTCCTTGAGGACGAGCTCATCGTCTGCGCAGGCTGCGCCGGGGTCCTATCCCCGTTCGCCTGCCGCGAGTGCGGAAGCGAAGAGCATCTCTACGGCAGGCATCGCTGCGCCCGCTGCTTCTTGCGTGAGCGCCTCGGTGCCCTGCTGACCGACCCGACCACCGGAGAGGTCCACGCCCAACTGCAGCCGGTGTTCGACATGATGGTCGGATCCGAGCGGCCACAGACCACGATCTGGTGGCTGCGCAAGAAGCCCGGCGTCGGCGCTGCGCTGCTCGGTCAGATGGCCAGGGACGAAGTCGCGATCAGCCACGACACCTTCCGCTCGCTTCCCCAGGACCGCGCGCACGGCTACCTACGCAACCTGCTCGCAGCCGTCGGCGTCCTGGAACCGTTCGATCCCTACATCGAGCGCATGGGCCCTTGGCTGAACGAGTACCTCGCCACGGTGCCCGAAGACCATCGCGAGCTACTGCGCCGCTACGGCCGTTGGCACGTGGTGCGGGAAATGCGAAGAGCCGCGACCGAAGGACGCCTGACCAGCAGCGTTGCTCACGGTGGGCGGCGCCGCATCCGCGTCGCCGCGATGCTCCTGAGCTTCTTCGACGAGCACGGCGCAACCCCCGCGACCGCCACCCAGACGATCCTTGAGGAGTACATCGCTGAGCCCGGCCGCGTGCTGAGCGGTGAACACGGGTTCGTCGCCTGGCTTCGCCGAACCAAGGTCAACACCAACATCCAGATCCCCACACCGGCCCGGCGAGCCGAACCCGAGATCACCGTCGCCGAAGACCATCGATGGGCCATCGTCGACCGGCTCCTGCACGACACCAGCATCAAGCGCTACACCCGCATCGGCGGACTGTTCACGCTGTTGTTCGCTCAGCCCCTATCGCGGATCGTCGCGATGAAGACGAGCCAGATCAGCCGCATCGATGACACGCTGCACGTCACGTTCCGCACCATCGCGATCCCCCTGCCAGCACCTCTGGACACCTTGGTCACCGAACACCTCAACCACCGCGGCATGAGCCTGCACGGATCACGAGGCACCGGATGGCTCTTCCCCGGCGGCAGCCCCGGACGCCACCTGAACACCGAGAACATCCGAGCACAACTCGTCCAGATCGGCATGAAGCCCTACGAAGGACGCAAAGCCACCCTGTTCCAACTGGCCGCCGACATCCCGGCCCCCGTCCTGGGCGAACTCATCGGCGTCAGCAACAACAACGCTGCCGCGTGGGCACGCCTGGCATCACGCGACTGGCGCAGCTACATCGCCGACCGCAGCCGCGGAACGGCACCCATTCGCCCCATCTGAATACGACCCCTGCGCCAGTC
>DASRVZ010000126.1:0-36770 GCA_035654835.1 Dermatophilaceae bacterium | reverse complement strand
CGTCGTTGCCGGTCCGCCAGAGCTCGGACGGCAGCTTGGCCAGCTGCTCGGTGACCGCAGTCAGGAACCCGGCCGGATCCTCAACTGCGGTGTTCTCGAACATGTGTTCTAGTGTACGCGAGGGGACCGCCATACACAATGCTTTCGGCGATGAAAACCCTTGCAAACAAAGAGAGTTCACGACGTGGCGCGGCAACCCGAAAGTCGTCAGATCGTCATCAGGTGGTCGTCAAGAAGGTCGACCGAGTGAGTCAGTGGATGGCTGTGCTCGGGCAGGTTATGAGCCACCGGGGGAGATGGGCATGTCGTAGATGACCCACATGGTCCGCTCGGCCACTTGGTCGTACTTGCTGCGGGCACGGTGGTTGTCGTCCGCCGTGATCCATCGGATCTTGCTCCAGTCCCGCTGACGGGCGATCGTCCGTAGGCCGTCAAAGAGGGCATCGACCGCACCAGTGCCTCGCGCGTCTGGCTCCACGAACAGGTCATCGAGATGGCCGGCCACTGCAGCAGCCAGCGGTCGGAAGTAGGGACGGTAGTGGGCCAGGCCAACCGGGGTACCGGTCGCGTCCCGGACCAGCAACGCCTTGACGTCATGGCCGGGGTCGGTGATCCAGGACCAGACGCGATCAAGCTGCTCGTCCGTAACCGGCTCCTGGTAGAAGTCGGCGTAGCCGCGGTAGAGCTCACGCCAGCGCGCGTGATCCTCAGGCCCGGGTGGTCCGACCGTGAAGGAGGTCATGCCCCGAATCTAGTCATCACCGAGTTCTTGGGCAGCCGACGCATGGGGGTCAAGAGCGCGCACGGCCGCCCTCTCGGGGAGCGGCGGGGGAGTGCCGCCCCATGCCGGACACAACGCGCGGTGGTCGCACCAGTCGCAGAGCTTCGACGTACGGGGCTGCCAGTCCCCCGTCTCGGCAGCGGTCTCGATGGCCTTCCACAAGGCCTTGATCTTGCGTTCGACCGCGAGCAGCTCGTCCTCGTCAGGGCAGTAGCGCAAGATCTTGGAGTCCCCGCCGAGATAAACCAGCTGCAGCATCCGCGGCACCCGGCCATGCAACCGCCAGAGCACCAACCCATAGAACTTCATCTGGAACCAGGCCTTGGCCTCGAACTGTTCCAAGGGCGCCTTACCGGTCTTGTAGTCGACCACCCGCATCTCGCCGGTAGCCGTGAGGTCGAGCCGGTCGACGTAGCCGCGAACGGTCAGCCCATCCAGGTCGGTCTCGACGTAGAGCTCGCGCTCCTTCGGCTCGAGCCTGGTCGGGTCCTCAAGGGTGAACCACTTCTCGATCAGCGTGACGGCGTCGCTGAACCAGCCGGCCACCGCGGCCGGGTCGGACTCGTCCATCAGGTCGGACAGCTCCGGCTCGCTCGCGAGCATTGCCTGCCACTGCGGCTCGACCATGGCAGCTGCGGCCTCGATCGTGCGGCCGTCTGCCGGGAGGTCGAACAGCCGCTCGAGCACCGAGTGCACCAGCGTGCCTCGTGCCGCGGGCGCGCTGGGCGCCGACGGCAGCTTGTCGATCACCCGAAAGCGATAGAGCAGCGGGCACTGCATGAAGTCAGAGGCTCGGCTCGGGGACAGTGCGGCAACCATGGAACGCACTGTAGATGGGCGCCCTGACACTGAGCCCATTGACATACAGTCGCAGCATGTCCGCCAGCACCCAGGATTCGACCAGCCCGGCCCCTGGCTGGCGCCTCGCAACGATCGGCGGGGTCCCCGTCTACATTGGCCGTTCGTGGCCGATCATCGCCCTGGTCATCGTGACCACGTTTGGCCCCGGTATCGCGAGCAGCCGCCCGTACCTCGGGTTCGGTGCCTACGCGGTGGCAGCTGCGTACGCCGTCCTGCTGCTGGTCTCGGTGCTTGCCCATGAAGCCGCCCACGCGGTGGTGGCGACGCGTGCGGGATACCGGGTGAACCGGGTTGTGGCTGACCTCTGGGGCGGGCACACGGCATACAACTCGTCGAACGCGCGGCCCGGGGCGAGCGCGCTGGTGGCGGTTGCCGGCCCAGCCGCCAATGCGCTGCTGGCGCTCATCGGCTGGCTCGCAGCACCTCACATCGGCGGCGACATCACCTCTCTGCTGGTGGGGGCGATCTGGTTCACCAATGCCTTCGTCGCAGGGTTCAACCTGCTGCCGGGGCTCCCGCTGGACGGCGGGTTCCTGGTGGACTCCCTCGTGTGGCGGATCACCGGCAAACGCGAGAGCGGGCTCATTGCCGCCGGCTGGTGTGGGCGGGGTGTGACGGTCCTGGTCGTCCTGTGGTTCCTGGGGCTGCCACTGCTGAACGGCCAGCGTCCGGATCTGTTCAACGTCGTCTGGGCGCTGCTCATCGGTGGCTTCCTGTGGGTGGGGGCCACCAACGCGATCCGCAGCGGACGCGGGAGTCGCCTCATCGCCGGCATCCGGATTGACTCGGTATGGCGCCGCGCGGCGGTCCTGCCTTCACGCGCAAGTGCCGCTCAGGCGATGTCCCTGCGGGCAGACGGACCTGGCGGCACCGTCGTGATCGTTGAGGATGACTGGCGGAACGCGATCGGGCTCCTGGACGACGAGGCACTCGGCGCCATCCCCGAGCCCGCCCTGGGGGGTGTGCTCGTCACCAGCGTGATGCGCCAGCAGCCGGACGGTTGGGTCGTCGATGCCACCCCCGACCAGTCAATCGCGCGGGTCGTGATGGCCATGCAAAGCCTCGGGATCGGCGCTGTGCCGGTGCGAGGTCCCGACGGGCGGATCGGGGGCATCGTCCTGGCTGGCGATCTCGAGGCTGCCTTGTCACGAGCGATGTCCCGTCGGACCTAGACTTGCCCGCCATGAGCCAGGGCACACCGGAACACAGCGCCACCGGCGCCCACCTGCGACGCGGGCCGTTCGTCGAGGGCGAGCGCGTGCAGCTGACCGATCCCAAGGGCCGAATCCACACGATCACTCTTGAGCACGGCAAGGAGTTCCACACCCACCGCGGGCGCCTGGCCCACAGCGACCTCATCGGCGCGCCAGACGGCTCGACGGCCAAGAACACCGCCAGCGTCGAGTACCTGGCCGTCCGTCCGCTGCTGGCCGACTACGTGCTCTCGATGCCGCGCGGGGCGGCGGTGATCTATCCCAAGGACGCCGGCCAGATCGTCGCGATGGCCGACATCTTCCCAGGGGCTCGCGTGGTGGAGGCGGGCGTCGGGTCGGGCGCTCTGAGCATGTCCCTGCTGCGGGCTGTGGGTGACCAGGGCCACCTCCATTCCTTTGAGCGACGTGAGGACTTCACCGACATCGCGCGAGGAAATGTCGAGACCTTCTTCGGTGGCCCGCACCCGGCCTGGCAGGTCACCGTCGGAGACCTGGTCGAGACGATGCCGCTTCTCATCGAGCCGGGCTCCATCGATCGGGTGGTGCTGGACATGTTGGCCCCGTGGGAGTGTCTCGATGTCGTGGCTGACGCGTTGGCCCCGGGCGGGGTCCTGATCTGTTACGTCGCCACCACGACCCAGCTCTCCCGGGTGGCCGAAGCGTCACGCGACCATGGGGGTTTCACCGAGCCCGCTGCCTGGGAGTCCTTGGTCCGCGGCTGGCACCTGGAGGGGCGCGCGGTCCGGCCCGAGCACCGCATGCACGGTCACACTGGCTTCCTCATCACGACCAGGCGGCTCGCTCCCGGAGTGACGCCGCCCCTGCGCAAGCGCCGCCCCGCCAAGGGCTCCAGTGATGAGGCTAGTGAGCCGGTGACTGGCGAATGGTCGCCCGAGGACGTGGGGGAGCATCCCCTGTCCGACAAGAAGATCCGACGCGTTCGCCGATCTTTGTCCGATAGGTCAACCACATAGACAATTGTCGGGCTAGGGTCGATTGTGTCAGCCACGAATGAGGCTGACAGGCGTCCGCGAGGAGGTTCAGATGATGTCCGAGAACTCGCCGCAACATGGAGACCAGCTGCCCGACGAACCAGTCGACACTGCCGAGGCTGAACGACAACAGGCCGCGCTGTCCAAGGCTGCACTGTCCAAGGAGGTAGCCGCGCTGCGTCGCCGCCTTGAGGACTCGCCCGCGCGTTCGCACGACCTCGAGAACCGCATCGTGCAGCTGGAGACCTCGCTGTCGACCCTGTCGTCCCAGAACGATCGCCTCGTCCGGACGCTGAAGGAAGCCCGCGAGCAGATCGTCACCCTCAAGAGCGAGGTCGACAGGCTGGCCCAGCCGCCCGCGGCCTACGGCCTGATCCTCGAGTCGTATGACGACGCGACCGTTGACATCCTCACCGGCGGTCGCAAGATGAGGGTCGCCGTCTCTCCGCTGGTCGATCCGGCCGAGCTGTCAGCCGGGCGCGAGGTCATGCTCAACGAAGCGCTCAATGTCGTGGCCACCTGTGGCTTCGAACGCATCGGCGAGATCGTCGTGCTCAAGGAGCTCCTGGATGACGACCGGGTTCTGGTGGTGGCGCATGCCGACGAAGAGCGCGTCTGTCGCAAGGCCGAGAGCCTCGACGGACAGCCGATCCGGGTCGGCGACGCCTTGTTGCTCGACACGCGTTCCGGCTTTGTCTACGAGCGGATCCCCAAGGCCGAGGTCCAGGACCTGGTGCTCGAAGAGGTCCCGGACATCGACTACTCCGACATTGGCGGACTGTCCGGTCAGATCGAGGCGATCCGTGACGCCGTCGAGCTGCCCTACCTGCACCCGGACCTGTTCCTGGAACACAAGCTGAAGCCACCCAAGGGCGTCCTGCTCTACGGCCCTCCCGGCTGCGGAAAGACGTTGATCGCCAAGGCTGTTGCGGCCTCCCTGGCCAAGAAGATCGCGGCCAAGGAGGGCAAACCGGTCGGCAAGTCCTTCTTCCTCAACATCAAGGGTCCCGAGCTGCTCAACAAGTACGTGGGCGAGACCGAACGCCACATCCGGCTGATCTTCCAGCGCGCCCGCGAGAAGGCCTCGGACGGCACACCCGTGGTCGTCTTCTTCGACGAGATGGATGCGCTGTTCCGGACTCGTGGCTCGGGGATCTCCTCAGATGTCGAGACGACGATCGTCCCGCAGCTGCTTTCTGAGATCGATGGGGTCGAGCGTCTCGAGAACGTCATTGTCATCGGGGCCTCGAACCGCGAAGACATGATCGACCCGGCGATCCTGCGCCCTGGCCGCCTCGACGTGAAGATCAAGATCGAGCGCCCAGATGCGGAGGGTGCGCGAGACATCTTCAGCAAGTACCTGATCGCCGACCTGCCGCTGCACAAGCACGACCTGGCTGAGCACGACGGTTCGCCGGAGCGCACCGTTGCCGCGATGATCGAGGCAGCGGTGGAGCGGATGTACTCAGAGATCGAGGCCAACCGCTTCCTTGAGGTCACCTATGCCAATGGTGACAAGGAAGTCCTCTACTTCAAGGACTTCAACTCCGGCGCGATGATCCAGAACATCGTCGATAGGGCCAAGAAGATGGCGATCAAGGACTTCCTCACGACGGCGCAGAAGGGCATCCGGATCGAGCACCTGCTGGCCTCGTGCGTTGACGAGTTCAAGGAGAACGAGGACCTGCCGAACACGACCAACCCGGACGACTGGGCACGTATCTCCGGCAAGAAGGGCGAGCGCATCGTCTACATCCGCACACTGATCACGGGCAAGGACGGCACCGAGCCTGGTCGATCGATCGACAACGTCGCCAACACGGGCCAGTACCTCTAGTCACCCTCGCTCCTTGCCCTGAAACCACCGAATCCGGTGGCGGCAGAGCGGGATTCGGTGGTTTCGGCGCAACAAGCGGGTTTGGTGCTCAGGTCAGACGCAGTTGGAACCATGTCGTGCTGACGTAGCGCCCGAACTTGAAGCCGACCTCGTCGAGTGTCCCCACCTCAGTGAAACCGAGCTTGCGGTGCAGGGCATTGCTGGCCGGATTCGGTTGTGCCACAACGGAAACGACGAGATGGACTTGATCTTTGTGGAGTAGGTCGAGCAGCGCGCTGAAGAGCCGGGCACCGAGGCCACGACCTGAGGCGGCCGGCGCGAGGTAGATCGACGTCTCGCGGGTACGTCCGTAGGCAGGCCGGGACCGGAACACTCCCGAGTATGCGAATCCAAGCACCGTGTTCTCGTCGCAGGCCACCAAGAAGTGATCACCCACCGCGGTGCTGTCGAGCTTGGCCTGCCAGTAGGCATGCGGCGGTTCCTCGATGTCGAACGTTGCCACACTGGTGTGGACGGCATCGGCATAGATCGCAGCAACTGCAACCAGATCAGTCGATTCGGCAGGGCGCACAGTCATCTTGCTCATCTGCTGATCTTGCTCATGTCCGCCGTGGCCTGGGTCTGGAGCGCTCGGCGAGCCGTGAGCATCGCCACCGCACGCCAGCCCAGCAGCATCGCGCCCAGGAAGAGGGTGGCCACGACGATGAACGAGAACGCTGTGCCGGCGTGGGTCAGACCACGCAACGCCATTCCGATGGTCACCGCGCAGAGCCAGACCGGTATGCCGTCGCGCACCGTCAGGGGGGCGCGCCGCAAGGCGAGCAGGGAGATCAGCCAGCCGGCCGCCATACCGGCCAGGAAGGGCCAGGCGGTTGCCAAGACACTGAGCAGTGCCCCGGTCTCTGCGTGGCTGCGCCGACCCACGGCGGCGAAGATGCAGATGAGGGCGGCGTCGAAAGCCAAGCCCCGGGCGGTGCGCACGGGGTGACCCTAGCAACCGGCCGAGGTCCGGTCAGGGGTACAGATGTCGACGGAGCTCCCCGACCAGCTCGGCCCGGTGCTGCTGACCGATGTTCGTTGCCCCCGGGAAGCTCGCGAAGCCGTGGGGGACCCCGACGTAGTTGGTATGCCTGACGGGCACCCCAGCGGCAGCCAGTTTCTCGGCGTACAGCCTGCCTTCGTCGCGTAGCGGATCGAGATCCGCGGTCTGAACCAGAGCGGGCGGAAGATCCGCATGGCTGGCAGCCCACAAGGGCGAGACCAGCGGGTCGTCGGCCGAGAGACCATCCGGACCCAGGTAGTGCTCGAGAAATGCGTCGATCTTTGGTCGGGTGAGGATCGGCGCGTCAGCGTGCTCCACGATGGACGGCTGGCTCAAGGTCGCATCGGTGGCTGGATACAGCAGGGCCTGGTGCGCGATCGGCGGCCCGCCCTCGTCCCGGACGACCTGACACGCGATCGCCGACAAGTTTCCGCCAGCACTGTCACCGGATACGGCAAGGCGAGAACCGTTGCCGCCCAACGACGCTGCGTGTCCCCCCAGCCAGCGAACCGCGTCGACGCAGTCATGCACAGCCTTCGGTGCGCGGTGCTCGGGCGCCATGCGGTAGTCGACACTGACCACGACCGCCCCGACGGTTCGAGCCAGGAACGTGCACAACGGGTCGTACATGCGGGTGTTGCCCAGCACCCACCCCCCGCCGTGGAAGAACGCGATCACCGGAAGCAGCTCTCGCGACCCCGACGGACGGTATACGCGCAGTGGCACCTCGTGCCCGTCACGCGCTGGGAATCCTGTGGCCTCACGCGAGACGTCCCCGAAGACCGGACCCGTGATCCAGGTGAACGGGCGGATGGACGGGGTGACCTTGGCGCGACTCCTGCGAATGTGAGGGAGGTCCATACCGACGATCGACTCGTGTTCGAAGCGGTCGAAGGCAATCGTGAAGATCCGGGTCCGCAGGGGCATGCCAGTGGTGGCGAGGGGGCGTCGAGCTCTCACCGGCCCATCATGCCGTCCGCAACGTGGCGATTCGCCTAGGCTGGCGCCATGACCGTGCGGCGGGTAATGGGAATCGAGACGGAGTACGGCATCTCCGTGCCGGGGGACCCCACCGCGAATCCGATGCTGCTGTCGGGATCGGTCGTCAATGCCTATGGCAGCCGGCGGGGTCCACGCGCCGGTCGGGCCAGCTGGGACTACGAGGACGAGATGCCGCTGCGCGATGCGCGCGGCTTCGAGATCGACCGGCAGCACGCGGATGCCAGCCAGCTGACGGACGAGGAAGACCCGACGCTCGCCAACATCGTCCTCACCAACGGTGCCCGCCTGTATGTCGACCATGCACATCCGGAGTACAGCTCGCCGGAGGTGACCTCACCACGTGCGGCCGTGCGCTGGGATCGCGCAGGGGAGCGGATCATGCTCGAGTCGGTCCGGCGTCTGGCGTCGGTGCCAGGGACCGCAGGCGTGAACCTCTACAAGAACAACACCGACGGCAAGGGCGCCTCATATGGCACCCACGAGAACTACCTGATGCCCCGGGCGACGCCGTTCTCCGACATCAGCCGCCACCTGATCCCGTTCTTCGTGGCGCGCCAGGTGATGTGCGGCGCGGGCAGGGTTGGCATCGGCCAGGACTCGGAAACGTCAGGGTTCCAGATCGCACAGCGGTCGGACTTCTTCGAGGTCGAGGTTGGCCTTGAGACGACTCTCAAGCGGCCCATCATCAACACGCGGGACGAGCCGCATGCGGTGGCCGATCTCTACCGTCGGCTGCACGTGATCATCGGCGACGCGAATCAGTGCGACGTCGCGAGTCTGCTCAAGATGGGCGCGACGAGCCTCGTCCTGGCAATGATCGAGGACCATGCGCTCACCATCGACCTGAGTGTCCGCAAACCGGTGGCCACGCTGCATGCGGTGTCACACGACCCGAGTCTGCAAACCCTTGTCGAGCTGCGCGACGGCCGCACCATGACCGCCGTCCAGCTGCTGTGGGCCTATTTCGAACAGGCCGATGCCTATCTGCAGGCACGACACGCCGGAGCCATCGATGCCGACACTGCAGAGGTGATGTCCCGCTGGTCCTCGGTGCTCACCAAGCTCGAGCGTGACCCCATGGAGTGCGCGCGTGAGATCGACTGGGTCGCCAAGCTCACCCTTCTGCAGGGCTATCGGGACAGGGACGGGCTGGAGTGGTCAGATCATCGGCTCAAGGCGATCGACATCCAGTGGTCGGATGTCCGGCCCGAGAAGGGTCTGTTCCACCGCCTCCTGCAGCGTGGCCGTATCGAGTCGCTGGTCGAGGATGGAGCGGTGGAGGCCGCCGTCATCAACCCGCCAGAGGACACGCGCGCCTACTTCCGGGGTCGCTGCCTGGAGAAGTACCCTGCTGAGATCGCCGCTGCCTCATGGGACTCGGTGATCTTCGATGTGCCGGGCCAGACGGCGCTGCAGCGGGTTCCCATGCTCGAACCGCTGCGGGGAACCCGTGAGGGCGTCGGCGATCTGATTGACCGCAGCCCCGACGCGTCGACCCTGTTGCAGGAATTGGCCGCTGCCGGTCGTTGACATCCGACTAGGCTGCCGGTGACAAAGGATGTCCGGCGTCTGCCGGCCCCGATGATCGCCCTTGGAGGACGGATGCCAAGCCAGGAACACAGTCGACCACAGCGTCGCGACGAGACCCCCGACGAGGCGCCCGCCGCAGCCACGCCCGAGGCGACGGCACGGAAGGACGCGCTCGACGACGACATCGACAGCGTGCTGGACGAGATCGATGGCGTCCTCGAAGCCAACGCCGAAGAGTTCGTGCGCGGCTTTGTCCAGAAGGGTGGCCAGTGAACCTCGGATTCGGCGGCGCCGGTCGACTGCCCGCAGCGTTCATGACGACCGGCTCATCGTCCTTCACCGAGTTCATCAGCGCGCACTCTCCTGAGCTGCTGCCCTCGCGCCGTGCACTGCCCGTGGGCGGCACGGTCGAGGCGCCACACGGAACGACCATCGTGGCGCTCACGTATGACGGCGGCGTCGTCATGGCGGGGGACCGTCGCGCCACCATGGGCAACCTGATCGCCAACCGCGACATGGACAAGGTGTTTGCCGCCGACGAGTACTCCGCTGTCGGGATTGCCGGAACCGCGGGCCTTGCCATCGAGGTGGTGAAGCTGTTCCAGGTCGAGCTCGAGCACTACGAGAAGATCGAGGGGACGCTGCTGTCGGTCGAGGGCAAGGCCAACCGGCTCGCCTCGATGATCCGGGCGAATCTGGCGATGGCCATGCAGGGCTTGTCCGTGGTCCCGATGTTCGCCGGTTTCGACCTCGACGCCATGGCTGGCCGGATCTTCTCCTATGACGTCACCGGCGGCTGCTACGAGGAGCATGACCATCACAGCGTCGGCTCAGGCTCGCTGTTTGCCCGAGGCGCCATGAAGAAGCTCTGGCGACCGGGCATGGACCCGGCTACCGCCACTCGCGTTGCTGTCGAGGCGCTCTATGACGCTGCGGACGATGACTCGGCGACCGGCGGCCCCGACCTCGGCAGACGGATCTGGCCGACCCTTGCAGTGGTGGATGCCGGCGGGCTGCGGTTCCTGGACGACGACGCGCTTGCCGGCGTTGTCGAGCTCATCGTGGCGGACCGCCGCGGCAACCCCGGAGGTGCCCGATGACCATGCCGTTCTACGTCTCGCCCGAGCAGCTGATGAAGGACCGGGCCGACTTCGCGCGCAAGGGGATCGCCCGAGGCCGCTCCGTCGTGGTTCTGGGCTATGACAGGGGTATTGCGTTCGTCGCCGACAACCCCTCTCGCGCTCTGCACAAGGTGTCTGAGATCTACGACCGGATCGCCTTCGCTGCCGTCGGCAAGTACAACGAGTTCGAGAACCTCCGAGTGGCCGGTGTGCGCTACGCCGATCTGCGTGGCTACTCGTACGACCGCAGGGATGTAACGGCACGGGGACTGGCCAACGCCTATGCGCAGACGTTGGGCACGGTCTTCACCCAGGAGTCAAAGCCGTACGAGGTTGAGATTGTCGTTGCCGAGGTGGGTGAGACAGCCGACCTGGACCAGATCTATCGCTTGACCTATGACGGCTCCGTCGCCGACGAGCAGGGGTTCATCGCGATGGGTGGAACCGGCGAGCACATCACCGCTGGTCTCAAGGAGCGGTGGAGGCCGGGCATGAACCTCGGTGATGCTCTGGCGCTGGCTGTCGATCTGCTGGGGCAGGACCCGAGCGGTGGGCCTTCACGCACTCTGACCGGGACCCAGCTCGAGGTCGCTGTTCTGGACCGGGCGCGGCCCAGGCGCACCTTCCGCCGTCTGGCGGGGCCGTTGCTCGACGCGCTCCTGAGCAGCGAGAACCCCACGAAGGACGTCCCTGCCGACGATGATGCGGCGCCCGGACGTCACGACACGTTGACCGGCGAGACTGAGCCGTCCGGCGAGGGCGCTGGCGGCGACCCCCCTGTACCAGATCCGTCATGACCATCTCGGTGACCGGTGCCATCGGAGGACTCGGCGGTCGGGTTGCCCGCGAGCTGACGGCTTGAGGCGTGCAGCAGCGGTTGATCGTCCGCGATCCTGCTCGGGCGCCGCAACTGCCGGGCGCCGAGGTGGCCATAGCACGACCACGGAGCCACCGAGCAGGCCATCCGCGACGCCGGGATCAGCCTCACCTCGATGCGGAACACCCTGTATGCCGACGCCGCGCCCAGGTTCGTGGGGCCCGACGGGGTGATCCGCGCTCCGGCCGGGCACGGTCGCGTGGCCTGGGTCGCTCAAGCCGACGTGGCGCGACTGGCCGTTGTCCTGCTGACCGACCCCGGCCATGAGGGACAGATCTACGACGTGTCCGGACCCCACGCCATTGACCTGCACGAGACTGCGCGCATCCTGACCAAGGCCACTCGCAGGGCAATCACGTACCACGCCGAGACTCTGACTGAGGCCAAAGAGTCGAGGGCGGGCCACCCAGACTGGTTGGTCGACGGCTGGATCGGCTCGCACCTGATGCTGGTCACCGGCGAGGGCTCGGTGACCAGTCACACCATCGAGCACCTCACCGGCCAGCGTCCGATGACACTGTCCGAGCTTCTCGCCGCCGAACCCTCGTCGTTCGCCCATCTGACCTAGAACGAACTCAGCGCTTCGAGCCCACCTTCCGGCCTGAGCCGGATGTCTTCTTGCCGTCGCCGTTGACGTCTGATTCGCCGTCCGCGGTGTCGCTGGTGTCTTCGCCTGATTCGCCGTCCGCACGTGCCTCGACGGTCAGCTCTGCGGCAGCAGGGTCGTTGTCCGTCCCAGCGGTGTTCTCGTCAGTGGTTTTCGCGCCATCGTGGGCGTCGGTCACCACCGCTTGCGGCTCGACGCCGGCAACGACCTCGGTCTCCTCGGCAACGACCTCGGTCTCCTCGGCAACGACCTCGGTCTCCTCGGCAACGGCCTCGGTCTCCTCGGCAACGACCTCGGTCTCCTCGGCAACGGCCTCGGTCTCCTCGGCAACGACCTCGGTCTCCTCGGCAACGGCCTCGGTCTCCTCGATCGGCGCGATCAGCGCCACACCGCCGAGCGTCGACAGCATCTGGCGGACGTTCGTGAGCTGCGCGTTGATGCTGTCGCGTCGCTGGGTCGCGGCAGCGAGCTCGCGCTCGGAGTCGGCCCGGATGCGTTCGGCCTTGATCTTCGCCTCGGCCACCAGCGTCTGCGCGTGCCTGGTCGCCTGCTCGAGCTGCTGACCAGATCTCGACTCGGCTTCGTGCTGTGCCTGTTCTGATTCGCTGCGGGCCCGCTCCGCCCGCAGCCGGACTTCGGCCAGCTGCTGCTCGGCGGCGGCGATCTCGTCGACGAGCGCCAATGCCGACGCGTCCCGGCGAGCGGCCAGAGTTGTCTCGAAGTCGACGGCAGAGGCGGCGGACTTGGCGCGGGCTCGCTCGTAGACGGCTTCGGCTTCTTCCCTCCGGGCCATTGCCTCGCGGTCGGCGTCGTCCAGGAGGCTGTCAGCGTGCCGCTTGGCGTCCTCCAGGATCCTGGCGACGTCGGCGTCGACGGCGCTGCGTGTCTCCGCCGCATAGTCGTCGGCGCTCTGACGCGTCGCGCGAGCGCTCTCGTCAGCCAGCGCGTGGTGATTCGCGGCGTCGGCCTGAGCCTGCGTCCGCATCTCGGCCGCTTCCTTGTCCGCCAGGGCCAGGATGGAGCCGATGCGTTCGCCCAAACCAGCGTAGGTGGGCGCCGCGGCCTTCGTCTGTGCCTCTTCCAGGGCACGGAACTGTTCGACGTGACGTTCGATCTCACTCTTGAGCTGCCCAGTCGCGGCTTCGAGCTTGCTGACCTGGATGGTCCTCTCGCCTGCCTCCTGCTGAGCTGCGGCAGCTGCTTGTGACAGCTCATGCACGAGCTGGTCCACCTGAGCGGGGTCGTATCCGCGTAGCACGCTGCGGAAATGGGCGTTGGGGTCAGTCATCGGATTCCTGTCGTCGCTTCGGTGGTGAGGGAGAGATGGGGTGTTGGGTTCTTGGGAAGGGGATCCGAGCTCTCGGGCGGGGTCGCAGCGAGCGCCGCAACGGCCGCTGAGTGCTCGGACACGGCAAGGGCCTCGATCACGCCTGAGAGGTGGCGGAGCTGTTCGGTGATGTCATCGCGTCTTCGTGCCAGAACCGCCACCTCCGCGCGGGCGCGGGCGAGGAGATCGCGCGTCTCGGCCCGGCTGCTGTCTGCGTCGGCGCGGGCAGCAGCAAGTATTGTCGTTGCCTCTTCGCGGACCGCCCGGCGGTGCTCATGGGCCTCGGTTTGCAGCCGAGCCACCTCGGACGCGGCCCGTTCGCGCAGCACCTTGGCGCCACCCTCGGCCTCGTCCAGTCGCCGCTGTGCGCGCTCCAGCCGCGCCTGTGCCGTCAGGTCAGCCTCGCTGATGACCCTCTCGGCGTGCGCCCGGGCGTGCTCGCCAGTGGCGATGGCGTCGTAGTCGGCTGCCTCGAGAACGGCATTCGCCTGGGCGCGGAGCCGTTCGGCTTCGGCAGAGGCTTCGGCCAAGGCGGTCCGTGCACGCAGGGAGACGCGGGAGATGAGGTCCTGGACGTGTCGTCGTCGTGCGGTCAGATGAGCAGCATTTCTGGCGTGGCCGGCCAAACGCGTCAACTCGGCCTCGGCCTCGGCCGTCGACAGCAGAGACCGGACGGTGTCCTGCGCCCATTGCATGTGGTCGGCAGCGTCGCCCAGGACGCGATCCGCATCCGCCGTCGCGGCATCTCGTGCGGACGCGATCTCTTCGGTGGCGGTCGATCTGAGCGCGGTTGTCTCGGACCGTGCCTTCTCGAGCTCTTGTGTCGTCGCGGCACGCGCCGCGTCGGCATCCGCGGTGGCTTGCGTTCTTGCCTCGGTCGCGAACTCTTCGGCGGCAGCCCTGATCGAGGCGGCATGCTGGGCAGCCTCTTCGGCCAGCTGCTGCAGCTCGGCATCGACCTGCAGCCGTCGGGACTCGATCTGCGCCACCGTCTCGGCCTGCAGCGCAGCGTTGCTCTCTCGGACCTGCTCGAGCTCGGTGTTCGCCAGGCCCTTCAGCCGTAGCGCCTCCGCCAGAATGTTTGTCCGAAGCTCCGTGGCCTCTACCTGGGTGCTGGCAACGAGGTTCTCGCTCGTCCTGGCAGCGGCGTCGGCGACCAACGTGGCCTGGTCTGCGGCGTCGGCAATGAGCTGAGCCGACTCCTCCTGTGCCTCCTGCAGGCGGGCCTGAGCCGAACGCTGGGCGCTGAGGGCGTCTTCGTGGACCGTGGTGGCGTCGCTCAGCAGCCGTCTCGCCTCGTCGTGCGCAGCGTGGGCGTCGGCGCGCAGTGCTGTCACCTCTGCCTGAACATCCGCATGAAGACGATCGGCAAGGGCTTGCGCCCGCGACAACATGCCAAAGGCAGCCGAGCTGGGTTCTTCGGGGGTGTGGTCCGGGTCGCCTGAGGACTGGTTCAGGGTTCCCGGTGAGGCAGTCACATCGCCAATCATCCCATGTGACCAACTACCGTCAAGGCGGCAGCCACGATTAGCTACGAGCAGCCGCGATCAGGTGGCGCTCTTCTTGTGGAGACAGGCCGGCCCGGTCATCGCGGCCAAGGCACTTGGTGACCTCCCTGTGAAGGACGTCGGCGAGTGTCTGCTCCAGCGGTCGGCAGACCAAGCCGGCTGTGGTTGCCGCATCGGTGACTGCCCGACCACGTCCGACCCCGTCGACAATGGCACGTTCACAGGCGACCTTTGCCTCGCCATTGGCAGCCATCGTCGCCTCATCTCCCTGCAGCGCAGGTAAGAGGTCGGCTGACTCGTCCGCGCCGATCGTGTCGTGTACGGCGTAGACCGAGCAGGAGGAGACATAGACCCATGTCCTGGTGCGCTGAACGAGCGCAGCGACCGCGCGTCTGACGAACCCCGGTTGCCACGAGACATCCACGACTCCGTCCCAGTCCCGGTCACACACCTGGTCGTGTGCCGTCTCCTCAGCTCGGTCGGCGCGCACGAAGGTGGCGCTCGAGGGAGCCGGTCCGGACTCACCGCGCGCGAGACAGGTGACCTCGTGGCCGCGCGCCAGTCCGACCCGCGCGACCTCGTCGCCGAGCCAGGACGTTCCGCCGAGCACCAGGATCATCATCCGGCCACCCAGACACGCCCTCACAGATGTGTCGACGGAGCAACACTTCGTTCAGCCAAGCGCGTAGCGGTCCCGGCGCGCCTAGAGTGAGCCCATGGATCGCCGAATCTTCGGTATCGAGAACGAGTACGGAGTGACGTGCACGTTCGGCGGGCAGCGACGACTGACCCCGGATGAGGTGGCGCGCTACCTGTTCCGCAAGGTCGTGTCCTGGGGTCGGTCCTCAAACGTGTTTCTCGCCAACGGTTCCCGGCTCTATCTCGACGTCGGCAGCCACCCCGAGTACGCCACGCCCGAATGCGACGACGTGCGCCAGCTGGTCACTCACGACAAGGCCGGCGAGCGCATCGTTGAGGGGCTCGTGGCCGACGCCCAGCAACGGATCACCGACGAGGGCATCTCGGGCGAGATCTATGTCTTCAAGAACAACACCGACTCGGCAGGCAACTCCTACGGCTGCCACGAGAACTACCTCGTCGGACGTGCTGGGGAGTTCCAGAAGCTGTCCGACGTCCTTATTCCGTTCCTGGTCACCCGCCAGGTCACGTGCGGCTCAGGCAAGATCGCGACCACGGCACGCGGGGCGACATACTGCCTGAGTCAGCGGGCGGACCACATCTGGGAGGGCGTCTCCAGCGCTACCACGCGTTCGCGGCCCATCATCAACACGAGGGACGAGCCGCACGCCGACGCCGAGAAGTACCGCCGGCTGCATGTCATCGTGGGTGACTCCAACATGAGCGAGACGACCACGATGCTCAAGGTCGGCTCGGCCGATCTGGTGCTTCGGATGTTTGAGGCCGGTGAGTCGATGCCGGACCTGACGCTGGAGAACCCTATCCGGGCCATCCGTGAGATCAGCCATGACCTGACGGGCCGCAAGAAGGTCAAGCTCGCTGACGGTCGCGAGCTGAGCGCCGTACAGATCCAGGCCGAGTACTACGAACGGGCCGCGGCATTCGTCGACCGCGAGGGACTGAACGACCCGAGCCACAAGAGCGTCCTGGATCTGTGGCATCGGACGCTCATCGCCGTCGACACGGGGGACCTGGCCCTGGTTGGCACCGAGATCGACTGGGTCATCAAGTACCAGTTGATCTCGCGGTACGCGGCCAAGCACAACCTGCCTTTGTCCAGTCCCAGGATCGCCCAGCTCGATCTTGCCTACCACGACATCAACCGTGAACGTGGCCTCTTCTATCTCCTGCAGCGTCGCGGCAACGCTGCTCGGATCTGTTCTGACGTCGAGATCTTCGAGGCCAAGAACCAGCCCCCGCAGACGACCAGAGCCAAGTTGCGCGGCGACTTCATCCGTGCCGCCCAGGCGCACAAGCGGGACTTCACCGTCGACTGGGTCCATCTCAAGCTCAATGACCAGGCCCAGCGGACGGTCCTGTGCAAGGACCCGTTTGCCGCGGTCGACTCCCGGGTTGAGCGGCTGATCGCGAGCATGTGATCGACGAGGCCGGCGCAGGGCGGGCTCGGCACGCGACCGAGCGCATTCGGAGACACACAGGTCGCGGCGTTATGGTGGGGTGAATCCATCGCCCAACGATCGAAGGTCTTCGCGTGCGCCTGTTCCGCTTACGAGTTGTTGCCGCCGCAGTCATACCCCTGGTATTTCTGGCGGCCTGTGGGTCGGGGAACTCTGACAAGAACCCGGCCGACGCCCTGGACGCGATCACCGTGGGTGGCACGGCCGCGGCGCCCACGCTGGCCCTCAAGACCAAGCCGTTGACGGTCAAGGCAACGACGACCAAGGTCATCACCGCGGGCAAGGGCGCCAAGCTCACCAAGACCAACTCGATCACGTTCAACTACATCATCGTCAACGGCAAGGACGGCAAGCAGATCGAGTCCAGCTTCGGCAAGGGCGCGGTCTCCCAGGATCTTTCGGCTGATACGTTGCTGCCGGGTCTGGGCAAGGGACTGAGCGGCCAGCAGGTCGGCTCCCGGTTGCTGGTGGCGATCCCGCCGGCGGACGCCTTTGGTGCCGACGGCAACCCCCCGACCATCGGCCCAACCGACACCATCGTCTTCTTGATCGACGTGGTCTCAGCCACCACGCCGCTGAAGACCGCCACCGGCGCTGCGGTTGCACCCAAGGCCGGACTGCCCACGGTGAAGGTGGATGCCAAGGGCGTCCCGGTCGTGACCGTGCCCAAGACCAAGCCGTCAGCCAAACTGGTCGTTCAGCTGCTGATCAAGGGCGACGGCCCGGTGGTCAAGGCCGGTCAGACGCTGTCCGCTGCCTACACCGGCCTGGTCTATGGCACCGGCAAGGTGTTCGACTCCTCCTACGAGTCGGGCAATCTGCTCAACCAGCCCGTGGGCAAGGGCCAGCTCGTGCCGGGCTTCGACAAGGGCATCGTGGGCCAGACCGTCGGGAGTCGCGTGCTGCTCGTGCTGCCGCCAGCCGAGGGCTATGGCAAGGCGGGAAACCCCCAAGCCGGCATCAAGGGAACCGACACGATCGTGTTCGTCGTCGACATCCTTGCCGCGACCTGAGTCTGCACGTCGAACCGTTCTCGCACGCTCGCACGAAAGGACCGCACGTCATGGGTTTTGACCCCAGCACCACCAAGCCCGAGATCGACTTCCCCGGCGATGTCGCACCCACCGATCTGGTCATCGAGGACCTCAAGGTGGGCGATGGCGTCGAGGCCAAGGCTGGTGACACCATCAGCGCGCACTATGTCGGTGTCGCGCATTCGACCGGTGAGGAGTTCGACGCCTCCTGGAACCGCGGCGCGCCGCTGGACTTCCGGCTGGGTGTCGGTCACGTTATCAAGGGCTGGGACGCCGGCATCGTCGGCATGAAGGTCGGCGGCCGTCGCAAGCTGACCATCCCCGCACACCTCGCCTATGGCGACCGCGGCGCTGGTGGCGCCATCAAGCCCGGCGAGGCCCTCATCTTCGTTGTGGACCTGGTCGACGCCCGCTGAGCCATTCAGCGCAGCAACGTCGCCGCGAAACGACCGGCGGCCGCGGCAGCCAGGAACGACGCCTCATCCTTGTCAAGGCCACGTCCCATCGTTGACAGTCGCACCGGGCTCGAGGCCAGCGCGTCAAACAGGCCGGTGGTGTCCACCTCGTGCAGGCGAAGTCGCCCTGCGCTGTCCCGGACAAGGTCGTGCGCCTGCTGAAGGACGAGCTTGCCGAACGCCCCGCCCAGCAACGGGACCGGTAGGTCGGCCGGGGCCATGGCGACGCGGCCATATGCCGTCAGGCTGTGATGGGAGATGCCTCGGTGGCGTTCGCGTTCGTCGGCTTCGGAGATGCGCAGTGAACCGATGGCCCGCCCGCCGAGCACCGCGGTGGCGTTGACCGCTTCCCCGGTCGCCACGCCGGAATAGCCCCACGGGGAGCCGGTGCCCAGATTGCCCGGCCCCTGGGCGACGATCGCAACGTTCGCGTGCAGGACGTGAGCAGCGGCCAAAAGCCCGGTGTGGACGTTGACGGCTTCCAGATCGCCGCCGAAGGACTGACCCACGGTGACCGTGCCGGTGATCCAACCGGCGTCGCGCAGGCCGGCCACCGTGCGGGAGAACGCGATCGGCAGGGCGCCACCGTCCGTCATCACATAGACCGCCCGAACCTCGGGCGCGGCATCTCGCAGGCCCGCCAGAATCGCCGGCACGGCTGAGTGCAGGTCGGCCATGATGACGGGCATGGCGTTGACCCCCGTGGCATTGCGCAGCACCTCGTGGTGCGGGCTCTCCTGCTCGTCGACGCCGAGAACCATCGTCTGCATCGGCGTATAGCGCGCCTTCACGACGTGGCCCGGGGTCGGCAGGGGATCGGCAGGCAGGCGGTCAGGGATGGCCACGATGAGCGCCATCCCACCCGTGCCCAGCCCGCGATCCAGAGCCCCGACATTGAGCAGGACCCGGTCGCCGGGCGCCGGCTCACCGACCAGGTCGGTATAGGCCAGGGCCGTGACCGTGTCGCCCTCAGGGCCGCTCAACGTCACGTTAAACTCGATCGCGCCGGGCCACCGGGCCCGAACCCGTTCGACGGTTGCCTCACGCCACTGGATCACGTCACGAACAGTAGTGCTGGAGGCACCTCACGTGGGGCTTCACGGTCCGGTACCGTCGTGCCTCATGAGCACCCAGCCCAACGCAGCCGTCAAGACCGAGCGTCTGCTCAACCTGGTGATCTGTCTGCTCTACACGCGAATGCCGATGTCCAAGTCCAAGATCCGCGAGGTCGTGCCCCAGTACGGGGCGACCGCTTCCGAAGAAGCCTTTGACCGGATGTTCGAACGTGACAAGGACGAGCTGCGCGACCTCGGCATCCCGCTGGTGACCGAGCCGCTGGACGTGTTCTTCGATGACGAGCCGGGCTATCGCATCGACCGGCGGGAGTACGCCCTGCCGGAGATCTCCTTCGCAGCGGATGAGCTGGCCGTTCTGGGCCTGGCCAGCAGGGCATGGGCGCAAGCCAGTCTTGCAGGACCGGCGGCTCAGGCCCTGCGCAAGCTCAAGGCAGCAGGTGTCGAGCGCGACGACTCATCCCTGATCGGTATCGAGCCTCGGGTGCGGACAGCTGAACCCGCCTTCGAAAAGGTGAAAAAGGCTGTGCTTGAACGTATTCCGGTGACCTTCACCTACCGGGCCGCGGGCTCTGGGGAGGGAACCACTCGCCATGTCCAACCGTGGGGAATCGCCTCCTGGCACGGTCGCTGGTACCTCACCGGCTTCGACACCGACAGGGGAGCACCGCGGGTATTTCGGCTGGGCAGGATCGAGGGCGAGGTCGCCACGGCGGGCAAGCCGGCGGCATACGACGTTCCGGTTGACCATCAGCCCAGGGCGATGATCAGCACCATGGCCGTCGAGCGCGACCCCCAGCCGGCAGTCCTGCGGGTGAGAGTGGGTGCAGGGCACAGCCTGCGCCGACGCGCCGCCAACGTCGGTGACATCGACGACACGTGGTCACAGGTCCGCATCGACTTCACCGACACCGAGGCTTTTGCCGACGAGATCAGCAGCTTCGGCCCCGACGTCGTGGTCGAGAACCCCACCGAGCTCAGAGAGTCCGTGATCCGCAGGCTGACCGGAGCGCTCGACCCCATGCCCAGCAGCGAAGAGGTCAGCGGATGAACGCCACGAGGCACGTATCCGAGTCGGCCACCAGCCGCCTTTCGCGACTGCTGACGATGGTGCCGTGGCTGCTCAAGCGTCAAGGTGTCGAGATCGAGGAGGTGGCGCGCGAGTTCGGGGTGACCCCGGCACAGGTCGAGGCTGATCTGGCGCTGTTGTTCCTGTGCGGTACACCGGGCGGTTACCACGGTGACCTGATCGAGGCGGAGTGGGAGAGCGGCAAGGTGTTCCTGGGTAATGCCGACACCATCAAGAGACCTTTGCGTCTCGGTGTCGATGAGGCCCTTGCCCTGATCGTGGGCCTGCGCGCCCTCGCCGCGGTCCCCGGGATCGGTGAGCGTGACGCCCTGGTGCGCGCCCTGGCCAAGCTGGAGGCAGCGACGGGCTCCGCGGCCACTGGGGCCTCACGGATCCAGGTGGTGATCGACGAGGGGACGAGCAAGGAGACGATGGCACTGGCTCAGGAGGCGCTGGCCGCCCATCGACGTGTTCACCTGCGTTATCTGGTCCCGGGGCGCGATGAGTCCACGGAGCGGGACGTCGACCCCATGCGGGTGATCAACTTCGACGCCCAGTGGTACCTCGAGGGCTGGTGCCACCGGGCCGAGGACGTCCGCCTCTTCCGTTTCGACCGGATTGAGTCGCTCACGGTTCTGGACCAGGACGGCACGCCGCCGGCCGAGGCCCAACCTCGTGATCTGGACTCGGGGGTCTTCACGCCCCGCGCGGACGACCAGCTCGTCCGACTCGCCCTTGGACCCGGGGCGGCCTGGGTAAGCGACTACTACCCGACCGAGAGCATCGAACCGACGCAGGACGGAGGAGCGGTGGTCACCCTGCGCACCGCGGATACCGCCTGGCTTCGCCGGATGATGTGGCGACTGGGGTCACAGGCCAGAGTCCTCGAGCCGGCAGATCTAGCCCTCGAGGTTCAGCGGGGTGCGCGCGAGGCCCTCAAGGCCTATGCCGCCGCGGCCGGCTCGACCGTTCCGAGCGGGTAGGGTCCGCCTCATGTGGTGGTGGCTGATGATCTGGGTGTGCCTGCTCCTGGTGGCGGGCGTCTACCTCGGCACGCGGGTCTGGGCGCTGTGGGGGCAGACCAAGGAGCTGGGTTCCGAGCTCTCGTCGGCTCAGCATCGTCTCGATGCGGTCCAGGGTCAGATGGAGCTGCTGGGTGAGCGGATCGGATCGCCGGAACAGCTCGCGGTCTTTGCCAGCCCGGAGGCCGCTCGCAGGGAGCGTGACCGTGCCAGAGTCGCCGGTCGTCGCGCACGACAAAAGCGTCGTGCGACATCCCGCCCAGCGTGGGCCAAACACGTAGACTGAGGTCAGGCGCACCTCCCGCGCACAGTTTCTTCTTCGTACTTCCACGGAAGGTTTCAGGCCCATGATCCGCAACCTGCTGGACCACCCGGTCAATCTCCTGATCGTGGTACTGGTGATCGCCGTACTAGTGGGCTGGAAGCGGCTGCCGGACGTCGCACGCAGCCTCGGCCGCTCGATGCGCATCTTCAAGTCCGAGGTCGAGGAGATGAAGGCTGAGGGCAAGTCCACACACAGTGCAGCGAGCGGCGACACGGTCAAGGGTGAGACAGTTGACCCCAGTGCTCGGCAAGAGACCGTCCAGGACCCGCCGGCCCGCGAGACGCATAACCAGCCGCCGGCCTGAGCCACACGCCCGCAGCGACCAGCCCACGGCCAACCGAGATCTACTCACTCATGGCAAAACTGCGCAATAAGCGCAGCCCTGACGGGCGCATGTCTCTGGGCGACCACCTGCGCGAGCTTCGCCGCAGGTTTGTTATTGCCGCCGTGGCTGTTGTGGTCGGTAGCGTGCTCGGTTGGGTCGAGTACGACTGGCTTTTCGCAGAGATCATGGCCCCGCTTCGCAAGCTCGCAGAAGAGCGGGGTGGCTTGGTCAACATCAACTTCGGAGGCATCACCCAGCCCTTCACCGTTCAGCTCCAGGTCGCGCTGTTCGTCGGCGTCATCGTGGCCAGCCCGGTCTGGCTCTTCCAGGTGTGGGGCTTCATCGTCCCCGGGCTGACCAAACGCGAGAAGCGCACTGCGATGGCATTCGTCGGGGCAGCCGCGCCCTTGTTTCTCGCGGGGTGTTTCTTGGCCACCACGGTGGTGCCGAAGGCCATCGAGATACTGATCGGCTTCACGCCCCAGGGTGCCGCCAACCTGCCCGATGCGGCGCTCTACCTGACGTTCGTGACCCGGTTCATCCTGGCCTTCGGGCTGGCTTTCCTGCTGCCGGTGTTCCTCGTCGGCCTCAACGTCGCACATATCCTGCCTGCACGGATCATGCTGAAGGGCTGGCGGATAGCCGTCATCCTCATCTTCGTGTTCTCGGCGATGATGACGCCAACCCCGGACGCCTGGACCATGCTCGCTCTCGCCTTGCCGATGGTGGGTCTCTTCTATGCCGCCGTTGGTGTCTCGATGCTGCTGGACAAGCGACGCGCGCGGCGAGAGCCCGCATGGGCCAAGGTCGCCGATGACGAGGCCAGTCCGTTGTGACAAAGCCAGTCCGTTATACCGTTCGGCCGTGACCAAACGCATCGGGTTGATCATCAACCCCACCGCAGACAAGGGGAGAGGTGCCGCGATCGGCACCGAGGTGGCGGCCCGTCTGGCCGCCGACGGCCATGAGGTGATCGATCTCTCCGATCGGTCGGGGCCCTCTGCGCGCGAGCGCGCCCTGGCCGCCATCGAGTCAGGGCTGGACCTATTGGCGGTCACCGGCGGGGACGGCACCGTCAACCTTGGGGTCAACCTCTGCGCCGGCACGGAAACCGTCCTGGCCATCGTTGCCGCCGGCACCGGGAACGACATCGCACGCGCCCTCCATCTGCCGCTTCACGACGCAAAAGCAGCGGCGAAGGTCCTGGCCAGCGGCACGGTTCGCACCATCGACGCCGGTCGGCATGCCGATTCCGACGGCGTCTCGCATTGGTTCGTCGGCGTCCTGGGCGCGGGGTTCGACTCGGTGGTCAACGAACGAGCCAACACCTGGGGGTGGCCAAAGGGCCGGATGCGTTACAACCTGGCCATTGCCCGAGAGCTGCCGGTCTTCAAGCCGATTCCCTACGTCATCGAGGTCGACGGCGTCCGCCACAGCACCCAGGCGATGCTGGTCGCGGTGGGCAACGGTCCGTCATACGGCGGCGGCATGTTGGTGTGCCCGGATGCCAGCTTCGACGACGGCATGTTCGACATCCTCATCGTTCACCAGATCTCGACCATCGAGTTCCTCAAGGTGTTCCCCAAGGTGTTCAGCGGCAAGCACGTCGGGCACCCTGCCGTGGAGATCCTGCGTGGCAAGGAGGTCCGGCTCGAGGCCTCCGGCATCGTGAGCTATGCCGACGGCGAACGTTTCGCGCCGCTTCCCATGAGCGCCCAGATCGTGCCCGGCGCGCTGAACGTCCTGGTCCGCAACACCTGACGTAGCCTGAGCGGCATGGCCACCTCTGCGCGTGCCGCACAGCCTCATGTCGACGCGTTTGCCAAGAGCTACGACTTCCCGCTCGACGACTTCCAGCTGCGGGCCTGCCAGGCTGTCGCGGTTGGCCAGGGCGTCCTGTTGGCCGCTCCCACCGGCGCGGGCAAGACCGTCGTGGGGGAGTTCGCGGTATTCATGGCTCTGGCCACCGGGCGCAAGGCTTTCTACACCACGCCGATCAAGGCGCTGTCGAACCAGAAGTACGCCGACCTCGTCCGCCGTCACGGTGTCGACAAGGTCGGTCTGCTCACCGGTGACTCCTCGATCAACGGTGAAGCACCGGTTGTCGTGATGACCACCGAGGTGCTGCGCAACATGATGTATGCCGGGTCCGCCACCTTGCGCGGGCTCGGCTTCGTGGTCATGGACGAGGTCCACTACCTTGCCGATCGGCTGCGCGGGGCGGTGTGGGAGGAGGTCATCATCCACCTGCCCGAGGACGTGCAGGTGGTCTCGCTGTCGGCGACGGTGAGCAACGCCGAAGAGTTCGGCGCCTGGCTGGGCGAGGTTCGCGGCAATACCGAGGTGATCGTCGAGGAACACCGACCCGTGCCGTTGTCGCAGCACATGATGGTCGGTCAGGACATGTATGACCTCTTCGTCGACGGCACCTCTGCCGGCACGGCGGTCTGGGACCCGACCCAGGTCAATCCCGAGCTGCTGGAGGCGATCCGCGGTGGGGACCGGTCTGGCGGCCACGACGGTTACGGACGCGGTCGGGGTGGCGCCGCGGAGGGGCGCGGCCGGGGTGGCGGCCCAGCTGGGGGGCGCGACCGCGGCCCTCAGGGTGGCCGGTTCGGCGGAGGCCCGAGCCGTTCAGAGGTCATATCGCGCCTCGACCGAGACGGGCTGTTGCCGGCAATCACGTTCATCTTCAGCCGCATTGGCTGCACCTCGGCAGTGAGTCAGCTGCTGTCCAACGGCATGCGACTGATACCGCAGGCTGAAGGCGACCGGATCCGACGCACGGTCGAGGAGCGCATCCAGGGCCTGGCGGACGAGGACTTGGGTGTGCTCGGCTACTGGGAGTTCGTCGAGGGTCTCACTCGTGGGTTCGCCGCCCACCACGCGGGAATGCTGCCGACCTTCCGGGAGATCGTCGAGGAGCTCTTCACCGCCGGCCGCATCCGCGCCGTGTTTGCGACCGAGACCCTGGCTCTGGGCATCAACATGCCCGCTCGGTCCGTGGTCCTGGAGCGGCTGGTGAAGTTCAACGGTGAGACTCACGCGGACATCACCCCGGCCGAGTACACCCAGCTGACCGGGCGCGCCGGACGTCGCGGCATCGACATCGAGGGCCACGCTGTCGTGCTGTACAACCGGGGCCTCGACCCCCTTGCGGTGGGCGGCCTGGCATCGACGCGCACCTATCCGCTGCGGTCCAGCTTTCACCCGACCTACAACATGGCGGTCAACCTCGTCGGACAGGTAGGACGAGAGACCTCCCGCGACATCCTTGAGACGTCGTTCGCGCAGTTCCAGGCTGACCGCGCCGTCGTCGGAATGGCGGTGACCGTCAAGCGCAACGAGGAAGCGCTCGCCGGCTATGCCGAGTCGATGACCTGTCACCTGGGGGACTTCACCTCCTACGCCGCGCTGCGCAACGAGATTCGCGTCGTCGAGAAGGAAGCCGCCAAGACGCGGTCGGCGAGTCGTCGGGCAGAGGCGGCAGTCAGTCTGGAGAAGCTCCGGCCCGGGGACGTCATCAAGATCCCGGTTGGCCGCCGATCTGGCTACGCGATCGTCATCCAGGGCAACAAGGGTGGCAAGAAAGAGAGCGCGTCCCCGACTGTCTTGACGTCCGATGCTCAGGTACGTCGACTCACACTGATGGACGTTCCCACCCCGGTCGAACCTGTCATCAACCTCAGTGTCCCCAAGCACTTCAACGCACGCAACGCCAAGTCCCGCAAGGATCTTGCGGCAACGATGCGGGTCAAGGTGCCTCACGACCAGCCACCCGCACGAAAGAAGGAATCGGGGGTTTCGCAGGACGTGGAGCGGGTCGCCCAGCTGCGCCGTCAGATGCGTGCGCACCCCTGCCACGCGTGTCCAGAGCGCGAGGACCACGCACGCTGGGCCGAGCGGTGGTGGCGGCTGCGCCGAGAGACCGACGCGGTTGCGCGCACCGTCGAGGGCCGAACGAACACCGTGGCCCGGACCTTCGACCGCATCTGCGAGCTCCTGGTCGAGCTGGGGTATCTCACCGAGGGAGGCGCCGCCGTGACCTCGCACGGTGACACGCTCAAGCGGCTCTACACCGAGAAGGACCTGCTGGCGGCCGAGTGCCTGCGCCATGGAGTCTGGAAGCGCCTCGACGCTCCGAGCCTGGCTGCGATCGTCTCGATGCTGCTCTACGAGCCGCGGGGCAGCGATACTGAGGTCTCGCCCCGGATGCCCAACGACGACGTCGGTGAGGCGTACGACGTGATGGTCCGACGTTGGAGCCAGCTCGAGGACCGCGAGCGCGCGCATGCGCTGCCGACTACGGGCGCTCCGGACGCGGGTATGGCCTGGATGCTGCACCGTTGGGCCAGTGGTCAGCGCCTGGAGGTGGTCCTGCGCGACAGCGAGATCGCCGCGGGCGACTTCGTCCGCCACTGCAAGCAGGTCATCGACCTGCTCGGTCAGATCGGTGATGCGGCTGCCGAGCCGACCCTGTCCGTGACGGCGAGGCGTGCCATCGACGCCGTGAGGAGGGGCGTCGTCGCGGCCGACCGCATCGACTGACCACTCACGGCTTCTGGCACGTCGCGGGCTTGTCCACGCAACCTGATCAGAAGACGGCAGGTGCCAGGAGGGTGTGTTCAGGTCGCCGCACTTCGCTGAGCCAGGCGTGCGAGCTCGATCCGGTTGGCCGTGCCTGTCTTGCGCAGCAGGTTGGAGATGTGCAGACTCACCGTCTTTTCGCTGATGTAGAGCGCTCGGGCGATTTCGGCGTAGGTGCGGCCAGTGGTAACGAGGGACAGCACCTCCCGCTCGCGGGGGGTGAGCCCGGCGATGGTGTGACCGCTCATGCTTGAGAAGAGGACGTACCCACTGGAGCCAGACGGCGCAGCGCACGCGTCTCAATGATGCGGCGACGAAAGAATGTCGGTAAGGCACGCAAACTCTTGACACGGCGATCGGCCAGACGTCGGGCTGAGCTGTCGGGTTTGACCAATGAACGTGTGGAACGTTTGACCATCATGGACAGCCTGATCGTTCGCCAGGTGATGACCGTTTCGTGGCCGCCAGAGGCAGCCGCAGCTCGAAGATAGCCCCCGACTCCCCGCTCCCGGGAAGCAGGTTGAGCGTGCCGCCGTGGGCGTGGGCGATCTCCCGGCTGATCGCCAGGCCCAGCCCGCTGCCGCCACTGTCTCGGGCCCGAGCCGGGTCGAGGCGAGTGAACCGGTCGAAGATCCGAATGCGGTGCTCGAGCGGCACGCCGGGGCCGTCGTCGGCGACCTGCACGACCGCCCAGTGGCCGTCGCGGCGCAGCGACAACGACACGGTTGTGGCAGCGTGGCGGGCCGCGTTGTCGGCCAGGTTGCCGACGACCTGGGCAAGCTTGGCGCCATCCCCGCGGACCCGCAGCGCCGGCAAGGGAACCACGTGTACCGTCACCTCGGCGTGCATGCGGAGCCGCTCGGCCTCTTCGTGCACCACGTCATCCAGGTCGACATCGTCGTGAGCCAGTGGGATGCGCCCGTCCAAGCGGGCCAACAGCAACAGGTCCTCGACCAGATGCCGCATGCGGTCGTACTCGCCCTGGAGGTCTTGGCCGGTCTCCTGCCACAGGTCGAGGTCCTGACGGGCGAGAGCCACTTCGAGGGAGGCCTGCATGTTGGCCAAGGGGCTGCGTAGCTCATGGGAGGCGTCGGCGACAAACCGGCGCTGTCGCCCGGCGGAGGCCTCCAGCCGGTCGAGCATCGAGTTCATGGTCTCGGCCAGGCGGTGTACCTCGTCGCGCGCGGCCGGCAGGGGCACCCGCTTGGACAGGTCGCCGCCGCCGATCGCGGCGACCCCGCGGCGTATTCGCTCGACCGGCGCCAAGGCGCGACCCACGCCCAGCCAGGTGACCAGCGCGGTCAGCAGTAGTGCCGCAGGCAGGACTTGGAACAGTAGCGACCGCGCGCTCTGGACCGCCTCGTCGACTGGGGCCAACGACAGAGCCACCACGATCGTGCGATGCGCCGGCGGGGGCCCGGTCGTCTCCTGCAGGACCCGGAAACGCTCACCACTGCCAATCGGCAGCCCGGACAGCGTGCTGATCTGAGGCCCGCGCTGGCCCGGGTTCGGCAGGACCAGCGCGCTCTCGCCCTCAATGTTGCCGCTGGCTGCAAGGACCCGCCCGCTGCTGTCAAGCACCTGCACCACGCTGGCGTCGTCCTGGGCCGCGGGCAGGACCGACGGGAGCGCGCCGCCGCTGAGCGCCACGATGTCCTGGGCGCGGGTGCGTGCCGACGCGTCCACCCCCGCGAGCAGATCGCGCTGCAGCAGGACGACAAGCGCGACGCCGGCCAGCGCCAGGACTATCGCGACCGCGGCCGTGGCTGCCAGCGTGATGCGTCCGCGGACGCCAGGTCTGGTCCACGTCATCGCTTCCGCCCACCCAGGCGATATCCGACGCCACGGACGGTCTCGATGCCGACGTCCTTCGACGACGCGAGCTTGCGTCGCAGGTGGCCGATGTAGACCTCCACGACATTCGCGTCACCATCGAAGGCCTGGTCCCAGACGTGCTCGAGGATCTCGGTCTTGCTCACCACATGGTCCGCCCGGTGCACCAAGTAGCTGAGCAACCCGAGCTCGCGGGCGGTCAGGCGCAGCTCCTGGTCACCCAGCCAGGCCCGGTGCCGCTCGGGTTCGACCCGCAACGACCCGACCGTCAGCGAGGGGTCCGGGCCGGCGCTGCTGCGGCGAAGCAGAGCCCGCAGCCTGGCCACCAGCACCACCGGGGAGAACGGTTTGGAGACGAAGTCGTCGGCACCGATGTCCAGGGCGTCTGCCTCGTCGTACTCGCCGTCCTTGGCGGTCAAGAACAAGATCGGTGTGTTGTCACCGGCCGCTCGCAGATTCCGGCAGATGTCGTAGCCGGACATTCCTGGCAGCATCACGTCCAGGACGATGACGTCAAAGTCGTGCTCGCGGGCCGCCCAGTCACCGTCGATGCCGTTAGCGGCCAGCACCACGGTGAAGCCCTCGGCCTCCAGGGTGCGACGCAGGGCCCTTGCCAGGGGGCGTTCGTCCTCCACCACCAGGACCCGCACCGTCGTCTCCTTGCCGTTGGCTTGTTGAACTTGAGAGTAGACGCCGGGGATACATCTGTGGGCGGCCGAGGATCACCTCGGCCGCCCACGTTCAGTACTCGTTACTCGTTGCCCTCGAACTGGTGGTCAACGTTGCTGCCCTCGGCGTCGGCATGCCCGCCGGGGCCGTCGGACTCCACACCCGCCTTCTCGGTGCCGGGCGCCTCAGGCTTCTCGGTGCCGGCCTGCTCGGTCGTCGTCCCGGTGTCCGGAGTGGTCTGGTTGCCCTGCTGGACGTTGGTGCTCTGGTGGGTGTTGGCGATCGGAGCGGTACCGGACGCGAAGGCCGTTCCCGTGCCGGCCAGCGCCGCAATGCCAAGGGCCGTGGCGGCGGCGCCGCCAATGACGATCTTCTTGATGTTCATGGGGGTTCCTTTTCCGTTGGGATCGTGCGAACAACCCCCACTGTGCAGACCCACGCCTGTGCGGAACCTGATCAAACCTGTCGATCCATTCAGGTTCGACCGCGAAGCACAAAGATCGGGCGGACATGGATGCGCCGGCACGGCTTCGGCACTCCGTCTGGGGGTACAACGCGCAATCCACCCGGTCGCGTCGGCATGCGGATCTTCTTGAACACCCGCGCCGCGGGCTCCATCTCGGCCGTGGACGCCTCCCTGCTGGCCTTACCGGCCGGGCGAGTCCGACTACAGGCGATCTGGCAGCGGCTCTCCCGAAGCGTCCGAGAGGTCGATCCTGTAGGTGAGCCGCGAACGGGATCGGTGTGCCTTATAACTGGTCGCGAGCGATGGTGGGATGCGGAACCTTTTGTCTCGTTCGCCCTGTCCTCGACCGCCCAGCGGCTAGCGGATGTTCTGAGCGATGATGCGGTTGTGACGGTGATCGGCTGGGAACGTACACCCGGCATGACGACGTTGGCCCTGACCAGATCATCCTCAGAGTTGCCGACGCAGAAAAGTGCGTCGAGTTGGTCCCGCGTGCACTGCCGATGCTGCCGGGCTCGCTGCGTCGCTGGGTCAATGACGTGAATTTGCTTTGTTTGCAAGGGTTTTCATGACCGAAGCCTTGTGTATGTCGGTCCCCTCGGGTAGACTAGAACACATGTTCGAGAACACCGCAGTTGAGGGCCCGGCCGGGTTCCTGACTGCGGTCACCGAGCAGCTGGCCAAGCTCCCCTCCGAGCTCTGGCGCACCGGCAACGACGGGTTCGCCGGGATCGCCGCCGCGGTCGACGCCCTGTCCGTCCAGCTGGACTGTGCCCGGGTCGGCCTGGTCCAGGAGGCCGAGTCCCGCGGGGTCGTCTCGCAGTCCCACTCAGCCTCAAGCACCGACTGGCTGCTGGCCAACAGTGACCACCTCGAGCCGGCCGACGCCGCCCGGACCGTGGACCTGGCCCGGCTGTGTGCGCTGCCCAAGAACCAGGTGATGGCCGCCGCCGTGTCAGGCGGCACCCTGACGGTGCGTAAGGCGATGACCGCGCTACGCCAGCTCGGCCAGGTCGAACACGCCCTGGCGCCGGGCAAACGCGAAGAAGCCCTCGCCTCCCTGACTTTGATGGCCCAGACCGGGTACGACCGGCACGTCATCGCCGTGGGCCGGACCCTGATGGCCCTGGTCGGGGCCGACCGGTCCCTGGAACGCAACGAAACCGCCCTGCGCTCGCTGAGCTCGCTGAAGCTGTGCCCGCTGGCCAACGGCATGGTCGCGATCAGCGGCCAGCTCGACCCCGAGTCCGGTGCCGTGCTGAGCGCCGCCCTCGACCCGCTGAGTAAACCAAACCTCTGCGAGACCACCGGCGGCCGCGACCCCCGCCAAGCCGACCGACGCCGAGCCGACGCCCTCATCGAGCTGTGTAGGCGGGCCACCGCAGCCGGTGGCTCCGCCCCGGTCACGACCAAAGCCCAGATCGTGGTCACCATCGGCTACGACCGGCTCGCCGGTGCCGTCAGAGGTTCCGGGACCACCCTGGCCGGTCAGGTCCTCTCACCCCAAAGCGTCCGCAAGCTCGCCTGCGACGCAGGCATCATCCCCATGGTCCTGGGAAGCCAAGGCCAACCCCTGGACGTCGGCCGAACCAAACGCCTGGTCACTCCAGCCCTGCTCGCCGCGCTCTGGGCCAGGGACAAAGGCTGCACCTACCCCGGCTGCGGGCGGCCACCTCAATGGACCGACGCGCACCACGTCAAACACTGGATCGACGGCGGCACAACATCCCTGCTCAACCTCGCGCTGCTCTGCGGCTACCACCACACGTTTGTTCATCAACGCGACCTCACCGCCACCGTCACCGCCCACGACGTCACCTGGCAGGCCTGACACTTGTGCAGGCGCTCGTCAGCAGACCTGACCGCCCAGGCGCATGGTCAAATCTTGCCCACGCCGAGCGCGCTCAGCACTCGGTTGATGGGGTTGGTCAGTCCGTAGCTCGATGCCAGGGATGACAACAAGGTTGAGTCGCCAACCTGGCGGGGGAGTGAGGCGTCGAAGTCCGGGACAGGAGCGTCCAGCGCGACCTGGACGACCATGGATGCCACGTCCAGATAGGCGGACGCGGCTTCCAGCCTCGTCCGCTGAGCGCCTTTGATCTGCGGGTCGCCCGCGGCGAGGGCGCGACGCAGACCGGCGAGGTCGCCATACCGGTTGATCAAGGTGGCGGCGGTCTTCTCGCCGATTCCTGCAACCCCTGGCAACCCGTCGCTTGCGTCACCGCGAAGCGTGGCCATGTCCGCATAGGCCTGACCGGTGGGCACGAGGTACTTGCTCTGCAGGAATGACTGCGTGACGACGTCGGGATCACGGACCCCGCCGCGCGCGGTGTAGAGCACCCTGACGCCTGCATCGTCGTCGACAAGCTGGAACAGGTCGCGGTCGCCGGTGACGACGTCGACCAGCTGCTGGCCGCGCGCGCGGCGGGTCAAGGTGCCGATGACGTCATCCGCCTCGTAGCCGTCACTGCCGATGCGGGCAATCCCCAAAGCCTTCAGCGCGTCCGCGATCAAGGGCACCTGTGGGGTGAGGTCCTCCGGGCTCTCCTCCTGGACCGTGCTGCCTTCGGTGAGCCGGTGCGTCTTGTACGTCGGGATGGCGTTGACCCGAAACGCCGGTCTCCAGTCGTTGTCCCAACAAGCCACCAGATGGGTCGGGCGATGGGTACTGACCAGGGTCGAGATCATCTCCAGGAAACCTCGCACCGCGTTCGTCTGCGGCTCGTCGGGGCTGCGCCTTTGGTCTGGGACGCCGTAGAAGGCACGGAAGTACAACGAGGCCGAGTCCAGGAGCATCAGGCGCTGGGTCATGACGTCATCGTGTCATTAGGGCATACCACCGTCCGACGGTGCGTGAACGTCAGTAGCCTTGCGCCATGGAGGATCTGGATCGTCGCATTGTCGGGTTGTTGTCGCAGGACGGACGCATGAGCTTCACCGATCTCGGCAAGGCAACGGGGCTGTCGACGTCGGCAGTCCACCAGCGGGTACGCCGACTGGAGGAGCGCGGGGTGATCCAGGGTTACCGCGCGGTGATCGACCACAACGAGCTGGGGATGCCGCTCATCGCCTTCATCTCGGTGACACCGCTGGATCCGGCCGCCCCGGACGACGTGCCGGACCACCTTCGCGACATCTCGGATATCGAGGCGTGTCACTCGGTCGCCGGGGAGGAGAGCTACATCCTCAAAGTCAGGGTGTCCACGCCCGGAGATCTGGAGGACCTGCTGGCCCGGGTGCGATCCTCGGCCAAGGTGTCGACGCGTACGACCGTGGTCTTGTCGACCCCTTGGGAGCACCGTTCCCACTTCACTGACTGACCGCACGACATCACACCGGGGACGAGCAGCCGAGGGGAGTGGTGAACGTGAGACGTTACCGACAAGGCAAGGCCCTGCTCGTTGCGCTGGTCCTTATTGTCGCCGCATGTGTTGGTGGCGCCACCTATGCCTTCAACGCCGCTCACGGGCACACAGAGCCGGGCGGGTCCAAACAGTGCGACCTGCCCCTCGAGCAGCGCACGGGCGGTTGGGTCTGCCCGAGGTAGCCCTGATGGTTTCTCGTCACAAAGCCAGACCGAGGTGGCCCGGGATTCCTGCGCAACAGCAGATCAGGCGTCCGGCACGGCCCGCAGCTCCAGGAAGTCATCAACGTTCAACAGGCCGAGGATCCTGCGTTCGAGCACCCGGATCTCGCGCCGACTCTCGTCGTGGAAGAGCCGTGGTGCCGTGAGCTCGAGGTGAGCGCCGCGGGTGAGCAGCTCGCACCCACCCGCTGCGATGACGTTCTTGACCCAGTCCGTGTCCGGACCGTAGGTCAACGCCAGGACGTAGCGGCCACGGGGACGCGCGAAGACGTTGACCGGCGTTCTGTACGTGCTGCCGGATACTCGTCCGAGATGCACCACGACCCCCAGACCCGGTAGCCACGGCGCAAGCTGCCGGGTGACCTTGTTCAGCGCGATCTTGTTGACCTTGCGCATTACGCGGGGAATCGGCATGAGCTCACGCTACCTGCGCCATCTCACCGGACATGGGACGATGCGTTCATGGCGATTTCGCAGAAGCTGTTGTCCGACGGCGAGCACGTCGTCCTGAGTGTCAGAACGCACGCCAAGGCGTTGATCTGGCCTGTTGTGCTGTTCATCCTGGTGGTGACCAGCGTCCTCACCGTCGCCCTGTGGCAGCCCGACAACAGCGTGTGGGGTCTTGTCGCCGTGGCGGTGGCCGTACCCATTCTGGTTCTCTGGTCGTTGATCCCATTCCTGCGCTGGACGACGTCGAACTACACCGTGACGAACCGGCGGCTGATCACCCGACACGGCATCATCACCCGCACGGGCCGCGACATCCCGCTCTTTCGCATCAACGACGTTGCCTACGAGAAGGGCCTGCTCGACCGCATCCTCGGCTGCGGCACGCTGATCGTCTCGGACGCCACAGAGAACGCTGGCGTGGTCCTGCCGGACGTCCCGAACGTCGAGAAGGTGCATCTGCAGATCTCGGATCTGCTCTTCGCCAATGACGACGGCAAGGACGACGACGGCAGTCGCCCACCGGGGGAGCCACCGCGCAACAGCCAGCCTTAGACGCCGGTATGCCGCGCCCCCGGCGGGGGACGCGGCATACGGACTGCTGAGGTGTATGTCCCTCAGATGAGCTGAGCGATCGAAGCCTCCCGGCTGGCGGTGGCACTGGCCTCTGCTGCGGCGTGTGCTGCATCGACCTCACCGTGCTCGCGCCACCAGGCCTGACCGGCCTCGGGCAGCGTGTAGATCGGGTCGTAGTAGACGAACTCGCGCGACAGCGCTTCGGTGTCAGCGGCCTCGATCGAGGTGCGGTAGTTCTTGCGCCAGAACGACATCCCGAGCTCTTTGTCGTACGTGTCGACCTGGTGGACCCAGCGCTTGCCGACGAACGGCACGTCGCAGACGATGCGGGGTGTGGCGAACCCGGGCAGGTAACCCATGATGTCGTGCTGCAGGCGCTGTGCCTCGGCAAGGGAGAGCCGCCAGTGCTCGGCGAAGGGGATCATGTCGCACATGTAGAAGTAGTACGGCGTGATCCAGGCCTCGTCCTGCAGGGCGAAACACAGGTCGAGCAGCTGGGTGACCGAGTCGTTGATGCCGCGCATCAGCACGCCCTGGTTGCGGACGTCACGGACGCCGGCGTCCAGCATCGCCCTGGAGGCGGCGGCCACGGCGGGCGTCACCGACTGGGCGCTGTTGACGTGGGTATGGATCGCCAGGGAGACGCCGCGCTCACGCGCTTTGGCCGCCACCCGCCCGACGCCGTCGACGACGTCCTGGGCCAGCCAGTGCTGCGGCAGGCCCATCAGTGCCTTGGTGGCCAGGCGGATGTCGCGGATGTTGTCGATCTCGAGCAGCCGGTCCAGGAAGGCCTCGAGGTTCTTCCACGGCATGTTCGCCACGTCGCCACCGGAGACCACCACGTCGCGGACCGCGGGGGTCGCACGCAGGTAGGCCATCATCGCGTCGTACCGATCGACCGGTTTGAGATCGAACTTGAGCTTGGGGATGACCGGCGTCGAGTTGCCGACCAAGTCCATCCGGGTGCAGTGGCCGCAGTACTGCGGGCAGGTCGACAACAGCTCGGCCAACACCTTGGTGGGATAGCGGTGGGTCAGGCCCTCGGCGACCCACATGTCGTGTTCGTGCAAGGAGTCTCGGGCGGAGTAGGGGTGGCTCGGCCAGTCGACGCGTCGGTCGCTGAAGACCGGGAGCATGTAGCGGCGAACCGGATCGGCATAGAACGCGCGGGTGTACTCCTCGCCGGCTGCGGGCATCACGCCGTCGTCGTACACACCGGTGGCCGGGACCATCGTGTTCATCATCTGCGGGGTGACGAGCATCGACATCGTGGCCCGCTCGGCCTGGTCCCGCTCGAGGTCGGCGTAGAACGCGTCAGTGAGCAGATCGCCCATGAGCGCCCGAAGCCCCTTGATGTTCTTGATGCAGTTGACCCGTTGCCATTGGGCGCTGGCCCACTGCGTCGCCGTGATGTCGCGCCAACCGGGCAGGCGGGTCCAGTCTGGCTCTATCAGCTCGTGTCGTTGATAGGCGTAGGGCTGTTCGATCTTTGGCTCCATAACTGACATGATACGGGAGAACTTGCGGGAGAACTTGCGTCTAATGCATCACCGCACCGCAAGATTTGCTTACGTGGGTCCGAAAACTGGAGGAAACAGTGGCTGTCCCGGTCGATCGAACACTGAGCGCTCCGATCACAAGGGGACAGAGCTCGCCCGTGGGTCTGCACCGGGTCCTCGAGCCGTCTGGCGACCAGATCACGTTGCCCCAGACCGCCCAACGCCTGGAGGCCTCGCCGGAGATCTGGGCGGACGAGGTCCGGATCGACGTCGAGGTCCTGAATCTTGACGCCGCGTCGTATCGCCAGCTGTGCAGCGTCCACCAGCTGCCGGGCGGCGGCACCGATGGCGCAGCGGTCAAGGCCGCCGTCCTCGAGATCGTGGCCACGCGGGGCAAGATGCAGAACCCGGTCACCGGCTCGGGCGGCATGCTCATCGGGACGGTAGCGGAGGTTGGCCCGGCCAGCCCGCTGGGTCTCGCAGTGGGCGACCACGTCGCCACGTTGGTGTCGTTGTCGCTGACCCCGTTGCAGATCACCGACGGCCTGGCGCGGTGGGACGGGCTGGGCGAGCGGGTGCCCGCCGCCGGTCACGCAATCCTGTTCGGCAGGTCCATCGCTGCCGTCCTGCCCGATGACCTTGATCCCGAGCTTGCCCTGATGGTCATGGATGTCTGCGGCGCGCCAGCGCTCGTGGCCCGGCTGGTCCGCGAATACGCCGCGAAGGGTGTGGCACCTTCGGTGCTCGTCCTTGGCGGTGCGGGCAAGTCCGGGTCGATGTCCCTCGCGGCGGCCGCCGACGCCGGCGCTGGACGTCGCGTCGCGGTCGTGCCGTTCGAGCGGGAGGCGCTCATGCTGGAGGGCACCGGGCTGGCCGACCACGTTGTCATCGCGGACGCTCGCTCGCCGCTGGGTCTGTCCTCCGCCGTCGAGGCAGCCGGCGGCGCGGCCGACATCACCGTGGTGTGCGTGGACGTTCCGGGCTGCGA
>DASRVZ010000125.1:0-2521 GCA_035654835.1 Dermatophilaceae bacterium | reverse complement strand
GGACTGCGCCGCGACCTGCTCGCCATGTTCGCCGCCTACGACGCACGCGGCCTGGTCGGTAACGCGACCGTCCTGAGGCTCCTGCTCGATCGTCCGCCGCGCACATGGCGGGACCTCGTGGCCGCGGGAGCGTAGGTCCTGATATGGAGTGAATTCCTGTCAAGAGGCAGGGTGAGGCGCCCGTCCCGAGCGATCGGGACGGGCGCCTCGTGCTTCGCCGTCCCTGGGCTGGCGAGCGTGTCGTTGGCGACGCGCGGTCAGACTGATATGCGCGGGTTGGTTACCGCAGGACGGTGCTTTCGGCAGGAGCGGGACCGCGTGTCTAGCATCGAGCGTTACGAGCAGAAGCTCGCTGCTCATAGGTGTTTCGCGGGTCGCTCCAGGCGCTGCCACCAGCTACCGGCCGACGAAGCAGATCGTGGGTAGTGGCCCGTCTAGGCTCCCTCGAGCACTGCCAGGGACCAGCACCAGCCGGCGAGTTCACGAGCGATCGCGACGTTGGCGATGGTGGGCCGCTTGCGACGCTCGATGAACTTCACCCATCGCTGGTGGAGTCGGCGGTTGCCCTCGTCGCCGCGGGCGCGCGCGGCTGCAGGTGCCAGGTCCCAGCGGTCGCGCATGGTCTTGCCGACCCGGTAACGGGCGCGGTGGTGCCAGGCGGCCTCGACGAGCAGTCGACGCACGTGGGTGTTGCCGGTCTTGGTGATCGAGCCCTGGGCGCGGGAGGCACCGGAGGAGTACTCGCTTGGCACGAGCCCGACGAAGGAGCCGATCGTGTTGCCGGTGAACCTGTCCCAGTCACCGATCTCGACCGCCAGAGCCAACCCGGTCAGGGAACTGACCCCGCGCAGACAGCCCAGCCGGTGGACCAGCGGGGTGAACTCACTGTCGGCAGCCATCTCGCCGATCGCCAGGTCGAGTCGGTCGCGGCGTGCCTTGACGGTCAGGACGTTGTCATAGTCGGAGTCGAACGGGAGTCGGGTCGCGCGGGACTTCAGCTGGTGGAGAGCCTCGTTGCGCAGCCAGGTGTCGTGCTTGCTGTTGCCGGTCGCGTCTGTTGATGATGGCGGCGTCGCCGTGGGTGAGGACGTGTTGAGCTGAAAAGGGCCCCGCCGGTTGGTTCCGGCGGGGCCTTGGTGTTCATGGGGTCGCGCTGGTGGTCATTCTGTGGTGACTTCCGTGACGGCTGCTCTTGCGGAGGACTCGTGAACGATGGCTTTGTTGGTGGCGAACGCTGCGACGAGGGCTTGGACGGCGAGGTTGTTGACGGCTCGGGGGATTCCTCGACTGACTTGGTGGATGAGGGCGACGGCGTCGTCGGAGAACAGGGTGTCGGAGCGGCCAGCGAGTTTGAGGTGGTGGCTCAGGTAGCTCTTGGTTTCGGTGTCGCTCATGCCGGTCATCGCGTACCGCAACGCGATTCGTTGGTCGAGGGCGGCGAAGGTGCCAAGCTTGATCCTCCTGCGCAGAGTGGGCTGGCCGACGAGCAGGCAGGCGAAGGGTGAGTGGGAGTCCATGTCGGCGTTGGTCAGCAGGCGGAGTTCTTCGAGCTGGTCGATGCCCAGGAGGTGGGCTTCGTCCAGGACCAGTACGACGGTGCGGCCGCGTTCGTGTTCCTCGGCGGCGAGTAGCTCGGCGGTCTGTACGACCGAGACGAGTGACAGCGCGCCCACTCTGCCGGAAGGTCAACACGTGACCGCCGACGCCTCACGAAGGGCGCTACTCGATACCCCATTCACCCATCAGGAGGACGGGCCCAGCCGATGAGCACCTCACGGCTGGGCCCGTCGACGTGCTCGGCTTCGTCAGTCCCAGAAGGCTTCGTTGGCCTTCGGCTCGGACGCGAAGTCGGTCACTTCGATCACCTTCCCGTCGCGGACCAGGAAGACATGAACCACGTGCGTGTCCAGCACGTTTCCCATACGCGTGCCCGTGACGTGATCCAGCGAGACAACTCGGTCGTCGTCGGCGAACAGTGCCTCGGACTCGCTCTTGAACGTTCCGTCGGTCATCGCGAACAAACTGGTGAGGTACTTGATCACGCCATCTGGGCCTTCGTATTCGTGCTCCAGCACGCCACACTTCCAAGAACGGGCATCCGCAGCCGCGCCTACGTGCCGCTTCGCCTCGTTTCGCCCGATTGCCTAGACCTCTCCGTGGCGGCGCTTGCGGACGTCCTCACATCGGCACGACCGATCGCACTATCGGCGGCAGGTGAGGGCGTTCGACCTGTGACGACGCCAAGCCCGCCGCCAGGTCGAGCCGAATCCATCGCCTTCGTTGCCGGCATACCGCAAGACACCGCGATCACACCCGGCGAACCCGAGAACCCGACGGCCTGAGGGCCTGAGGGCAGAGACTCAGTCCATCGTTTGGCCGGCCCCCCCAACGCATCTCGCAGAGCATTCTGACGCTGAGAATGCTCTGCGAGATGCGTTCTGTCAGAGGTAGCGCCTACCGTCACCGGTGAGATGTCATCGCTGGATAAGAGCTGGAGCAAGGCCGCCGTCAGGTGTCCGAG
>DASRVZ010000124.1:0-26176 GCA_035654835.1 Dermatophilaceae bacterium | reverse complement strand
CCGCTCCACGCAGGTCGGAGCGCGCATTTAACCGGTCTGAACTGAGCAAAGGCGGGTGGAGTCGAGCGTTCGCGACCTAGTGAGGCGCCATACGGGCCTTGAGCATGTCGCGCTTGTCCTCGAAGCGCAGCGCCTGCTTCTCCAGCGCCTCCATGAACTCGGCCAGCTCCTTGCGCGCGGCTTCGCCGTCGGCGGACAGACCCTCAAGCTCGAAGACCTTCCAGAATCGCAGCACCGGCGCGACGACCTCATCCTTGTGTGAGCGCAGATCGTAGATGCCCGCAACGGCCATCTCAACCGCCTTGCGCTGGAAGCCGGGGAGGTTTGCGCCCGGCATGGCGAAGTTCTTGACGACGTTCAGGATGGCGATCATGGCCTGGTCGGGGTCGATCTTCAGGGCGGCGTCCATCAGGTTGCGGTAGAAGATCATGTGCAGGTTCTCGTCGGCCGCGATGCGGGTGAGCAGGTTCTCGCACATCGGGTCATTGGTGAACGTGCCGGTATTGCGATGGGAGACGCGCGTGGCCAGCTCCTGGAAGGACACATAGGCCAGGGAGCTCATCAGCTCGCCGGAGTGTGCCAACTCATAGCCCTGGGACATGTGGGTCATCCGGAACCGTTCCAGCGCGACGGGATCCACCAGACGCTTGACCAACATGTAGTCGCGCATCGCCATGGCGTGCCGACCTTCTTCAGCAGTCCAGCGGTGCACCCACTCGCCCCACGCGTCATCGCGCCCGAAGATCATCGCGATCTCGTGGTGGTAGCTCGGGAGGTTGTCCTCAGTGAGCAGGTTGACGATCAGCGCCGAGCGCGCGACGTCCGACACCCCGGAGTCCTGCTCGGTCCACGCGTCACCACCCATGAGTCCGTCGAAGTTGCGGCCTTCGCTCCACGGGACGTACTCGTGCGGGAACCACTCCTTGGCGACCTTCTCGTGTCGGTTGAGCTCCCCGACCACGACCTGGTCCAGCTCGCGGAGCAGCTCGGTCTGGGTCAACGTCCTGGGCATACGGGATCCTTCCGGCGTAACAAAACCTACGGTTCCGTAGGCTACGGCATCGTAAGTTAATTAGGTTACGACACCATGGGCTAATTCGCGAGTCCCGTTTCCCGGCGACTTCGGCGAGTCAGTCAGTGGGTCAGTCAGTGACGCTCAAGTCACGTTTGCTCCCGCGAGTCAGTCAGCGGGTCAGTCAGCGACGCCGTCTTCTCAGTCCGCCGGCAGGCGGCGGCATCAGGTACGTGACCCTGGTGACGGCGTGGTGCCCCAGGCGGGCGCAGACTCGGGCGCCTTCCGGGGTCGCCAAGGTGACGCACGCACGTGCCCCTCGCCTGAGGGCGGCTTCGTGGGCTGCCAGCAGCAGCCGTCGACCGACTCCATGACGTCGTGCCGCAGGCAGGACGCCGACGTTGTGGACGATGGCCAGGCCTTCTTCAATCGTCACGGTCAGGCACCCGACCGCGCGACCGTTCGCCCGGGCAACCAGATTCTGCCGCGGGGGTCTGGCGACCAGGGGCAGGATCAGGTTGGCGTACTCGTTCGAGATCCCGGTCGTCGTCGTGAAGATCCTGGTCCACACCCGGTGGCCGGACGCGTCGGTGGCCGGCTGGATATCGATATGGTCCTCGCTCGTCACGGACGACCTGGCGCCAGACAGATCCAGCCACATCGCGTGGTCGGTGCCTGCCCTGATCATTCCCCGAGCGATCAGGCGGGGGACCAGCACATCGGCGCCCAGGTGGTCCCATGCGCTGAACCGCCACGGGACGTCGTACATCGACAGGGCGGTGAGGCAGTTGTCGAGCTCACGTTCACTCGCTGGGCCGCCGAAGTCCCTGGCGTCGTAGCGGATCACGCCATTGGCAAAGAGCAGCGGTGTCGCGCTCATCGTCCAGATAGCGTGACCCACCTCCTGGACCTCGCCGCCGGAAAGCAATGGAACGAAGCTCGCGTGCATGCTCGATACTGCCCTGTCGACACGCTCAGCTCGGGCTGATACCCGGGTGGCCAGGTTGAGCACCTTTCCAACGGTAGGGCGCAGGCCACCCTCGTTGATCCGTCAATTGAGCGATATTTGCCGATCAATGCATGGCCCGGAATGACTAGGCATCAAGCCCGGTCCGGGCGGCCGGGGCCACGTCCCGACAGCGAGTGAGGACGTCTCGCGGATAAGGTCGCGCTCATGGCTCACTCTTTCGACACCGACACCGAGGCGGCGGGGCTGTGCGCCTTCGTCGACGCCTCTCCCTCACCGTTCCACGCCTGCGCCGAGGCAGGGCGGATGCTCGAGGCTGCCGGCTTCAGCCTCCTCGTCGAGACCGAGGCGTTCCCGACCGAGCCCGGCCGCCACTACCTGATCCGTGGCGGCGCGCTGATCGCCTGGAGCACCGAGACGGCCGGCGGCCCGACCACCCCGTTCCGCGTGGTCGGTGCCCACACCGATAGTCCCAACCTGCGGATAAAGCCAAAGCCCGACCTGGCCCGCGCGGGTTGGCAGCTGCTCGGTGTCGAGTTCTACGGCGGGCTGCTGTTCAACTCCTGGCTCGACCGTGACCTCGGCCTGTCGGGTCGGGTTGCGGTCCGTGCAGGCGCCGGGGTCCAGACCCGGTTGCTCACCATCAACGAGCCGGTACTGCGGGTGGCCCAGCTCGCGGTCCACCTCGACCGGGGTGTCAACGAGGGTCTGGCGCTCAACCCCCAAGAGCACCTGACGCCGCTGTGGGGAGTCAGCACCGAGCCCGGCGACTTCCGCGGTTATCTCGCGACCGCGGTCGGCGTGGATGCAGCCGACGTCCTGTCCTGGGACGTGATGACCCACGACCTGCAGCCCTCGCGGCGGATCGGCCGGGACCTCGACCTGATCTCCGCGCCCAGGCTGGACAACCTGGCTACGAGCTACGCGGGCGTGCGGGCGCTGGTCGATGCCGTCGATGGTCTCGGTCGACGTTCCGGAGCTTCATCATCGGGGTCTGCATCGGCATCGCCGTCGATCCCGGTGCTGGTCCTGTTCGACCACGAGGAGGCCGGCAGCCAGTCCGAGCGCGGCGCTATGTCGACCCTGTTGCCCTCGGTGCTCGAACGCATCGTGACCTCGGCCGGAGGCGGTCGGGAGGACTTCCATCGTTCCCTCGCCGGGACTGTCATCGCGTCCGGCGACATGGCCCACGCCACCCACCCGAACTACCCCGAGAAGCACGAGCCGCAGCACCAGATCGCGATCAACGGTGGCCCGGTGCTCAAGACGAACGTCAAGCTCCGTTACGCGACCGACTCCGTGGGCGCGGCGGCGTTCATCATGGCGTGTGACCAGGCCGACGTCCCGGTTCAGCATTTCGTGTCACGCAACGATCTGCCCTGTGGCTCGACGGTCGGACCGATGACGGCTGCGCTGACCGGTGCCACGACCGTGGACTTCGGGGCGCCGATGCTGTCGATGCACTCTGCCCGCGAGCTGTGTGGCGCCAAGGACCCCGCGATGTATGCCGGTGCCCTCGCTGCCTTCCTCGCCCCCTCCATCGCCTAGACCAAGGGAGCCGGCGAGGATGGTCCAGGGAGCCTGAAGGTGCGACCTGGGGAACACCGAGTATGACCTGGGGAACATGATGGGTCAGGTAGGTCGGTTGCTGGTCTAACCTGCGAGCACTCTCTCGCGCCATCCCCCGGAGGTTTTGCCGTGTCCAAGCTCGTGTACGACTTCGCCGAAGGTCACAAGGATCTCAAGAACCTGCTCGGAGGCAAAGGGGCGAACCTCGCGGAGATGACTCGGATGGGGCTGCCGGTGCCGCCGGGATTCATCATCACGACGGACGCCTGCAAGGTCTACCTCGCGAGTGGCACCCAGCCGGCCGAGATGGAGGCGGAGGTCAGCGAGCACCTCGTGGCGCTCGAGGCGGCCATGGGCAAGACGCTCGGCCAGTCTGACGACCCGCTTCTTGTGTCTGTGCGATCAGGCGCGAAGTTCTCGATGCCCGGGATGATGGACACGGTCCTGAACATCGGGCTCAACGACGAGTCGGTCCTGGGTCTGGCCAAGCAGGCCAACAACGAGCGGTTCGCGTTCGACTCCTACCGTCGGTTGATCCAGATGTTCGGCAAGACGGTGATGGGCGTCGAGGGTGAGCTCTTCGAGGACGCGCTAGATCATCTGAAACACGGCAAGGGGCCCTCAGCCACGGACCTCGACCTGGATGCCGGTGACCTCCGGGCACTGGTCGAGACGTACAAGGTAATCGTGCGCGAGCACGCAGGCCGGGAGTTCCCGCAGCAGCCGCGCGAGCAGATGGACCTTGCCGTCCGGGCCGTCTTCGACTCGTGGAACGCAGACCGCGCCGTGTTGTACCGCCGCCAGGAGCGCATCCCCTCCGACCTGGGCACCGCGGTCAACATCTGCTCGATGGTGTTCGGCAACGTGTCCTCGGACTCGGGCACCGGTGTGGCGTTCACGCGCGACCCTGCCTCTGGGGCCAAGGGCGTGTATGGCGACTACCTGCAGAACGCCCAGGGTGAGGACGTTGTCGCCGGGATTCGCAACACGTTGTCCCTGGCCGACCTCGAGGGCCTGGACAAGAAGTCGTACGACGACCTCATGGCGATCATGGGGCAGCTCGAGGAGCACTACCGCGACCTGTGCGACATCGAGTTCACGATCGAACGCGGCAAGCTATGGATGCTGCAGACCCGGGTCGGCAAGCGGACCGCCGGCGCTGCCTTCCGCATCGCGACCCAGCTCATCGACGAGGGCCTGATCGACGAGGCCGAGGCGCTGCAACGCGTGACCGGCGCCCAGCTGGCCCTGCTGATGTTCCCCGCCTTCGAGGAGAACGCCACCCGCGAACGCCTGGCCACGGGCATGAACGCCTCGCCGGGTGCGGCCGTCGGCAAGGTCGTCTTCGACTCCTACACAGCAGTGAAGTGGTCGCGCTCGGGTGAGAAGGTCATCCTCGTCCGGCGCGAGACCAACCCTGACGACCTCAACGGCATGATCGCAGCCGAAGGCATCCTGACCAGCCGTGGTGGCAAGACCTCACACGCCGCTGTGGTCGCCCGCGGCATGGGAAAGACCTGCGTGTGTGGCGCAGAGGAGCTCACCGTCGACACCAAGGGCCGACAGTTCTCGACCAAGGACGGCCGGGTCTTCGAAGAAGGCACCGTCATCTCGATCGACGGCACGTCGGGCGAGGTGTTTCTCGGCGAGGTTCCTGTCGTCGAGTCGCCGGTGGTCTGCTACTTCGACGGCAGTGTCGATGCCGAGGCGGCGGACGCGGACGAGCTCGTCAAGGCCGTGCACCGGATCATGCGCATCGCCGACGGCTGCCGCCGGATGTCGGTGCGCGCCAATGCGGACACCCCCGAGGACGCGTCTCGCGCGCGTCGCTTCGGCGCGCAAGGCATCGGCCTGTGCCGGACCGAGCACATGTTCCTCGGCGACCGTCGCCCGATGGTCGAGGCGCTGATCCTGGCCGACACCGACGACGAACGGATCAAGGTCCTGGCCGAGCTGCTGCCCCTGCAGCGAGCAGACTTCGCCGGCATCTTCGAGGCCATGGACGGCCTGCCGGTGACGATCCGGCTCCTTGACCCGCCGCTGCACGAGTTCCTCCCGGACATCACGGAGCTGTCGGTGCGGGTGGCCGTGGCCGAGGCCCGCGGCGAGAAACGAGAGGGCGACCTGCGACTGCTTCAGGCCGTGCTCAAGCTGCACGAGCAGAACCCGATGCTCGGACTTCGCGGGGTGCGCCTCGGGCTGGTGATTCCGGGGCTGTTTGCCATGCAGGCGCAGGCGGTTCTCGAAGCTGCGGCGTTGCGGGTCAAGGCCGGCGGAATGCCGCGAGCCGAGATCATGGTGCCGCTGGTCGGCGCCGTCCAGGAGCTGGAGAACATCGCGGAGGAGATCAACGCCGTCGCCCACGAGGTCCGCAAGGCATCCGGCGTGCACCTCGAACACATGGTCGGGACCATGATTGAGCTGCCACGAGCGGCTCTGACCGCTGGTGCGATCGCCGAGGTTGCCGAGTTCTTCTCCTTCGGCACCAACGACCTGACCCAGATGACGTGGGGTTTCTCCCGCGACGACGTCGAGGCGGCGTTCTTCCCGGACTACCTGGAGAAGGGCATCTTCGGCGTCTCGCCGTTCGAGTCCATCGACCGTGAAGGCGTGGGCCGCCTGGTGCAGATAGCTGTCGAGGAAGGCCGCAAAGCCCGGCCCGGGCTCAAGATCGGCGTCTGTGGTGAGCACGGCGGTGACCCCGACTCGGTGCACTTCTTCCACGACGCTGGCCTGGACTACGTGTCGTGCTCGCCGTTCCGGGTGCCGGTGGCCCGCCTCGAGGCTGGTCGAGCCAGCGGCACCGGCGGTAGCGACTCCCGCTGACCGTCCGCCCCGCCCCGCCCCAAAGACTCATCCGAACGGGGGGGGGGTCAGGTCGTGAGCAGGATCTTGCCGATGTGCGCGCTGGCCTCGAGCTCACGATGCGCGTCCGCGGCCTGCGCGAGGGGGTACGTCCGATGCACGACCGGCCTCACCGTGCCGGCCTCGATCAGCGGCCAGACGTGCTCGCGCACTGCGGCGACGATGGCGGCCTTCTCCGCCGGCGGGCGGCTGCGCAGGGACGTCGCGATCACTGCGGCGCACTTGCGAAGCAGCGCGTTGATGTCGAGCTCGGCCTTGACCCCACCCTGCAGACCGATGATCACCAGTCGTCCGTTGACGGCCAGCGCGCTGACGTTGCGGGCGAGGTACTTTGCGCCGATGTTGTCCAGGATCACGTCAGCGCCGTGGCCTTGCGTCGCGTCGGCCAGCACCTCGACGAAGTCCTGCTCGCGATAGTTGACCAGGATCTCGGCCCCCAGCGCGCGACACGCCTCCAGCTTGTATGCCGTCCCGGCCGTCACCGCAACGCGCGCGCCGACCGCGCGGGCCAGCTGGATCGCCATCGTCCCGATGCCGCTCGACCCACCGTGGACCAGGATCGTCTGCCCCGGCTGCAGGTTTGCGGTCATGAACACGTTGGACCACACCGTGCACGCGACCTCAGGAAGCGCCGCGGCGTCGACCAGCGCAACGCCTTTTGGCACCGGCAGCAGCTGGGTGGCCGGGACGGCCACCTGCTCGGCATACCCTCCTCCGGAGAGCAGCGCGCAGACCTGATCACCCACGGCCCAGCCGGTCACGTCGCGTCCGAGAGCGCTGATCGTGCCACTGACCTCGAGGCCGGGGTACGTCGATGAACCAGGCGGTGGCGGGTAGAACCCTTGGCGTTGCACCAGATCCGCGCGATTGACACCCGCCGCTGCCACCTGCACGAGCACTTCGCCGGGGGCGAAATCAGGCGGTGGCACCTCCTCGAGAACGAGCGCGTCGGCGTCTCCGGGCGTGGGGATCGTGATGGCTTTCATGTCCCGACGATATGCCGCGCCTCCTCGAGCGCTTCGGGAGTGTCGACGTCCAGGGTGGTTCGGGAGTCGCATTCCGAGGTGTCGATCAGCAGGTTCTCGATGACGGCCATCAGCCTTGCTCCGCGAGGTTCGCGAGGGAGTGCGGCCCGCAAGGCCTCGCAGCGGTATGCCGCGAGCAACGGCTGCGTGCGCCTGTCTGGGTCTGAAGCCAGCACGGCGTCGAGCCCTGGCTGAGCGTTGAGCGCGCCCACCAGAGTGGGCAGGGCGGTCGCAGCGAACGGCATGTCTCCGCCGACAACGACACAGATCGCATTGCCAGGCATCGCAATATCAGAGCTCGCATCGTGGTCAGTCGCAGCGCCGAGGTCCCTGATGAGCTCGAGGCCGGCGGCGATACCGGCGACCGGTCCACCACCGGCGGGGGACTCGCGACACCACTGGACCGATCGCGTGGTGGCCCGCATCTCGCCGACGCAGACCACCGGCCAGCCCGGCGGGAGGTCATCGAGCAGGTAGTCCAAAACCGTCGTCCCAGAAAGGGATTCGCGAGTCTTGTCCACACCGCCGAGCCGACGAGAGGTGCCCCCACACAGGACGATGACGACGGGCTGCGGGCGAGGCATCAGGCCCGACCCCGCACCCTGCGCGTGAGGTCTGTCGCAGTCTTCATGACCTGCTCCACGATGAAGCGTCGCTGGTCCTCGGTCACCTCGGCGGCGGGATAGGTCACGGCGATCCCGGCCACCGGATGGCCGACGTGGTCGAGAACCGGCGCGGCGACGGAGGCAAAGTCCGGCGTCACCGTCCCGTCCTCCACCGCAAAGCCGTCCCGGCGTACGCGTGAGAGCACAGAGCGCAGGCCGGCCAGCGTCGTCGGGCCCACGCCGTGGCGTTGCACAAACGTGTCGCGGGACGGGAAGAGGGCCCGGACCTGTTGGGGTGGGAGCGAAGCCAGCATCGCCAAGCCACTCGCGGTGAGCTGCGCGGGCAGCCGCACACCCACGTCGGTGACCAGTGGTGGCCGGCCGGGCGCGCGCTCCTCGATGACATAGAGGACGTCCCGGCCGTGCAGCACGGCAAGGTGGGCGTTGTGTCTCGTGGCGTCCACCAGCCGCACCATCGGCTGACGAGCGAGGCGCTGGAGCGGCGCCTGCCGGGTGTAGGCGGAGCCGAGCTCGAACGCCGCGACGCCCAGTCCGTATCGACGTTCCTCAGGCAGATGCACGACGAATCCCTGCTCGCCCAGCACTGCGAGCAGGTGATAGACGCTCGACCTGGGCAGGTTGAGGTCGCGGGCGATGGCGGAGGCCGGGACAGGCTCGGTATGCCGTGCCAGCAGTCGCAGCACGGTCAGCGCCTGACGTGCGGCGGGTGCGTTGGCCATGCTGCCAGTGTCTCAGGTGCGAGACGACCTACAGTCGGGCTCATGGATCACGACCTCGGGGCTGACTTCGCCAACGCGGTCGCCGCCAAAGATCACGATCGCGTCCGTGCACTCATCCATGCCGAGGTCGACTTCCAGGCGATGACGCCGGGGGAGTTCTGGCATGCGAGCTGTCCGGACGAGATCGTCGGTGTCCTCGATGAGTGGTTCGGCGAGGATGACCTGATCGAGGCGGTCGAGCTGCTCGACTGTGACGGCTTCGCGGATCGCAAACGCGTCGGGTATCGCCTGCGTGTGAAGCGTCCGGACGGTCAGCACCTCATCGAGCAACAGGCGTACCTCTCCGAGCGCGATGGCCAGATCGGATGGCTCCGCATCATGTGCTCGGGCTATCGCCGGGCTGACGCGACCACGTCGGCAACACCACAGGCCAAGCGATAGTCCGCAACACCGCCCGATCGCCAGTTCACGGACTACGCGGGTACGCGACCGTTCTGCACCAGGCGGACGAGGAGAGCTGGCAGGAACACGACGACGATCAGCAGCACGCCCCACCACGATGCGAAGTGATCGTTGAAGCTGATGGCCGCAAACACAGCCGTACCGCCGGCGAGACCCCTCAAGACTCTGGCCGCAGTCGGGTAGAGAGGTTGTTGCCCACGCCAGAGCGGAAGTCGCACGCCGGGATTCGCCCGGGTCAACAGGACCTCGGATGCGACCGCCGCACATGCGGCAAGAACGAACAGGACGATGCTCATGCGGCATCGTGACACGTGGACGCAGGCTGTGGTGGCCAGACCTTCGCCTTGGGTCGCCCGATAGGTCTCAGATCCGAGACACTAACCATCATCAGGGGATGGTTGACCGGTCGCAGGTGCGTTCAAATGAGGTCATGACATCAGCCCATCCCCCTGAAAACCTGCTGGCGCCCGAGACTGGCACGGTCGCCGTCGGCATCGGGCCGCTGTCTATCGACGATGTGGTGGCTGTTGCCCGGCAGGGTGCCCGCATCGAGATCACCCCCGACTCGCTCGACGAGATTCGCAGGAGCCGCACCATCATCGAAGACCTGGCGGGCGACGTCGAGCCGCACTACGGGGTCTCTACGGGGTTCGGTGCGCTCGCCACCAAGCACATCGCACCCGACATGCGCGCCCAGCTCCAACGAAGCCTGGTGCGAAGCCACGCCGCCGGCTCCGGTCCCGAGGTTGAGCGTGAGGTCGTCCGTGCGCTCATGCTGTTGCGCCTGTCGACCCTGGCCACCGGCCGCACCGGCGTGCGCGAGGAGACGGCTGCGGCGTACGCAGCGGTCCTGAATGCGGGAATCACGCCCGTGGTCCATGAGTACGGCAGCCTGGGTTGCTCGGGCGACCTCGCTCCGCTCGCGCACTGCGCACTCGCCGTGATGGGCGAGGGACCGGTCCGCAACGCGCGGGGCGAGCTGGGGTCGGCCGCCGACGCCCTGGCTGAGGCGGGCATCACCCCGATCGTGTTGCGCGAGAAGGAGGGCCTGGCGCTGATCAACGGCACCGACGGCATGCTCGGCATGCTGATTCTTGCCATCGCCGACCTGCGCGACCTGCTCAAGGTCGCCGACGTCACGGCAGCAATGAGCGTCGAAGGGCTGCTCGGCACGGACGACGTGTTCGCCGCCGACCTCCAGGCGCTGCGCCCCCACCCCGGCCAGGCCGCATCCGCCACCAACCTGCGCAGGATCCTGTCGGGCAGCCCCATCCGCGCAAGCCACGACAACGAGGACTGCCCTCGGGTGCAGGACGCGTACTCCCTGCGATGCGCGCCGCAGGTGGCCGGCGCTGCACGCGACACGGTTGACCATGCCGCGCTGGTCGCCGGCCGCGAGCTCGCCGCTGCCATCGACAACCCGGTGATCACCCTTGACGGTCGGGTGGAGTCCAACGGCAACTTCCATGGGGCGCCCGTCGCCTATGTCCTCGACTTCCTGGCCATCGTGGCCGCCGACGTCGCGAGCATGTCCGAGCGTCGGACCGACCGGTTCCTGGACGTCTCGCGCAGCCATGGCCTCAACGCGTTCCTGGCCGACGACCCCGGCGTCGACTCGGGACACATGATCGCCCAGTACACCCAGGCCGCGATCGTCTCCGAGATGAAGCGGCTCGCTGCTCCGGCCAGTGTCGACTCCATCCCGAGCTCGGCCATGCAGGAGGACCACGTGTCCATGGGCTGGTCCGGAGCGCGCAAGCTCCGACGGTCTGTGGACGGCCTCACCCGGGTGCTGGCGGTCGAGCTGCTGACGGCGGCGCGCGGCATACAGCTGCGGGCTCCTCTTGAACCGTCGGCCGCGACCGGTGCGGTGATCAGCGCACTGCGCAAGACCACCTCTGGGCCGGGTCCCGACCGGTTCATGGCACCCGAGATCGAATCGGCCGTGCGGTTCGTCGCCAAGGGTGGTGCGCTGCGCGCCGTCGAAGCCGTCACCGGCCCCCTCGGATGACACTCTCAGAACAACCCGTTCCATCAGCGAAGTACGTTCTCTGACAAGGAGATTTGCCATGGAAGGCGCCCGTCCCGTCCGTGCACCCCGAGGCACGACCCTGACCGCCAAGTCGTGGACCACCGAGGCCCCGCTGCGGATGCTGATGAACAACCTCGACCCCGAGAACGCCGAACGTCCCGACGACCTGGTCGTCTACGGCGGCACCGGTAAGGCAGCCCGCGACTGGAAGTCCTTCGACGCGATGGTTCGCACCCTGACCACGCTGGAGAAGGACGAGACCATGCTGGTCCAGTCCGGCCGGCCGGTCGGCGTGATGCGCACCCATGAGTGGGCGCCGCGGGTGATCATCGCCAACAGCAACCTCGTCGGTGACTGGGCGAACTGGCCAGAGTTCCGCCGCCTCGAGCACCTGGGCCTGACCATGTATGGCCAGATGACGGCCGGGTCGTGGATCTACATCGGCACCCAGGGGATCCTTCAGGGCACCCACGAGACCTTCGCCGCCGTGGCTGACAAGCGTTTCGGCGGCACCCTGGCCGGCACGCTGACCCTCACCGGTGGCGCCGGCGGCATGGGTGGCGCCCAGCCGCTGGCCGTGACCATGAACGACGGCGTCTGCCTGCTCGTGGACGTCGACGGGACACACCTGCAGCGGCAGGTGGACCACCGTTATCTGGACCGCATCGCCTCGGACCTTGACGATGCGGTCGCCCAGTGCCTGGCCGCCAAGCGGGACCGCCGAGCCCTCTCCGTGGGCCTGGTCGGCAACTGCGCCACCGTCGTCCCCGAGCTCCTGCGACGCGGCGTGGAGATCGACATCGTCACTGACCAGACGAGCGCGCACGACCCGCTGTCCTACCTGCCCGAAGGCGTCGAGGTGGCCGACTGGCACGACTACGCAGAGGCCAAGCCCGAGGAGTTCACCGACCGGGCGCGGGCCTCGATGGCCAAGCACGTCAAGGCCATGGTCGAGTTCCAGGACGGTGGGGCCGAGGTCTTCGACTACGGCAACTCGATCCGCACCGAGGCTCAGCTGGGCGGATACGAAAGGGCTTTCGAGTTCCCGGGCTTCGTGCCGGCCTACATCCGTCCGCTGTTCTGCGAGGGCAAGGGCCCCTTCCGATGGGCCGCGCTCTCGGGCAACCCGCAGGACATCTTCAAGACGGACCAGGCGATCCTGGACCTGTTCCCGGACAACGACCGGCTTCAGAAGTGGATCCGCGGGGCGCGCGAGAAGATCGCCTTCCAGGGCCTCCCTGCCCGCATCTGCTGGCTGGGCTACGGCGAACGTGACGTCGCGGGCCTGAAGTTCAACGAGATGGTCGCCTCGGGCGAGCTCGACGCGCCGATCGTTATCGGTCGTGACCACCTGGATGCCGGCTCAGTGGCATCCCCCTACCGCGAGACCGAGTCGATGGCCGACGGCTCCGACGCCATCGCCGACTGGCCGCTGCTCAACGCCCTGATCAACACGGCCTCGGGCGCCACGTGGGTCTCCATCCACCACGGCGGAGGCGTCGGCATAGGCCGCTCGATCCACGCCGGTCAGGTCTCGCTGGCCGACGGAACGGCGCTGGCGGCCGAGAAGCTGGCCCGGGTCCTGACCAACGACCCCGCCATGGGCGTCATCCGTCACGTCGACGCGGGCTACGACATCGCCGACCGCGTGGCCGCCGAGCGCGGGGTGCGGATCCCCATGCACGAGGGCCCGTGACCCCCCATCCGGTGAGCAGCCGCCTAGGTTGAGCACATGACCTTTGACGGCATGTGGTCGGCGATCGAGCCCATCGGACGCGAGGCGAGCACCGGGGGTTATCGGCGCTACGCCTGGACCCGGGTCGACGCGACCCTTCGTGAGTGGTTCGCCGGGGAGGCGACTGCGCGCGGGCTGGACCTGGTCACCGACCGCGCGGGCAACCAGTGGGCGTGGTGGGGTGATCCGGATGCCGCCGTCGCGGCAGGTCGTTCCGGAGTGGTGATCGGCTCGCATCTCGACTCGGTCCCGGACGGCGGGGCCTTTGACGGCCCGTTGGGGGTCGTCTCAGCTCTGGCCGTCATCGATGCCTTGAGGACAAAGGGTTTTGCGCCTTCTTGTCCCATCGCTGTCGTGAACTTCGTCGACGAGGAGGGTGCACGGTTCGGTATCGCCTGTGCCGGATCCCGGTTGATCACAGGCAAGCTCGACGCCGACACGGCTCGAGGTCTGCGCGACGCGGACGGTGTCACGATGGCCGAGGCGATGACGGCAGCCGGCCACGACACCGAGCACGTCGGCCCTGATGAGGAGACGTTGCGCCGGATCGGGACATTCGTCGAGCTGCACATCGAGCAGGGCCGCGGACTGATCGACCTGGGCCGCCCCGTTGCCGTCGGTTCTGTCATTCGGCCCCACGGACGCTGGCGGCTCGACCTGGAGGGTGAGGCCAACCACGCCGGCACCACTCGGCTGGAGGACCGTCGGGACCCGATGCTCGCCTTGGCAACCACCGTGCTGGCAGCTCGTGAAGCCGCCGCTGCACAGGGCTGCGTTGCCACGGTGGGCAAGGTTCGGGTCGAGCCCAATGGTGTCAACGCGATTCCGTCACGGGTCACCGCGTGGCTGGACGCTCGAGGTCCTGGCGAGGCAGCCGTCCGGTCGGTCGTCGAAGCCGTTGGACGTCAGTCCGGCATCGCCGCAGTCGAGGAGTCATGGACCCCCGAGACGGTCTTCGACGCGTCCCTGGCGCAACGGCTCTCGGAGCTGCTCGACGATGCGCCGATGCTGGGGACCGGGGCCGGTCACGATGCCGGAGTCCTTGCTACTGCAGGACTTTCGACAGCCATGCTTTTCGTTCGCAATCCCACCGGCATCTCGCACTCGCCGGTCGAGTTCGCCGAACGCGAGGACTGTCACCGGGGCGTCGAGGCCCTTACGCGGGTGACCGAGGAGCTGTCCCGATGAGCCAGTCGGCCATTTCCTCCGATGAGCAGCGGTGGTGGGCGGCATACGCCCTGCTCCCGTCCGGCGTCGCTCGCGACGTGACGTTCGAGGTTGCCGGCGGACGGTTCACCGCGGTCAGGCCGGAGTCCTCGCCGGGCGACGCGCAGGTCCTGCCCGGGGTCGTGCTGCCAGGGTTCGCCAACGCCCACAGCCACGCATTTCACCGCGCCCTGCGTGGGCGTACCCATGACGGCGGCGGCACCTTCTGGACCTGGCGTGAGCGGATGTATGCCGTTGCGGCGCAGCTGGACCCGGACTCCTACCTCGCGCTCGCCACCGCCACGTACGCCGAGATGGCGCTGGCCGGCATCACCACGGTCGGGGAGTTCCACTACCTGCACCATGCTCCCGGAGGCGCGTCCTATGACGATCCGAACGCCATGGGTGAGGCCCTGCGTCAAGCGGCGGCCGACGCGGGGATCCGGCTGACCCTGCTGGACACCTGCTACGTCGCCGGAGGGCTGGACGCCACCGGACACAGCCCACTGGACAAGACGCAACTGCGTTTCGGTGATGGTGATGCCGCCCGGTGGGCAGAGCGGGTCGCCGGCCTCGCAGAGTCCGACGGGATGCGTGTCGGGGCTGCCATCCACTCCGTGCGTGCGGTGCCCAGTGACCAGCTCGGCGTTGTCGCCCGGGCTGCGGCGGGTCGACCGCTGCACGTCCATCTCTCCGAACAGCCGGCCGAGAACGAGGCCTGTCACGGGTTCTACGACATGACGCCGACTGCGCTGCTGGACGTCGAGGGCGTCCTCGGCCCGCGGACCACCGTGGTCCACGCCACGCACCTGACCGATGCGGACATCGCGACGTTGGGCAGCGCGGGCACGACGGTTTGCTTCTGCCCGACCACCGAACGGGATCTCGCTGACGGCATCGGGCCGGCCAGGATGTTGCGTGACGCCGGTGCGCCGCTATCCCTGGGGTCGGACCAGCACGCAGTTATCGACCTGTTCGAGGAGGCCCGGGCGTTGGAGATGCACGAGCGCCTGGACTCTTTGCAGCGTGGGCGGTTCCGGCCGGGCGAGCTGCTGTCGGCCGCCACCCGACACGAGAGCCTCGGCTGGGACGACGCTGGTCGGCTTGAAATCGGAGCGCGTGCCGACCTGGTTGCGGTCAGGCTCGACAGCCCCAGGACCGCCGGCAGCGCGCCGGGGCAAATCCTCTTGTCGGCCACCGCTGCTGACGTCGACACTGTTGTCGTGGACGGCAGGACCGTGGTGACCGGTGGCCGACATCTGCTTGGCGACGTCGGCTCGTTGCTGCAGAAGGCGATTGACCCCCTTCGGGAGAAGTCATGACTGCGACCGTGATCACCGGCATCGCCGAGCTTGTCACCAACGACGAGGATCTGGAGGGTGCCGATCATTCGGAGCACCTCGGCCGGCTGCACAAAGCCGCGGTCATCGTGAAGGACGGACTCATCGCCTGGGTCGGTCCCGCGTCACGGGCACCGGAGGCCGATCGCCGTCGGGATGTCGGCGGGCGAACGGTCATCCCGGGTTTCGTCGACTCGCACTCGCACCTCGTCTTTGCCGGAGACCGTTCTGCGGAGTTCGCTGCCCGGATGACCGGCGTCAAGTACGACGGTGGCGGCATCGCCAACTCGGTCTGGGCCACCCGTGCCGCCAGCGACGATGATCTGCGCGCCCTTGTCGGCGCACGGATCGAGGAGATGCGCGCCCAGGGCACGACCACCGTCGAGATCAAGAGCGGCTACGGCCTCAGTGTTGAGGATGAAGCGCGTTCGCTGCGAATCGCCGCAGAGTTCACCTCTGAGACAACGTTTCTCGGGGCACATGTGGTGCCGCCGGCGTATGTCGACCGGCGAGCTGAGTATGTCGCTCTGGTCACCGGAGAGATGCTGTCGGCCTGTGCCCCCCACGCCCGCTGGATCGACGTGTTCTGCGAGCCGCGCAGCGCGCACGCGTTCACCGAGGAAGAGGCGCGAGTCGTCTTGTCCGCGGGTCGGGATGCGGGTCTCGGCCTCAGGGTGCATGGCAACCAGCTTGGCCCCGGTCCCGGCGCGCGTCTCGCGGTCGAGATGGGCGCCGCGAGCATCGACCACTGCACCTTCTTGTCCGAGGAAGATATCGAGGCGCTCGCCGCGGCGTCGGACACCACAGTGGCCACGCTGCTGCCCGGCGCCGAGTTCTCCACGCGTTCGCGTTACCCGGACGCACGGCGCCTGTTCGATGCCGGCGTGAGCATCGCATTGGCCACCGACTGCAACCCCGGCACCTGTTATTCGTCGTCGATGCCGTTCGTCCTCGCCCTGGCGGTTCGCGAGATGGGCCTGACACCAGCGGAGGCGCTGCGAGCCGCGACGGTCGGGAGCGCCAAGTCGTTGCGGCGCAATGATATTGGCGTGATCCGCCCCGGGAGCCGTGCGGATCTGGCGGTCCTGGACGCGCCGTCATACCTGCACCTGTCCTATCGGCCTGGTGTCCCGATCGCCAGCACACTCGAGGAGCGTGGCCGTCATGGATCCTGACCACCTGGGGATCGTTCGATTCGCGGATCTCCCCGTCGTCCCCTGGCGCAACGGCGGCGGTGTCACCAGGGAGGTTGTCGCCTCCGGTAGGTCCGACCCACAAGAGTTCGACTGGCGGATCAGCATCGCGGACGTCAGCCAGTCCGGGCCCTTCTCGGCCTTCCCAGGTGTCGACCGCGTGATCACCCTGGTCGAGGGTGAGCGGATGGAACTGGTCATCGACGGCGTCGTACACGTCCTGGGTCTGCACGAGTCGCTCAGCTTCGACGGCACGAGTCAGGCTTCGTGCAGTCTTCCGGCCGGACCCACGCGCGACCTCAACGTCATGACGCGCAGCGACCGGTTTTCGGCCGCAGTCGCCGTCAGAGACCTCTCGGAGACTCGGCCGATCGCAGTCTCCGGAGCCCAGATCGTGGTGTTGCTGACCGGAACGGCGGTGGTCGCTGGAGCCGATGAGAGCCAGGCCCACCTGGAACCGCTGGATGCTGTCTGTCCCAGCGGGCTGCACGTGCGCCTGGTCACGGGATCAGGAAGGGTGGCGATGGTTCGGATCGAGGACCACCACCAGACGCGCGCCCAGTAGGTACGAGACCGGGCCCGAAACCAGGCCCGACCAAGGCCGAAACCCCCACAGGAGAACGATGGCGACCACGGTCCAGCTCACGATCGACTGCGGCGACCCGCAGGCGCTGGCGCAGTTCTGGATGACGGCGCTGCACTACGTCCCCGAGCCGCCGCCGAGCGGTCATGAGAGCTGGGACTCATGGCTGACCGCGATAGGCGTGCCACAGTCCGAGTGGAATGACGGCGCCTCGATCGGTGATCCCGAGATGGTTGGGCCAAAGCTCTACTTCCAGAAGGTTCCGGAGCCCAAGACGGTGAAGAACCGGCTCCACATGGACCTTGACATTGCTGCCGTGTCAGACCCGTTGGCCGTTCGGGTGGCCGACGTGGAGGCTGAGGCTGCCCGCCTGGAGCTCGCCGGGGCGACGGTGCTTCATCGAGTCAGCGATCATGGCCACTTCCAGGTCGGCATGCGAGACCCCGAGGGCAACGAGTTCGACCTCCGCTGAGCGATGACCCAGAAGCCGCCGGGCAGTCGGACACGCATGCCTCAGCGGGTTTGGGGAAGGTGGAGGACCTGGGTGATGCCGGCCGCCTATCACGGAGATGACGAGGCGGTCAGCGCGTTGGTGGCTCCGGGCGCTTAGGTTTGCGAAGTGTGGCCGGCGGCTGCGAGGACCTGGGCCCAGGTGACCTGCAACGGCCCGTTCGTCTCGCGGGCAGCCAGCGTTGCCAGCGCATCTCGTCGGTCTGAGGCTGAGAGCTCGTCACCGAACCGGTCGACAATCAGCAGTATGCGCGGGCGCGCCAGCCCGCCCATCACCTCACGTACCGCGTCGAGCAGGTCGCGAGCGACCGCTGCCAGATCCCGCGTCTCGGGGAGCGCATCGACTGCGAGAACCACGGCGGCTGCAAGGGATCGGCCGATCTTGGCATCCTTGCGTTCGACCACGTCGGCGGCCGTCACGAACGGGTGGCTGAGCAGCACCTCACGCACCTCGGTGAGCGACACGAGCTGCCCGGCCACTGACACGACTTCGTCGGTGCGACCCAGGAACTCGATCGAGCCGTCAGCCCCGAGGCGAGCCAGGTCACCCGTGGCGTAGACCGACGGGTGCCGGCTCCAGTGGCTCTCCGTGACCTCGACTGTCGGGCCTTCGGCGCCGCACATGGTGCCGGCCCACGGGTGAACCAGTACCAGTTCGCCTGCGTCACCCTGCGGCACCGGTCGGCCGGTCGGGTCGACGATGCCCAGACCCGAGTCGGGCATCGTCGACGGGTCCACCGGACGGTCCAGCCGCACGATCCCACCCAGCTCGACCTGGCCCCAGCCGTCGGCGACGTCGAGGTCGCCGCGGCCCAGGTCGCGCACCAGCCATTCGCGCAGCTCGGGGTCCATCGGCTCGCCCATCGTGACGACCCGAGCCAGTGACTTGACCGAGCCCATGTCCGGCAGCTCGTGAGACCAGCCCCGCATGGTGCGCACGACCGATGGTGACGTCAACAGGGTTGCGATGGCGTATCGCTGGATGACCTCCCACGCGCGGGTGTGTGTTGGCACGTCGAGCGTGCCCTCGAACATGACCGTGGTGTCTCCGCAGGCGAGCGGACCGTAGATTCCGTGGACCTGGGCGCCGAGCCAGGAGACGTCGCCCGCGCACCAGAACACGCCACCGCGGCTGATGCCACGTCGGTGCACTGCGGTGGAGCTGACCATGACGTTGGCGGTGGCGTGCAGCACCGTGACCGGACGGCCGCGGCGGTTGGCCAGGTTGACCGCGATGAGCGGGTGGCTCGCCGGCAGGCTGGCCGGCGACGCGTCGCCGAGCCGATCCTCCACCTGGCGGCCGGGCCGGGTGCCGGCTACGAGGTCGTGGTACCACCGATCTCCCTCGTACCAAGCCACATCCATGCCGGTGCGCCGGATGACGATGGTCTGTTCGACACCGGCGACGGCGCTGAGGGCCTCGTCGGCGCGGGTCTTCAGCGGCAGCACCGCGCCGCGCCGCCACGCGCCGTCCTGGGTGAACAGGATCTTGGGAGCCAGGTCCTCGAGTCGGTCGGCCAGAGCCTCGGCGGGCAGCGGCGTCGGGATGATCGTGTGCACGGCGCCGATGCGGGCACAGGCGAGCATGGCCACCACTGTCTCCGGCAGCCAGCCCAGGTGCAGGACGACACGATCACCCGGCACCACTCCGAGGCCGCGCAGTCCTCGGGTCAGCGCGAGCACTTCGTCATGGAGCTGTTGGAAGGTGAGTGACCTGCGGTCGCCCGGCTCGCCCTCCCAGAGGATCGCGACCTGGTCAGCCCGCTGTGGCAGATGCTGGTCGACGCAGATGGCCGACGCGTTGAGCTGTCCACCCGCGAACCACTCGCCCCCATTCGCCCCAGGAACCCACAGCTCGCCATACGGCCTGGTCCAGGGCAGCTCTGACGCCACCTCGGCCCAGGCGGAGAGGTCGTTGGAGCCTGTGATGCCTGACGAGTCCGTTGCGGAGGGGTGCCTCTCAGCCATGAGCCAGTGTCCGTCCGGCGGCAGCGGCCGCGAGCCGCAGGTAATCTGCCATCGCCTCTGTCTGTGCAGCGTCCGCGCTGGCTGGCAGGTTGGCCGCGAGCGCGGCGACTGCACGTCCATGACCGTCCATGACCGGCACGGCGACCTCTCGTGGCGCTGTCGGATCCGAGCCGTTCGTGACCAGGTGGCTAGCCCGCGCCCAGGTGGCTTGCTCGCGGTCGGCCTCCTGCTGGTCCTGTGGCGAGGCGAGCTTCCAGGCTGCCTTCCAGGCTTCCGCGTCCGCGCGCGCAGTGAGGATGCGACCACCGGCAGTGGCGAGGGCTGGGTGCACGCGGTGCGCGTCGCGATACAGACCGAGGTCGTCGCCGTCGACCCTGTCGATGTAGACGACCTGTCCTCTGACGAGCACCTCGACGTGGACGGTCGAGCCGACCTGGTCGCGGAGCTGCACCAGGTACGGAGCGAGGGCTCCCAGGATCGGCAGCCGGGCCAGGTACTGGTGGGACAACCGGGTCAGCTCTGGGCCCAGGCCATACCGGGAGGAACGCGGGTCCTGTTCGACCAGGTCAGCGAGAACGAGTGAACGCAGCAGCCGATGGACCGTCGGCACGGAGAGGCCGGACCTCTCGGCCAGGTCGGTGAGCTGCTGATAGGCAGGCCCTCGACTGAGCAGCTCGAGCAGCACGACCGCGTTGCGGACGGTGCCAAGACCGCCGCGACCATCGGCGGTGGCGGCGTCGTTCTGCATTGGGTCTCTCCTTGAGGGGATGTACACCGTTCGGCGAGCTATACGGATCTCACACTGGCTGAGTGAAAGGACGATAACACCGAACATCAATTCCATAAAAAGGTATTGCCTTTCACATAGTGGAACCCTATGCTCGCTCGCAACGCCGGCACAAGCCGGTATGTCCGGCGACGAGGAGGTCTCCACGTGCTCACCCGGGCGTACCAACACAGCCTGAACTCCAGCGGGGTGCTCGCCGGACAGCCCCTGCTTGAGGTGCATGACGTCACCTTGCGTTTCGGCGGCGTCTCAGCCCTGGCCGACGTGAGCTTCACCGTCACCCAGGGTCATATCCACGCCGTCATCGGTCCGAACGGCGCCGGCAAATCGTCCCTGCTGAACTGCGCCAGCGGCCTCTATAACCCGCAGGACGGCCGGATCGTCCTGCACACCGGAGCCGAGGCAGGCGAGCGCAGCCACGAGCTCACCCGGCTGGCACCCCACCGGATCGCCCGGCTCGGCGTGGCCCGGTCCTTCCAGAACATCGAGCTGTTCGCCCACCTGACCGTCCTCGAGAACCTCATGCTCGGCCGGCATGTCCACATGAAACACAGCGTGGCTGCCTCCCTGCTGTGGTTCGGCCCTGCCCGGAGCCAGGAGATCGCCCATCGCGGCCTGGTCGAGGAGGTCATCGACCTGCTTCAGCTGCAGTCGTACCGCCACCAGGCCGTCGGGTCGCTCGCCTACGGGATCCAGAAGCGCGTCGAGCTCGGCCGCGCGCTCTGCATCCAGCCGGCGCTGCTGCTCCTGGACGAGCCGATGGCCGGTATGAACGCCGAGGAGAAGGAAGACATGGCGCGCTACATCCTCGACGTGCACGAGCTCGCAGGCGTCACCGTGGTCCTCATCGAGCACGACATGAACGTCGTCATGGACATCTCCGACCGGGTCAGCGTGCTCGACTTCGGCCGACTGATTGCCGATGGCACCCCCGACGAGGTCAAGGGCAGCCCGGCCGTCATCGAGGCCTACCTAGGTGCGGAGGGGACCTCGTGAGCACCTTCCCCCAGCTCCTGGCGAAGCTCGCGACCGAGCGTCCGGACGAGGTGGCACTCCAGGAGAAGCGCTACGGCATCTGGAAGCCGATGACCTGGAGCTCGTATGACGCCCGGGTGCGCGACTTCGCGCACGGGCTCGCCTCCCTCGGGGTCGAGCGGGGCCACGTCGTGGCGGTTCTGGGTGACAACCGGCCGGAGTGGCTCATCGCCGAGCTGGCGGCCCAGACGTTGGGTGCGGCTGTGGTCGGCATCTTCCCGACGAGCCTCAACGAGGAGCTGCGGCACATCCTGACGCTGGCCCGCGTCAAGGTCGTGGTGGCCGAGGACCAGGAACAGGTGGACAAGCTGCTGCGTCTGCGAGACGACGCGAAAGCCGACCTCGACGCCAAGGCCGACCTCGACGCGAAAGCCGACCACGACGCCAAGGCCGACCTCGACGCGAAAGCCGACCTCGACGCGAAAGCCGACCTCGACCCGACCGGAGCCGACGAGGACCCACCTCTGCTGGTCGAGACCGTCATCTTCTACGACCCGCACGGTCTGGAGTCCTACACCGACCCCTGCCTGCGGGACTTCACCACCGTCGAAGCGATCGGACGGGAGCTCGCGGCGCAGCGGCCCGGCTGGCTGGACAGCCAGCTGGACGAGTGCAGCGCCGAGGACATCGCGATCATCTGCACCACCTCCGGCACGACGTCGCGCCCCAAGCTCGGCGAGCTCTCCCACGCCAACCTGTTGGCGATGGCCGAGCACCTCACCGCTGTTGACCCGATCGGGGCCAAGGACCGTTACGTGTCCTTCCTGCCCTTCGCGTGGATCGGTGAGCAGATGCTCGCCGTGGCCTGTGGACTCTCTCGCGGCCTGACCATCTCCTTCCCCGAGGACGCCCTGACCCAGAGGGCGGACCTTCGCGAGATCGGCCCGAACGTCATGTTCAGCCCGCCGCGCATCTGGGAGTCGATGCTCTCTGAGGTCCAGGTCCGCATCGACGAGGCCGGCTGGCTCAAACGCGCCACCTTCGGCTGGGGCTACGACGTGGGCGACAAGGTCGCCGAGCGTCGGGTCAAGGGCCAGCGGCCCGGCCTCTGGCTGGGGCTGGCCTACCGCCTCGCCGACGCCGTGGCACTTCACCCGGTGCGCGACCAGCTCGGCCTGGCCCGGATCAAGCGCTGCTACACAGGTGGCGCCCCTCTCGGCCCCGACGTCTTCCGCTTCTTTCACGCGATCGGCGTGAACCTCAAACAGATCTACGGCCAGACCGAGATCTGCGGCATCGCCGTCGTCCACCGCGACGACGCCATCGCCTTCAACACGGTCGGCTCGCCGATCCCCGGCACCGAGCTGCGGATCACCGACGACGGCGAGATCCTGCTGCGCTCCGCCTCGGTGTTCCGTGGTTACCACCGTCAGCCGGAGGTGACGGCCGAGACGGTTGATGCGGATGGCTGGTTGCACACCGGCGACGCCGGATACCTCGACGAGGCAGGCCAGCTCGTCGTCATAGACCGCGCCAAGGACGTCCTGCAGACGGCCGACGGCACGCGCTTCTCCAGCGCCTTCATCGAGAACAAGCTGAAGTTCTCGCCCTACATCGAGGAGGCCGTCACCTTCGCCGGCGAGGGCGGGCCCGCAGGCGGAGACCGAGCAGCCCACAGCGGTATGACGGCGCTGGTCACCCTGGATCCCCTCACCGTGGGTTCATGGGCAGAGCACCAGCACCTGTCCTACACGACGTACACGGACCTGGTCGGCAAGAAGGACGTCTACGACCTCGTCGCCGAGGAGGTGGACCGGGCCAACCAGGATCTGCCCGAGAGCATCCGGGTCCAGCGGTTCGTCATCCTGCACAAGCAGTTCGACCCTGATGACGACGAGATCACCCGCACCCGCAAGGTCCGCCGTTCCGTGATCAACCAGCGCTACGCAGACATCATCGCCGCCCTCGACAAGGGTGAGCCGAGCGTGGAGGTGAGCAGCGTCGTGACCTACCAGGACGGCTCAACCGTCGAACGAACGATGGACCTGCGGATCTTCGACCTGACCGGCTATGTCGTTCCCGCCGGCCATGGCCGCCGTCCCGTCTGGAGCGGACGCCGATGAGCACCTTCGTGTCACTGACGGTCTACGGCATGGCGGACGGCGCCATCCTCGCGCTCGCGGCGCTGGGGTTCGTCCTGATCTACAAGGCGACCAGCGTTATCAACTTCGCCCAGGGTGAGTTCCTGCTGGTCGGCGCCTACACGTTCTACGCGGCGTTCGTCCTGCTCGGTCTGCCCATCGTGCTGGCCAGCCTCGTCGGCGTCCTGTTCGCGGTTGGTCTCGGTATCGTCGTCGAGCGCTTCGTCCTGCGGCCGCTTATCGGTGAGAGCCCGATCAGCGTGATCATGGTGACGATCGGTCTGTCCGCCGTTCTGCGAGCGGTCGTCCAGATGTTCTTCGGCACCGCGGTCCGTCAGCAGCCGGCGATCCTGCCCCGCGACTCGATCAAGATCTTCGGCGGCCAGGTTCCGCTGAACCGGCTGTTCGTCATCGCCATCGCGGCCTTCGTCCTCACCGCCTTCACGGTGTTCTTCCGGCGCTCGCGTCACGGCATCGCGATGCGAGCGGTGGCCGATGACCAGCAGGCCGCCCTCACGATGGGCATCTCGGTCCGCCGGATCTTCGCGATGGCTTGGGCGCTCGCCGCTGTGAGCGCACTGATCGCCGGCGTGCTGCTGGCGGACGTGTCCGCGGTCGAGCAGAACATCGCGAGCTTCGGCCTGATCGTGTTCCCCGTGGTGATCCTCGGTGGCCTGGACTCGGTCCCCGGAACCATCGTCGGCGGCCTCACGATCGGTCTGCTCAAGCAGTACGTCTCGGGCTATGCGGACCCCGGCCTGGCGGAGGTCATCCCCTACATCGTCCTGGTTCTGATCCTCATGGTCCGGCCCTACGGAATCTTCGGCGAGACACGGATCGAGAGGGTCTGAGCGATGGCAACCGCAACCGGCATCCACCACCGCAGCTACCGGGCCGAGCTCGCGCTGCGGCATACCCGCGCCGAGTACGCCCGGCTGGGCCTGATGATCATGGCCCTGATCGCAGTGCCCTACCTCCTGGGCAACTACTGGCTCGGCATCGTCAACACGATCCTGATTGCCGTCATCGGCGCCGTCGGCCTCAATATCCTGGTCGGCTTCACCGGCCAGATCTCCCTCGGCCAGGGTGGTTTCCTCGCGGTCGGCGCGTACACGAGCGCGATCCTGCATGAGCGCGCCGGACTTCCCGTCGTCGTCTGCGTCGTGATCGCCGTGCTGACCACGGCCGGCATCGGAGCCTTCTTCGGCCTTCCGGCGCTGCGCCTCAAGGGTCTCTATCTCGCGATCGCCACTCTGGCCAGCCAGGAGATCATCATCTTCGTCGTCCGTCGCTGGACCTGGCTGTCCGAGGGCAAGGGCTTCGTCGACGTGTCACGCCTCGACCTGTTCGGCTGGAAGATCAAGCGCGAGACGTTCGAGTTCCAGTGGTACTGGGTCCTGCTCGTCCTTGCGGTCGTCGCAGTCCTGGCGGCTCGCAACCTGTTCCGCACCGGACTCGGGCGCTCCTTCATGGCGGTCCGCGACCATGACATCGCCGCAGAGGCCATCGGCGTGAACATCACCCGCGCCAAGGTCACTGCCTTTGCCGTCTCCAGCGGTTTCGTCGGGCTGGCCGGCGCACTGACTGCCCACTACACAGAGACGGTCACCTGGGAGCGTTTCACCCTCGACGTCTCCATCCTCTACCTCGCGATGATCATCGTCGGGGGCCTGGGCTCGGTCGCCGGTGCCGTCTACGGAGCGACCTTCATCATGCTGCTTCCCGCCCTGCTCACCGAGGTCAGCGATGCGGTCAAGGGCCAGCTGCCGTTCCTGGCCGACCAGCTGCCCGCCATCAAGAACGCCGTCTTCGGCCTGGTCATCGTCCTCTTCCTGATCATCGAACCGCGCGGACTCGCGCGGATCTGGCAACGCACCAAGGACTACGTGCGGTTCTGGCCGTTCCGCTACTGACGCACGACGCACGACGCACCCGCCATACGCAAACCAAAGTCACCCGAACAGAAGGAGTCGCCGGAAATGAAGCACACGAAGAGATATGCGATCGCGGCCACTAGCGTGGCCGTGCTGCTCGGTATCACCGCCTGCGGTGGTGGTGAAGCCACCACCGGGTCCGACAACAAGGCGCCGATCAAGATCGGCATCATCGCCGACCTCACCGGCGCCACCGGAGACGTGGGCACCCCCTACAACGAGGGCATGCTTGGCTACATCGACTGGATCAACGCCAAGGGTGGCATCGAGGGGCGCAAGATCGAGGCCCAGTCCAACGACTACGCCTACAAGGTGCCGGCCGCCGAAGCGCTGTACAAGAAGTTCGTCGCCAGCGGTGTCGTGTTGATCCAGGGTTGGGGCACCGGTGACTCCGAGGCACTGCGCAAGAAGGTCGCCTCCGACGCGCTGCCCTTCATGTCCGCCTCGTATGCCGAGGTGCTCACCGACCCGAAGGAGTCCCCATACAACTTCGTCGTGGCGCCGACGTACTCCGACCAGATGCGGGT
>DASRVZ010000123.1:0-10293 GCA_035654835.1 Dermatophilaceae bacterium | reverse complement strand
CCGCCACGTCGACGACGCCGTCGGCGCGGGGATAGGCGCCCAGGACCCGCAGCTGCTCGACGTGGCGGGGCCGCAGGACGACGAGCGCGCCTACACCCGTTCCACGGAGTGGTTCGGCCAGCTGATGGACCGCATCGATCCCGGCGTCGAGATCTGATCGACGTCCAGCCGGTGTCGCTCTACGCTGCCCGCTGATGCGCTTCCTCCGCCTGCCGGTCGCGGCGCTGGTGCTGGTCCTGAGCGCGACCGCCTTGGCGCCGGTGCCCGGCCTGGCCGCCGCACCGGCGCTGTTACGAGAGGCCCAGCCGCGTCCGGGTTCCGTGGTTGCGGCCGGCACGGTGGAGGTGTCCGTCGATGCGGTCGGCGCCCTCCAGCGGGCCCACGTGACCCTCGATGGCCGATCGCTGCCAACGCGCGTGACCGGCGATGGTGATGGCTCCAGGGTCACCGCCCGGGGCGCCGTCGGTTCCGGATCTCATGTCGTCCGGGTGGACGTCGTCGACGCCGCTGGAACCCCCTCGTCGCGGCTGTGGCGCTTCGCGGCCTCCGACCTCGAGGTTCGAAGGATCGCCGGACCGGACCGGATCGCCACCGCGGCGGCGGCCGCCAGGCAGGCCTTCCCGAACGGGGACGCACCGGCCGCGGTGCTGGCGCGCGACGATGGCTTCGCCGATGCCCTGGCGGGAATTCCGCTCGCCACCGAGGCGGGAGGGCCGCTGCTGCTGTCGCAGACGCACGCGGTTCCGCCCGACACGGCCTCCGCGCTGCGGCGTCTGCTGCGTCCCGGGGCGCGGGTGTACGTACTGGGTGGCACGGCCGCGCTGGCGCCTGCGGTGGTGGCCGACCTGGCCGCGGCCGGCTACGACGTCACCCGTCTCGCCGGCGAGGACCGCTACACCACAGCGGTCGAGATCGCTCGTGAGATGGCCCGACTGGGTTCCGACCCGGGCCGTGCGGTGCTTGCCTCCGGTGAGCGGTTTCCGGACGCGCTGGCCGCCGCCGTTCCCGCCGCGGCCGGCGGCTGGCCGATCCTGCTCACAACCCCGCACCGGCTCCCGGAGGCGACCGCCGCCTGGCTGGAGCGGGGCAGCGTGCGCCACGTCGAGGTCGTGGGCGGAACCGCGGCGATCGGACCGGAGGTAACCCTCGGCCTGCCGTCTAACGTGAGGGTACGGCGCACCGGTGGAGCAAACCGCTACGACTCCGCTGCGCAGATCGCGCGGCGGTTCCCGCCTGCCTCGACCCAGGACGACACGGCCGTCATCGCCTCCGGCGCCGACCACCCCGATGCGCTCGCCGCCGCAGCCCTGGGTGCGCAGATCGGCGCGCCGCTGCTGCTGTCCGCAGCGCATCTACCGCCCGCCACGGCGGAAGCCGTCGCATGGGGCCGGGGTGGCGCCGCCACCGTGGTGGGCGGCCCTGCCGTGGTCCCCGACGGCCTCGTGGCCGCCCTGCGACGGGCGCACGTGGACGCCGGAGCGGCGCTGGTCGAGCGCACTCCCGAGCCCGGCGCCATCATCGACGAGCCGGTCGCGGGGTCATCGCCCGTGCTCACCATGCGGCTCCGAATGCCCGGCGTCGCGCTGGACGACCGGACCCAGGTCACCGTGCTCGTCGACGGACGGGAGGCGGCCGCGGCTACCGGCAGGCAGGCCGACACCGTCACCGTCGTGGTGCACGACCTGCCGGCGGGCGTGGCCTCCAGCGGCGATCTGCCCGTCACCGTCATCGCCGGCCTGCACGGCGCCGGCGCGACGGCTCACGCCCAATACGAGTTCACGCTGCGCCGTGGCGCGCTGGTGGCGACGGCAGAGGGCTTTGTGGGGCAGGCCGGCACCGGTGCCGTGGCGGGCTCGACGGGGACGCTGCGGACCTACAGCCTTGAGGTGGAGCAGGTCAGCGGGGTCGAGGTGCGCGCCTTCGCCGAGGAGGCGCAGGCGGCCCTCACCTCTGCGCGCGGATGGACGGGGACGGGACAGTGGCGACTGCAGCGCACGGCGCCGGCGGCCGCCGAGATCCGCGTGGTGCTCGCCCGTCCGGCGACCGTGGACCGCTACTGCGGCAGCGCGGGCCTGCAGACGGGCGGACGCTACTCATGCTGGACGGGCCGCTTCGCGATGATCAACCTGGACCGCTGGAACGGTGGCGCCGCCGGCTTCTCCGGGCCGCTCGCCGACTACCGGGGCTACGTGGTCAACCACGAGCTGGGTCACGGCCTGGGCTACGGGCACAGCGCCTGTCCCCGACCGGGCGCGCCGGCCCCGGTGATGATGCAGCAGACCAAGGGCACGGGAGCGTGCCTGCCGAATCCGTGGCCGTACCCCTGAGCTCTCTATTCAGCCGAGCGGCGAGGTCAGCCGCCGCGGCGGTCGGCGAGCGCGTCGAGGATGAGCGCAACGCCGATGGAGGTCATCCAGACATCCTTGGCGATGGCGGTACCGGCCTCGGTGGGACGCACGTCACCCTCCTGACGGAGCCCGGGCGCCTTCCAGTAGAAGCGGTTGAGGCCCAGCGAGAACGCGGTCAGCGCCACTCCCACCAGACCGGAGGGCACGATCGGCAACAGCAGTGCCACCCCCAGCAGGATCTCCGCGGTGGACAGGCTCTTGACGAAGGTCTCGGGCTCCATCTCCGCCACCTCCGGGGTGCCACTGGCCGCGAAGCCGTGGATGCCCTCCGCGGCCTTCCCGACAAGGCCGCGCTTGGACAACCCCGAGTTGAGGATGAACGCGCCCGTGGACAGCCGCAGCGGGATCTGCCAGGTCTTCATGCAGTCTCCTTCCGTCATGATCCTCCCCAGGACAGCGTTTACCCGGACGTCATGGGCGCATTCATCGAGCGTTCCGGCTGACGCCGATCGGCTCCATCGACGTGCGACCGCGGCTCTCCCTCACGATGGCCAGAGCGACCCGGCTCGGCCGCCCTCCCTGCCCGGTATCCTGATCGTCGGCGTAACCGACGGATCGAGAACCGCTACCCATGCCCACCACCCACCGAGAGTTGGTCCGGCTTGGCGCTCCCCCCACGCTAACCGACTACCTCCGATCAATTTGGAGCCGTCGTGAACTGACCGCCAGCATCCCGATGGGTCAACTAAAGGCGCAAAACCAAGACACCGTTCTCGGAAGTTTTTGGCACCTGCTGAACCCACTGCTGCTGGTCGGCGTGTACTACCTGGTGTTCGGGCTTATCCTTGACGTGGGAGGCAGAGGTGCAGACAACTTTGTGGCCTTCCTTACCGCAGGCCTATTCACCTTTCTCTTTACGCGTAAATCCGTTCAAAGCGGCGCTAAATCGATCGTCTCAAATCTGGGCCTGATCAGGTCCATAAAGTTCCCCCGCGCCGTGTTGCCCATCGCCGCCGTGCTGGGCGAGGCGATCGCCATGGTGCCAGCGGTCGCTGCCATGCTGTGCGTGGTCCTGTTGACCGGTGAGTCCCCCCGTTTCACATGGCTGCTACTGCCCGCCATTTACACGGTGCAAGCGGTGTTCAACTTAGGACTTGCCTTCATCCTCGCTCGCGCGACTGATCATTTCCACGATATTGAGCACATACTCCCCTACACCATGACAATATGGATGTATCTATCCGGGGTCTTCTACGAAGTCGACGCCTACATCGCGGACCCCACCGCTCTCTTCATCTTCAAGCTCAACCCCGCCTACGTGTTCATGCAGCTGGTCCGAAACGCGCTCCTCGGCGGGTTCAACGAAGGAAGACTGTGGCTCCTTGCGGTCGGTTGGGCCCTAGTTAGCATCGCCCTTGGGTTCGCCTACTTTCGCGCTCGTGAACAGGCCTATGGCCGTGCATGAGTCGTCCCGGCGGACCTCCGCCTTCCAAGCCATGGTCGGCGACGACGATCCGATCCCGACGCTTGTGGCCGAGGACCTCCACGTCACATATCGGGTCTACGAGGATCGTCAGCCAACCCTCCGCCGAATGGTATCCAACCGCTTCAAGCGGGTCGGCCTTCGCGAGGTCCACGCAGTTCGGGGCGTAAACTTTTCCAGCTCCCATGGGGAAGCCATCGGGATAATCGGGCCCAACGGCTCAGGCAAGAGCACGCTACTGCGAGCCATGGCAGGATTAATCCCTGCGACCCGTGGCGCCGTATACGCCAGTTCATCGCCCGTCCTGCTGGGCGTCGGCGCCGCACTTCATCCGGAGTTGTCAGGACGGCGCAACGTCATACTAGGGGCCTTGGCTTTGGGGATGTCCAAGGCCGAGGTGATGGAGCGGTTCGACGAGATCGTCGACTTCGCCGGTGTCGCAGACCACATTGACATGCCGCTACGGACTTACTCGTCTGGGATGGCAGCACGCCTGCATTTCGCCATCGCATCGGCTATGGCGCCCGAGGTCCTGCTCATCGACGAGGCGCTGGCTGTCGGCGATGAGGACTTCAAGAGGAAGAGCGCCGGGCGACTCGAAGAGCTGCGCCGCAAGGCGGGCACCGTGTTCATCGTGAGTCACAGCCTGGGCGCCTTGGCCGATAGCTGCTCACGGGTCTTGTGGATGAACCAAGGCCGTCTAGTGGGCGATGGCGGCGCCGATCGCATCATCGCTGAGTACAGCCGGTCCCTGCGGAACACCCGCCAATAAGCTGACCGCCTCATCTGGTCATTGCGGCGTGCCAACCGCTCCGCCTGTGCCGCCCGCATCGACAGGCCGGCCCTTAGGGCTTAGGCATGTCGGCCAGGAATCACAGACGTGCAACGTGATGGAATGCATGCTGGGTTGCCAAGGTCCTAGTCCGCTACACTCAACGCGCCCATGTCCTCGCCCTTGATTCCGCGTCACCGAGCGCCCTCGACCGCCCGCTAACTGTCCGGTAGCCGACGGACGGACAACAGCGGTCGCGGAGCCGCAGCGCTCCAGGCCGCCTCCGGCCTGAGGTTGCACCCCACGGCGAGGATCCCATATCAGGATGCAAGGAATGCCTCCATGATCAGTGCCGCCGGTGTAGCACCCACCACTCGTGATCGTAAGGCGGAGATCCGAACAGCGTTCGACCGCCTAGCGCCATCGCGCAATGATTGGATGCAACGCAACGCCTACTACTACAGTGATGATCGCCGCTACATGCGCTTTCTCGTCCCAGAGAATGCGCACGTCCTAGAGTTGGGCTGTGGAACTGGAAGTCTTCTGGCGGCACTCAAGCCTCAAAGGGGCTTGGGCATCGACATCAGTCCCGCAATGATCGACGTGGCCCAGGCCTCGTACCCAGAACTGCAGTTTAAAGTAGGAGACATCGAAGATCCGGAATTGATATCGAAACTCGGCGGACCATACGACGTCATTATCCTTTCAGACATTGTTGGATACCTCGACGACGTCCAAAGGACACTGGAAAACCTACACGGCCTATGTCACGCGGGCACGCGCGTAGTGGTCGCCTATTTCTCGCAATTCTGGAGGCCCATGCTGTCCCTCGCCGGGCTAGTGAAGCAAAGGATGCCTCAGCCCTCGCAGAACTGGCTATCCGCCGAAGACATCGACGGGCTATTAGCGCTGTCGGACTACCAACCGGTCAAACGTGAGTGGCGGTTACTTGTGCCCCGCCGCGCGGGCGGCATCGGTCCCATCCTGAACCGATACGTAGGGACCCTCCCCGTAATGCGCCGATTCAGCCTGCGTCACTATGTCGTTGCGAGGTCCCTTCGAGGCCGAACCCAGCCACGCCCATCCGCAACGGTCGTGATCCCCTGCCGAAACGAATCCGGCAACATCGAGACCGCGGTCAATCGAATGCCGGCCTTTACGGAAGACCTGCAGATCCTGTTCGTGGAAGGCCACTCCACCGACGGGACCCTCGACGAGATACATCGCATCATCGTCGAGCATCCCGAATTGCGAATCGATGTTCTTCAGCAGGCGGGCAAAGGCAAGGGCGACGCCGTTCGCACGGGGTTCGCCGCCGCAACGGGCGACATCCTCATGATACTCGACGCCGACCTGACAGTACCTCCCGAGGACCTGCCAAAGTTCTACGAAGTGATAGCGGACGGCAAAGCAGAGTATGTCCAAGGCACCCGGCTCGTATATCCCATGGATGATCGAGCGATGCGCCTGCTCAACCACGTCGCGAATCATAGCTTTGCGCTATTATTTACGTGGTTGCTTAACCAACGGATCACAGACACGCTCTGCGGAACAAAGGCACTACGCAAGCTCGACTACGAGCGGTTAGTCGCTCAGCGATCTTACTTTGGGGACTTCGACCCCTTTGGTGATTTCGACTTGATATTCGGGGCGTCCAAGCTCAGCCTGAAGATGGCTGAGCTTCCAATCCGCTACGCCGAACGCCAATACGGCACAACCCAAATCTCGCGATTTCGCGATGGCTTCATGCTCTTGCGTATGGTGCTATTCGCATTTCGTAGGCTCAAGGCGATCTAAGTGGCAACCACCTTGGCTCAGCTTTTGTCGGTAAGGCGTCAGTTCACCATCTTTGTGCTAATTGGGGTCCTCAACACCGCCCTATACTTCATGATTTATAACGTTGCCCGTATAATATTAACGGCCCACGCCGCCAACATGCTAGCCGTGGGAATCGGTATGCTAACGAGCTATTACGGTAACCGCAGGTACACGTACGGCGGGCACGGAAGACTCCGCGTTGACAGGCAATTCCTCCAGTTCTGCCTCGTATTCCTGATAACACTCGCCGCCTCTAGTGCCGGGCTCTGGGCGGTATTCTCCATCCGCGCTGCCCCATCAAGACTTGTCGAAAACCTCGCCCTTGCCGCTTCCAGTGCCGCCGTACTTCTACTGCGCTTTTGGCTCATGCACACGTGGGTCTTCGCTCAGGATGAATTGGCGCCGGCACTAGTAGCCGAGGCGGTCGCGCAGCGCCTCACACCTGAGCGCCGCGACACTCTGCTCGGCTCGGCCGACAGCCCAATGAGGGGCGAGGTGGAAGGCATCGAATCAACCAGCAAACAGCTCCTCGGCCACCGTCACCTATGGGAAACCAAGCCAGCACTTAGAGCGGTGTATACGGACTGCTACCGGAAGATGGCTGCGGCATGCGTTGCCGGGCGAACCCTCGAGATTGGCGGTGGCTCCGGCAACTTCCGTGACTATGCTCATGTCGATACGATGAGCGTGGTGTCGACCGATATCCAATTCGCGCCGTGGCTCGATGCGATGGCGGATGCGCATTTCTTGCCACACCCGGACGCGAGTTTCGACAACATAGTCATGTTCGATGTGGTCCATCACCTCGCCAAGCCACGCTTGTTCCTCGCGGAGGCAGCTCGTGTTCTGCGCCCCGGGGGCAGGATTATATGGTGCGAGCCGGCCATTACGCCGATGAGCTGGGGCTTCTACACTTTTTTTCATCCCGAGCCGGTCCACCTACGGGAGGATCCTCTGTTGGACGGTTCTCCGGAACCTGGTCGCGACCCCTTCGACTCCAACCAAGCCTTCCCTGCGCTCCTGGTGAGGAAGGGCGCGGCACGCCTGCAATCAAGGATTCCCAACCTGCGTCTTGTAGACAACGATTGGCTCTCCCTGTTCGCCTATCCGCTGTCCGGCGGCTTCAGGCCATGGTCACTGATACCGGTGCGTTGGGTTGCTCCGGTGCTCAGGATTGAATCGCGCGTACCTCTGAGTGTTCGGCGTGTTCTTGGGTTCCGGCTGTTGACGGTCTTGGAGCGATGCATACCCTAGTGTGCCCCATTCCCGTTCTACCTTTTATCCGCCGGGTGCGGCACAATACCCGCCGCTTCCAATTTGCGAGGCATGGAGCGACGTCCTGGGGGACGGTCGCGCCGGGGGGAATCCGGATGATTGAATATTTTACGCGCCACGGGGAGCTCACCGTCCGTCACGTAAAATGGACCTTATGTGGCATGGCTCGGGGGCTGCATACGCGTGGGTCCCTACTGCTTGCCGTCGCGGTTCTTCTCGGATTCTCTGTGTTGTGGGTGGCAGCGGCTGAAGAGCCTTACCACATCGATGAACTGAGGCAAGTGCGCTCCTATGAGCTGCCGCCATCAGAGATCATCCAGCGCAGCTTTGAACAGACACAGCCGCCACTTGATGCATTGCTGAACGCTACCGTACAGCAGGTGGTGGGACAAGGCGATGTGCGCCAGCGCGCGTTGTCCGTGCTGGCGGGGGGAGGTTCGCTCATCCTCTTGGGAGTTTTGGGGCGACGTGCCGGTCTGGGAGCCGCATCAGCCGTGGGGGTATTGATCTATGCAGCGTCACCATTGATAGTTTCAGTCACTGCGTACGCCCGGCCCTACGCCCTCCCTACCTTCTTAATGCTTTTCTTTATTTTATTAGTGGACGTTTGGCTGAAATCGAGGAATCGCTATGCCGCCGTGCTGATGACAGCGGTAGGCTTCTCGTTGCCGCTCTCACGCGCTCTTGAGCCGGTCATATTTCTGGTCGCCACAATTGCTGTGCTCGGGAGCTTCCAGGCTTGGTCCACCCGAAAACGAACTGAATGGTCTGGGAGCCCAATTCTGCCAATCGCCGTCGCCGCTGTTTCATTGGTCACCGTGGCTGGCCCGATGCTGCTGCTGCTACGTCGCCAAGTGGCAGATTTTGTGCCACAGAGCGATGCCCTAACTACAGCAGAGCAGCTTATTCGCCTCGTGCAGGAATTGCCTGTCGTTCTAGCGGCCGTGATCCCAGCTTGGCCGGCGATCCTTGTAGTGCTCGTGCTGGCGGTCGTTGTAGACGACATCCGTCATCGGCTCCAAGACTTGTGGTGGATGTGGGTGCTTGTGGCCGTTCCTATTGGGTTCGCTGTGCTGTTCTTTGCGCGCGTGGAAACCACGCAACCCTACTTCGAGCGCTATGCCTTCACTTGGTGGGCTCCACTGGCCATTGTCATTGCGGTCACTGCTCACTGGGCTTCGTCGGTCTGTCGCGTTCAGCATGCTCGGCCGCTCCTGACTCGGATCGCCGGAAGTCTGGGCGTTGTCGCATTAGTCGCTGCTGCCTTCACCTCCGTAGTCACCTTGGGCAAGATGTTGACGACCACCGCGCATGCTGACTTTAAGGAGGCCGCACAAGCCATCGAGGCAATCGTCCCACCCGGAAGCGTTGTGCTGTTCGACCATGTCAGGCCCTTCGGTGCGTACCGTACTTTTTTTGCGGGCAAGCCTAGATATCTTGCATCGGAATGGCCTGTGTTGTCGACTGTTGAAGTAGCAGCTGCCCCCAGAGACCGCATCCAGGAGAACGACGGCATAGCAATTCTTCTCCTTGATGCGAGGCCCGACGTGCCAGGGTACATTCGGATACCGGTAACTGAAGACTTTACCCTGTACATTCCGCGTGCATCGTTGGTGGGCTTGGAAGGCGCCGTACTAGCGTACCTGGACATCGCGGAGGCGATGGATGATGACCTGGGGCACGCCCTACGGGCCGCGGCCGCGAGCGCCCTTTCCTCGCTTGGGCGAGAGGCTGCCGCGCAAGACCTCGTCGACTTGATTATTGACGACGCGGAAGGCGATCCTGACCATGCTGTCGGAAATGAGCTAAGCAGGTACCGGCTTGTCGACGAGCATGTCTAGGGGTTCGGCCTGCGAGAGGTCATCCGGGCTCGCACCTTGGCGCCCGGTAGTCGAGGCAAGAGGCCGCCGTGCACGAGAGGGGCTGCCGGCCGGTCGCTGTGCGGGACCAAGGAGGCGACTGTTGGCTCGTCCGCGCTTCGCCTAGTACTCAAGAGGGCCGTGCAACGGTGCGTACACATATATTGCTGTTCAGCCGGGATCCACCGATGAGGTTGGCTGAGAACGGGTCCGCCTACAAGAAAAGTGCCCTCTGACCTGGAACGATGCGGGTGTTCGAAGCCCGTAAGCGCCAGTTCAGGAGGGCACCTTTCAGGTGACAGCATCGCACAAACTCCAGCGCATGTCCGTGACGTTCGATGACCCGAATCTGATCGCCAACGCGGGGCTGCTGCTGCCGAGCATGCTCGCCGAGCATCTGGACGTGCAGGGGGTCATCGACGCGCGGGTGGACCTGTCGGGACGCACCGGCGGGGCCAACACCGGGATCAAGGCGATGACGGTGGTCTCGGCGTTACTGGCGGGTGCGGAGTGGATCGACGACGTGGACGTGCTGCGCGCCGGCGCCAGCGAGGCCGTGTTGGGCCATGAGGTGCGGGCGCCGTCCACGATCGGGGTGTGGCTGCGGGCGTTCACCTGGGGCCACACCCGCCAGCTCGACGCCGCCGCCGGTGCCGTGCTCGCCCGCGCGTGGGCGGCCGGGGCAGGTCCGGGCCGCACCGAGGCGGTCACCATCGACCTGGACTCCACCCACTGCCG
>DASRVZ010000122.1:0-11587 GCA_035654835.1 Dermatophilaceae bacterium | reverse complement strand
TTCCCGACGCTGGCCGGTGTCCAGATCGGCGACGACCCGAACACGATGTTCGAAGGCGTCAACCTCGCACTGCTCGTCGGCGCGCGTCCGCGCGGCCCAGGCATGGAGCGCAGCGACCTGCTCTCGGTCAACGGTGCCATCTTCACCGGCCAGGGAAAGGCCCTCAACGACCACGCTGCCGATGACGTCCGCATCACCGTGACCGGCAACCCGGCAAACACCAACGCCCTCATCGCGATGAGCAACGCGCCGGACATCCCCCGCGAGCGCTTCTCGGCACTGACCCGCCTCGACCACAACCGCGCACTCGCGCAGCTGGCCGCCAAGACCGGCGCCAGCGTCAACGACATCCGCAAGATGACGATCTGGGGCAACCACTCAGCGACGCAGTACCCCGACATCTTCCACGCCGAGGTCAACGGACAGAACGCCGCGCAGCTGGTCAACGACCAGGCGTGGCTGGAGAGTGACTTCATCCCGACCATCCAGAAGCGCGGCGCCGCCATCATCGCGGCCCGCGGTTCCTCCTCGGCCGCATCGGCTGCGTCCGCGACCGTCGACAACGCCCGTGACTGGCTGGGTGCCTCCGCCGACGGCGACTGGCTCTCGATGGCCGTCGTGTCCGATGGTTCCTACGGTGTCCCCGAAGGCCTGATCTCATCCTTCCCGGTGACCACCAAGGGCGGCAGCTACGAGATCGTCCAGGGTCTGGAGATCGACGACTTCTCCCGCGCGCGGATCGACGCTTCAGTGGCTGAGCTGGTCGAAGAGCGCGACGCCGTCAAGGGTCTTGGCCTGATCAAGTAGGCCAAGCCGCCTACTCGTCAAAGGCAACTGCCCGTCAGCACCGTGTGCTGGCGGGCAGTGCTGTATGCAGTTGGTCAGGCTCAGCCACTCGGATGACTCAGCGTCTCAGATGCTCAACGTCTCGACCGCAGGTCCAGGGCGCTGACGATGACAAACAGCCCAAGCCCCATGCCCAGGAGGAACGCCACGTCGGTAAGACGGGAACGCACGACCAGCCCGCCCGCCGGTCCTCGAGGCAGCATCAGCCTCAACGCCGCCGCGGCAACCAAGGTGCCGGCAACCACGAACCCGCCCGGGCGAACATGGCCAAAGCCCATCAACCCGACGCCAGCCATGAGCGCCGCCGCGACCAACCACAGCGCGCCGAAGCGGGCAGAGGTCACACGGGCAGAGGTCATGAACGAGCCATACGCTCAGCAGCCTCGACGACGTTCATCAGCAACATGGCGCGGGTCATCGGCCCGACACCGCCGGGGTTAGGGGTGAGCCATCCGGCGACGTCGGCCACATCAGGGTGGATGTCGCCCACCACGTGCGACTTCCCGTCATCGCCCACCTCGCGGCTGACGCCGACGTCGACGACCGCAGCGCCCGGCTTGACCATGTCCGCCGTGATGATGCCTGGGAATCCTGCTGCGGCGACGACGATGTCCGCCTGCGCCACGTGCTGCGCCAGGTTGCGGGTTCCGGTGTGGCACAAGGTGACCGTGGCGTTCTCGCTGCGCCTGGTCAGCAGGAGGCCGAGCGGTCGACCCACGGTGAGGCCACGCCCGACGACCACGACATGGGCCCCGGCGATCGGGACGTCATAGCGGCGCAGCAGCTCGATGATGCCCACAGGGGTGCACGGCAAGGGCGCCGCCTGCCGGAGGACGAGGCACCCCAGGTTGTACGGGTGCAGCCCGTCGACGTCCTTGCTCGGATCCACCCGGGAGAGCAGGGCGAACTCGTCGAGCCCGGTCGGCTGCTGCACGAGGTATCCGGTGCAGGCGGGGTCGGCGTTGAGCTGGTCGATGATGGCCTCGACCTCGGACTGGGTGGCGCCAGTCGGGAGATCATGACGAATACTCGCGATGCCGACCTCGGCACAGTCCTTGTGCTTCGCGTTGACATACCACTTGGTTCCCGGGTCCTCGCCGACCCGCACGGTCCCCAGACCGGGGACGATGCCGAGCTCGGCCAGCGCCGCGATACGGCCCTTGAGCTCTTCTTTGATGGTCGCCAGGGTCGCTTTGCCGTCCAGAGTCTGCGCAGTCATGACGGGAATCTTTCCACAGGCAAGCTCGACCCCACCCACGCGACCCCGGGGCGTGAAAAACTGCAGCGGCAAGAAACGGGCTGGGAGGCAGGTATCGCTCCGCGGACGGGCGTGGCTCCGCCGGATGGGATGCGAGCACGACACACGGTGGGTACGGCATACGAGGGGTGGGCCTTTCAGGTGGTCAACGGAGCGAACGGGCAGACGCCTGTGGAGAACGACGTCCCGGACGGTTACGAGGATCTGGAACGGATCGACCAGGGAGGCTTCGCCACCGTCTTCCGGGCCCGCGACATTCGCTTCGACCGGACCGTCGCCCTCAAGGTCTTGCGTTCGGACACCCTCAACGACCGTCAGCTGCGGCGTTTTCGCGCCGAGTGCCTGGCCACCGGCAGGGTCTCCTCACACCCGAACATCGTGACGGTCTACGGCGCCGGGACGACGCGGGGCCGCCGCCCGTGGCTGGCCATGGAGTACTGCTCGGGTGGGTCACTGGCAGGCAAGGTCGCCGCCCAGGGCCCACTGCCGGTTGACGAGGTCGTCTCGATCGGAGCTCGCCTGTGCAGCGCATTGCACGCTGCGCATGAAGCCGGCATCCTGCACCGCGATGTCAAGCCACACAACGTGCTGCTCACGGCCTACGGCGAGCCCGCGTTGGCCGACTTCGGGATCGCCAGCGTGGTCAACGTGGATGACACCGGCAGTGTCGCGACTGAGACCGCCGCCTATACGGTCGTCCACGCCGCTCCCGAGATCCTCGAGGGCAAGGCCTCGACCGCTGCATCTGACATCTACTCGCTCGGTTCCACCCTCTACACGTTGTTGGCCGGGCAGGCCCCGTTCGCCAAGGAGGCACGCACGGGCCTTGCCCCTCTGGTCTCCCGGATCCTGCGCAACGACCTTCCGACCATCGCACGGCCCGGGGTGCCTCCCGAGCTCGAACGGCTCCTGCGCAGGTGCATGGCCGCCGAACCCCACGACCGTCCCGCCTCCGCAGTCGAGCTCGGCGTCTCCCTGACCGGGCTGGGGAAGAGGCTCACCCCCGTTGCATCTGCCTCGTTTGCGGCTGAGCCCACCCCGGATACAGCTCCGATCAGCTCCAGGCGCCGGTTCCTCGTCCTCTGCGGCGCGCTCGCCGCCCTGCTGGCCGTATCCACGACATGGAGACTTGCCCAGCCCGCGACCGAGCCCGATCAAACGTCACCGAGCCATCTGAAGGCGACGTCTGCACAGGCCGCCGCCAGGTACACCCCCAGGAATGCCGTCGTGGCCCAAGGCCCCGACAGGGGCGAGCTGATCGTGTCCTGGGCCATGCCGATCCGCCCCGACGTCGTTGCCACGGTGATCTACGAAGGAGCGGGCGTCGGCAAGGCAAGGGCGATCGTCAACTACGACACCAGCCCCAACGCTGCCCCGTGGGTGGCGCTGCGTGGACTGCCGAGCGGTCAGCAGACGTGTCTGTCCGTGGCCCACCTTGTCTCGCCCGGCGAGATGGTCACCTTCAGCCACCCCGTGTGCGCGGCGGCGCGCTAGCCGACCCAGCGCGACAGCCGACCTGCCGAGCCCGGATGGTCCTTCGCTGTTGGCTCAGTGGGCGAAGTGGCGGGTCCCGGTGAAGTACATGGTGACGCCGGCTGACGCGGCAGCCTCGATCACCTCGGAGTCGCGCATCGAGCCACCAGGGGAGACCACGGCCCGTACGCCGGCGTCCAGCAGGACCTGCAGCCCATCGGCGAACGGGAAGAACGCATCCGAGGCCGCCACTGAGCCGGCCGCGCGGTCCGCACCCGCGCGGGTGACCGCCAGGTGGCAGGAGTCCACCCTGTTGACCTGGCCCATGCCCACGCCGACGCTGGCCCCGTCCTTGGCCAGCAGGATGGCGTTGGACTTGACCGAGCGAATAGCCCGCCATGCAAATGCCAGGTCTGCCTGCGTTGCGGCGTCCGCCGCGTCGCCAGTGACGAGCTTCCAGAGCGACGGGTCGTCGCCGCCACCCCCCTCGACAACCGCATCGATCTTGTCTCGCGTCTGCATCAGGACCCCGCCGCTGACGGCACGAAAGTCGATCTGTTCGGCGCCGCGTTCCATGCCCTCGGGCAGCTTCAGCAGACGAATCGCCTTCTTGCGCTGCAGAATCTCCAGCGCCTCGGGCTCAAAGTCCGGCGCGATGACGACCTCGGTGAACACCTCGGCAACCCGCTCGGCCATCGCCGCCGTGACGGGACGGTTGGTTGCGATGACGCCACCGAACGCCGACACCGGGTCGCACGCGTGAGCCCGGTCGTAGGCCTGCGCGATGTCGGCGCCGATCGCGACACCGCACGGGTTGGCATGCTTGATGACGGCAACGGCCGGCTCGGCGTGGTCGTAGGCCGCGCGCTGGGCGGCATCGGCATCGATGAAGTTGTTGTACGACATCTCCTTGCCGTGAAGCTGGTCGGCAGTAGCGATACCGGGGCGCCAGTGGGCATAGAGGGCAGCCTTCTGGTGCGGGTTCTCGCCGTAGCGAAGGACGGTCGCCCTGGTCCACGTGGCGCCGACCCATTCCGGGAAGCCGGTGCCGTCGCTGGTGTCGGCCAGGACGTTACCCATCCAGCTGGCGACCGCGAAGTCGTAGTTGGCCGTGTGCACGAATGCTTCAGCCGCGAGGGTCTTGCGCTGGGAAAGGGTGAAGCCACCACCACGAACGGCAACCAGCACGGAGGCATATTCGACCGGGCTGGTCACTATCGCGACGCTCGCGTGATTCTTGGCCGCGGCCCGCACCATGGAGGGTCCACCGATGTCGATCTGCTCGATGCACTCCTCCTGCGAGGCGCCCGAGCCGACGGTGTCGGTGAACGGGTAGAGGTTGGACACCACAAGGTCGAACGGCTCGATGCCGAGACCGGCCAGCTGAGCCATGTGGTCGGGGTTGCGGGTGTCGGCCAGGATCCCGGCGTGGATCGTGGGATGCAGGGTCTTGACCCGGCCGTCAAGGCACTCGGGGAATCCCGTGAGGTCCTCGACCCTGGTCACGGGAATGCCGGCGTCGGCGATCCGCGAGGCTGTCGAACCTGTTGACACCAGGGTGACCCCGGCATCATGAAGCCCCTGCGCCAAGACCTCCAGCCCCGTCTTGTCGTAGACCGAGATGAGCGCCCTGTGAACGGCGCGCTTGCCGAGTGCCTTCGAGTCGCTCACGGGATGGTGACCTTTCGCTCGGTGACGGTGAAACCTTCGCGGACCATCCGGCCCACGTAGTCGACGAGCATCTGGCGCTCGGCGGTCTTGATGCGTTCGTGCAGGGTCTGGACGGTGTCGTCGTCGTCCACGCCGACGGCGCTCTGGGCCACGACCGGACCGGTGTCGACCCCGGAGTCGACGACGAACAGGGTGCAGCCGGTCACCTTTACACCGTAGTCAAGAGCTTCCTCGGGAGCCCGCATGCCGGGGAACGACGGCAACAGGGCCGGGTGGGTGTTGACGGTGCGTCCGCCGAACTCGCCAAGAAACGCCTCGCCGGTGAGCTTCATGAAGCCCGCCAGGACCACCAGGCTGGGGCTGTACGCCGCCACCTGCGAGGTGAGCGCGGCGTCCCATTCTGCGCGGGTCGCGAAGTCGGCGACGCGGCATACGAAAGTGGGGATCTGTGCCCGCCGCGCACGGGACAGCGCCTCGATGTCGTCGCGATCGGCGCCCACCGCCGCTATCCGCACTCCGTAGGCCGGATCGGCTGTGGCGTCGATGAGCGCCTGCAAGTTGGTGCCGCTGCCCGATACGAGAACCACGATCGAGCCGGCATTCGACCCGGTGTCCGGCGTAGTTGTCACGATGGGAGACGATATCGGACGACCTCGTCCTCTCACCCCACCAGTCCATACCAGGAGCGCCCCCTGGCCTCGGCCCGCACGCCACGCGTCCTCCCACCGGGGATGGCGCATACGCGACGGTCGGCGCTGCTGATGCTCGTCGGTCTGGTCGCCTACAGCACCCCGTTGCCCTACACCGCGGTTGCCGTGCTCCCGCTTGTGTGGTCCGGGGTCGAGTCGGTTCGCGCGATGCGGGCCATGTCAGCGGGCGGGGCACCGACCCGCGGCATCGTGTGGAGCGCCGTCGGCCTCGTCATGGTGTGCGCTCTCAGCGTGATGGTGCTGCTGCCATATGCGGTCTATGGCCCGGCCAAGAGACTTCAGGACTGCACCAGCGGGGCCAATACAGCGGTCGCGGCGGCTGAGTGCACGTCGCATTTCAACGGTGGTTTCGCGTCGTTCCTGGGTGGGTTGCCCGACGCCAACCGCTGACATCCCATCCCCGGCTTGTTGCTCCCAAGCCACCGTTTCGGGGGTTCGCCAGCTCTGATTCCGTGGTTTCCCCGCAACAAGCGGGCTGAGCGTTGAGCGGGCTGAGCGTTGAGGGAGCTCAGCGTTGAGGGAGCTCAGCGTCGGACAGCGCGCAGATGGCTGACGCAGACCACGACCGCGGCCCCGAGCATCAGCTCCCCGAAGACGGCTGCACCGAACACCAACGACGGCGCTCCGACCACGCTGAGCCGCGCGGCGCCCAGCGAACCGCCCGCGAGAGCGCTCGCCAGCGTCAGAACCAGAGCGGCCACCAGGCAGGCCGCCGCCGCGACTCGTGCCTTGACCTGCCACGAGGAGAGCCGAGCGACCGAGCGCACGGCTCGCCAGCCGACCAGGACCCCGGCTGCCACGGGGACAAGGACAACGAGCCACAGACCGGCGGGCAGCGTGCCTGGGTCCGGCAGGGCGCCCAGGCCGGGGATCAGGGGAAGCAGACCAGGGTGTGAGTGCGACCACGTGATGGATGTGCCCTGGCCGAAGGCGAAACCGGGCCCCGCCATCCATGACGCGGCCCAGAGCGCGACATTGGGCAGCGCCAGGAGCTGGCCGAGAGTGAGCACGCTGATGCCGACAGGATCGCCGCCCAGCGTGTCGTAGAGCTGGCCGATCCGGTCCCGGTGCGCCACGATCACGCCGACGGTCAGCACCAGTCCCGCACCGAAGACGGCGAACGCGCCACCCAGCCCGGGACGGATGGCCCGGCGCAGGTTGACCGGCAGCCGGGCCTTCAGCACCCGACTCAGACCGGGCGTGAGCGAACCGATGTCGCCCCTGAGCTCCAGGGCGACGGCGGCCAGCACAGCCAACGCGCCAATGACGGTCGTACCCAGAACCGAGCCCAAGGCCGATGCATGGAGGGGGTGGCCGGAGGTGGCCAGGGCGACGAACAGCCCTACCGCGGCATACGAGGCAACGAAGGCCACAGCCATGTTGGCAACGTCGCGACCCATACCACCCCGGGTCTCGAACCTGCGCGGCCCTCCGTCGTCGAGCTGCACGAGAACCCGGCGCACGGCGACGATGGCGACCCCGAGCGGGATGGCGGTCAACAGCCACGGAATCAGCGAGATCGTCGCCTGCCCAGCCCCCAACGGCGCTCCGTTGGCCAGTAGCCAGACGCTGGAGCCGACGGATAAGGCTCGGGTCCACTCCACGGTGCTCTCGGCGCTGGCGACCCAGACCAGCAGCGCAGGCAAGGCGGTGGTGAGCATCGACACCACCGCTGCCGACCCCCCGGCCAGCGCCGCGCGCCACCTCAGAGGGCCGCCCGTCAGGGCATCCGAGGGCAAGGGCGTGGCGGTGACGCGACGATCGCGAAGAAGCTGACTCATGAGGTCTCCATGGTCGCGGTCGACAACCGCGGGGTGGGGCAGGGCGCGCCGACGGCGACGAGATTGCGCCCGATCCGGGTCGATGGTTGCGACCTCACGGATGGGTAGAGGCAAAGACGTGGCCGGCCACCTCAGTGAGGTGACCGGCCCGTCAGACGTGCTGTGGGTATGTCAGCCCAGGTTCTTCATGATCTCGCGCACGAGCGAGGCGGTCGCAGACGGCGTCTTGCCGACCTTGACACCGGCGGCTTCGAGGGCCTCCTTCTTGGCTGCCGCCGTACCCGACGACCCGGACACAATCGCGCCAGCGTGACCCATGGTCTTGCCCTCGGGGGCCGTGAAGCCTGCGACATAGCCGACGACCGGCTTGGTGACGTGGTCCTTGATGTATGCCGCGGCCCGCTCCTCGGCGTCCCCGCCGATCTCGCCGATCATGACGATCGCGTCCGTGTCAGGATCGTTCTCGAACGCCTCGAGGCAGTCGATGTGCGTGGTCCCGATGATCGGGTCGCCACCGATTCCCACGGCAGTGGAGAAACCGATGTCCCGCAGCTCGTACATCATCTGGTAGGTCAAGGTGCCCGACTTGGAGACCAGGCCGAGGCGACCGGTACCGGCGATGCCGGCCGGGATGATGCCGGCGTTGGAGGCTCCGGGGCTGATGACCCCAGGGCAGTTCGGGCCGATGATGCGGGTGGTGCCGGCCTGCTGCGCGTGGGTCCAGAACTCCGCACTGTCCTTGACCGCGACGCCCTCGGTGATGACGACGGCGAGCGGGATCTTGGCGTCGATGGCCTCGATCACGGCGGCCTTGGTGAACTTGGCCGGGACGAAGACGACGGTCACGTTGGCGCCGGTCGCCTCGATGGCCTCGGCTACCGACCCGAAGACGGGCACCAAGGTGCCGGAGTCGAACTCGACCTTCTGGCCACCCTTGCCGGGAGTCACGCCGCCGACGATGTTGGTGCCTGCGGTCAACATCAGCTGCGTGTGCTTGCGGCCCTCGGAGCCGGTCATGCCCTGGACGATGACCTTGGAGTCAGCGTTGAGAAAAATTGCCATGGTGGTTGCCGCCTTTCAGTTCGTGTTGGCGGCCGAAGCCAGCTCGGCGGCCTTGCGGGCCGCGCCGTCCATGGTCTCTTCCACCGTCACCAGAGGGTGCCCGAACTCGGCGAGGATACGACGACCCTCGTCGACCTTGTTGCCGTCCAGTCTGACGACCAGCGGCTTGGTGGCTTCGTCGCCGAGGACCTTGAGGGCGCCGACGATGCCGTTGGCCACCTCGTCGCACGAGGTGATGCCACCGAAGACGTTGACCAAGACCGACTTGACGTTCTCGTCGCCCAGGATGATGTGCAGACCGTCAATCATGACCTCGGCGGACGCACCGCCGCCGATGTCCAGGAAGTTCGCGGGCCGCGGGTGGTTGCCGGGTGCTCCGAACTCCTCGCCGGCGTAGGCGACGACATCCAGTGTCGACATGACCAGGCCCGCTCCGTTGCCGATGACGCCGACGGAGCCGTCGAGCCTGACGTAGTTGAGGTCTTTGGCCTTGGCTGCGGCCTCCAGGGGGTCGGCCGATGCCTTGTCCTCCAGCGCCTCGTGCGCGAGGTGACGGAAGCCGGCGTTGTCATCGAGGGTCACCTTGCCGTCAAGGGCGACGATCCTGCCCTCGGTGGTCTTGACCAGCGGGTTGACCTCGACCAGCGTCGCGTCCTCGTCACGGTAGACGGTCCACAGCTTCTGCATGGCCTCGGCGATCTGCACCTTGACGTCCTCGTCAAAGTTGGCCGCGTCGACGATCTCTTTGGCTTTGGCTGCGTCGATGCCCACGATCGGGTCGACGGGGATGCGGGCGAGTGCCTCGGGACGCTCTACCGCGAGCACCTCGATCTCCACGCCGCCTTCCTTGCTGGCCATCGCGAGATAGGAGCGGTTGGCGCGGTCGAGCAGGACGGAGAAGTAGTACTCCTCCGCAATCTGCGCGCCGGCGGCGATCATCACCTTGTGGACAGTGTGGCCCTTGATGTCCATACCAAGGATCTGACCGGCCTTCTCGGCGGCCTCATCAACAGACTTGGCGACCTTCACGCCACCGGCCTTGCCTCGTCCACCGACCTTGACCTGCGCCTTGACGACGACCACTCCGCCGCTGTTGGCGCCGATCGTTGCTGCCGCTGCGCGGGCTTCTTCCACTGTCTCGGCGACGGCGCCAGCGAGCACCGGCACACCGTGCGCTTCGAACATGTCGCGCGCCTGGTATTCAAATAGATCCACGAGTTCATCCTCATCATTCGGTAAGGGAACGTCCCAGCGGAGCGTAGCCCGCGGCTATACAGGGTGATTTCCTCGGGGTGCTCCGGGTGGGACCAATCTCACGTGAACCATCCCCAGAAGGAACCGATGGCAGACCAGCGTCGTCCGATCGGTGGAGGTTGACCAATGCGACAACGTGTACGAGTCGTCTGCTGCACTGCTGCGGTGGCGGCAATGACCGCCTGCGGCTCTCAGAGCCCGTCCAACAGCCCGTCCCCACCGTCGGTCTTCCCGCTGACGATCACCCGAGACGGCGGCGTCGCAGGCTTCCATGACGTGATGGTCGTCACCAGCGACGGGCTGGTGTCGGTCACGCAAAAGGGAAAAGCGCAGCAGCAGTGCCAGCTCACCCCGGAGGCTGCCAAACGGCTGACGACCGCCGCATCGCAGGTGCCGTGGCCTCACATCACCCCCGGCAAGACCACCGCCGCCTTCCCCGACGACCTGGTCACCATGGTGCTCTCCCCTGCGGGCGGGCCGGTCAGGGTGGAGGACCCACAGATCGGTGCCGCAGGCCCCGTTTTCAACGAGCTGGTCAATGACCTCAACGGCGGCCGTTCCGCCTCCAGCATGTGCACACCCGTCTGATCCCTCGGGGATGCGTCAGAAGCCGGAAAGCCCGAAGGCCGGGCGCCAACCTCGCGGTGTGGCGTCCCGGCCTCCGAAGTCAGGCCAGCTCCAGCTCAGCCGGTCGTGACGGCCGTGTCGTCGACCACGAAGCTCGTCTGGAGCGAGTAGTCCTCACTCATCAGGAACTTCACGGTGATCGTCAGGCCTTTGTAGGCCGCCAGGCTGAACGACTTCTGCGAGTACGTCGCATTGGTGCCCACGTTGGAGTACGTCACCAACGTGGTAGTGGTGGCACCGGAGACGACCTGGACCTTCATAGTGTCGTATGCCGTCGTGCCGGACTCAGAGGTGTCCGTGCGAATCCAGTAAGACAGCGCCGGAGCGGCCGCGGCGGACGGGATGGTCACCGACTGCGACTCGGTCTCGGTGGTCGTGCCGCCATTGCCGCCAAGCCACATCTTCCAGGAGCCCGTATGCGACGGACGGCCGGTGTTAGTGGTGATCGGGCCGGCGCTGCCGGTCCAGTTGACGGCGCCGGACTCGAAGCCCGGGTTGAGCAGCAGGTTCCCGGTGGGCGGCGGTGTGGTTCCACAGGTCTCGGTGCCGACCGGGGCTGAGATCGCCGCGAAGGACGCCACGATGCCAGCGCACTGCGCCGACCCGACGCCATACAGGTCCTTGGCGGCCTTGACAGCTCCCGTACGGGCCGCGGCGTAGTTGCTGTTCGACGTGAGGTACGTCGACAGGGTGCGGTACCAGATCTTTTCGGCTGCGGCGCGACCGATGGGGGTCACGGTCGAGGCGTTGCAGGTCGGGCTGTTGTAGGAGACGCCGTTGATGACCTTGGCGCCGGAGCCCTCGGAGGCCAGGTAGAACCAGTGGTTCAGCGGCCCGGAGGAGTAGTGCGGGTCAAGACTGCCCAGCGTCGAGGACCAGCAGTCCCTGGACCCGCCGTCCTTGGA
>DASRVZ010000121.1:0-13480 GCA_035654835.1 Dermatophilaceae bacterium | reverse complement strand
GCGTCCGATCGCCGAGATCCGCAAGTTCTCGCTCGAGTGCCTCGACCGTCTGGTGGATCGCGGGGTCAAAGCCCTGGTGATCGCCTGCAACTCCGCCTCGGCCGCGGTGCTCCACGACGCTCGCGAGCGCTATGACGTCCCTGTCATCGAGGTCATCCGTCCCGCGGTCCGCCGAGCCGTCGCAGCCACCCGTAACAACAAGGTCGGCGTCATCTCCACGAAGGCGACGCATCAGAGCAAGGCCTACATCGACTCGTTCACGGCAGCCCCGCAGATCACGGTTACGAGCCGGCCCTGTCCGCGCTTCGTCGAGTTCGTCGAGTCCGGTGTCACCTCTGGCGATGAGCTGCTCGCCGTCGCTCGCTCCTACCTCGAGCCCGTCGCGGCCAAAGGCGTCGACACGCTCATCCTCGGCTGCACGCACTATCCGCTACTGACCGGCGTCATCTCCTACGTGATGGGCGAGAACGTCACCTTGGTCTCTTCGGCCGAGGAGACCGCCAAGGACGTATTCCGTTTGCTCGCCGATGCTCGAATGCTGCGACCCGACCACCTGCCGCCGCCGAAGCACGAGTTCCTCACGACCGGGGACCCGCAGGAGTTCGAACGGCTCGCCCGCCGGTTCCTCGGGCCCGAGGTCGTGCGCGCCAGCACCGATCCTGTGGCGTCGGCACGATGAGGCTGACCGTCGTCGGGTGCTCCGGATCCTTCGCCGGGCCGAGCTCGCCGGCGTCCTGCTATCTCGTCCAGGCTGAGCACGAAGGTCGCACGTGGAACCTCGTGCTCGACCTCGGCAGCGGCGCCCTGGGGGCGCTCCAACGACACATTGACCCGTTGGCCATCGACGCCGTGGTGCTGACTCACCTGCACTCGGATCACTGCCTCGACCTCTGCGGCCTCTATGTCGTCCAGAAGTACAGCCCCACCGCGGTTTCGCGCAGCCGGATCCTCGTCTATGGCCCCCGAGGCACTGGCGAACGCATGGCTCGCGCATACGACATGACACCGCCCGACGGCATGCACAACGAGTTCGACTTCCGTGAGCTGGTCGATCGTGCGGCAGTCCAAATCGGGCCCTTCACCATCACATCTCATCTGGTCAACCACCCCGACGAGGCCTACGGCATCCGGGTCGAGGCCGACGGCAAGGCGCTTGCCTACACCGGCGACACGGACACCTGCGACGGACTGATGCCGTTGTTCCACAACGCAGCTCTGGTCCTGACGGACTCGGCGTTCGTCGATGGTCGCGATGTTGCACGGGACATCCACCTGTCCGGCAGCCGGGCGGCTCAGGCCGCGGTCGATGCCGGGGGAGTGCAGCGGCTGATGCTCACCCACATCCCCCCGTGGAACGACCCCGCCGTATGCCGTGCCCAGGCAGCCGCTGTGTGGCCGGGCGCCGTCGAGCTCGCCGAGCCGGACGCTGTTTACGATCTCTGAACCGGACGCCCTGCACGATCTCTGAACCGGATGCTCCACACCATCGTCCGAACCAGACGCCGTACACGATCTCGGTACTCGAGCGCCTAGCCTTGGGCACATGACTTCCACCAATGCCCGTCACGACGGCCGCAACCCCAACCAGCTTCGCGACATCGTGATCACCCGCAACTGGCTCGACCACGCCGAGGGCAGCGTCCTCGTGGAGTTCGGCAGGACCCGCGTGCTGTGCGCGGCGTCATTCACCCAGGGCGTGCCGCGCTGGCGCAAGGGCAGCGGCGAGGGCTGGGTCACCGCCGAGTACGCGATGCTGCCGAGGGCCACGAACACCCGCTCCGACCGTGAGTCGGTCAAAGGCCGCATCGGTGGTCGCACCCACGAGATCTCGCGTCTGATCGGTCGCAGCATGCGGGCCGTCGTCGACACCAAGGCGTTGGGGGAGAACACGATCATCCTCGACTGCGACGTTCTGCAGGCCGACGGTGGCACTCGGACAGCCGCGATCACGGGCGCCTATGTCGCCCTGGCCGACGCCATCGAGACCGGTCGTCGCACTGGCGCCATCGGCAAGAACGCCCAGCCGCTCAAGGGCTCGGTCGCGGCCGTCAGCGTCGGCGTCGTCAAGGGTGTGCCGCTCCTGGACCTGGACTATCCCGAGGACTCCACCGCAGACACCGACATGAACGTTGTCCTGACGGGGACCGGCGCCTTCATCGAGATCCAGGGCACGGCCGAGGCCGAGCCGTTCGACCGGGACGTGCTCAACGCCCTGCTCGACCTTGCCGCCCGTGGTTGCGCCGAGCTCACCAAGCTGCAGCTGGTGGCCCTTGCGCAGGTCATCGAGTGACGGTCCCCGAGTGACGAAGATCGTTCTGGCGACCCGTAACCCCCACAAGGTCGTCGAGCTGCGCGAGATCCTGGCCGACCTCGTGGAGGAGATCCGCCTCGAGATCGTCGGTGTCTCCGAGTTCCCCGACGTCGAGGACGTCGTGGAGGACGGCGTCACGTTCGCCGAGAACGCGACCCTCAAGGCTGTTGCCGTGGCAAGGGCGACCGGATTGCCCGCGATCGCCGACGACTCCGGCCTGGCCGTGGACGTCCTCGGGGGCGCGCCGGGCATCTTCAGCGCCCGCTGGGCGGGGGCACATGGCGGTGACCGCGCCAACGTCGACCTCCTGCTCAGCCAGCTCGACGACGTCAGGGACGAGCACCGTGCGGCCGGGTTTGTCTGCGCGGCGGCCCTGGCGATGCCCGACGGCAGGGTGTTCCTCCGCGAGGGGCAGGTGCGCGGCACGCTGACCCGGGCACCACGTGGCACCAACGGTTTCGGTTATGACCCGATCCTGCAGGTGGATGGCGACACGCGCACGCTCGCGGAGTACAACAGCGACCAGAAGAACGCGATCTCTCACCGTGGCAAGGCTCTTCGCGCGCTGGCTGCTGATCTGCGAGACGTGCTCGGCTGACCCCAGGCACGCGCTCAGGACCGTTAGCGCCTTGTAATGCACGGCAGGGCAGCACATGCGGGGTGTCATGGCACGCTTCTCAGATGAAGCGGTCGTGGTCGGCACTTGTCGGCATCGTCGCCGGGGCGCTCACGTTGGGTGTCGCCGAGCTGCTGGCCGGCCTGATGACCAGAACCGGGCTCGCGACCGGCACCCCGTCGCCGGTGGTCGCTGTCGGTGGCGTGTTCGTCGATCACACGCCCCCGTGGTTGAAGAACTTCGCGGTCTCGAGCTTTGGCACCAACGACAAGCTGGCTCTTTTCATCGGGATGGCGGTGGTCCTCACCGCGATCTGTGCGCTCATCGGCGTCCTTGGGGCAGGGCGGCAGACGGCGGGCTTGGTGGTCTTTGTCGTGGTCGGTGCCATCGGCGCGCTGGCGGTTGTCTCACGTCCCCATTCCGGCAGCTTCGACATCCTTCCCACCATGATCGGCATCGCTGCCGGTCTCTGGGCTTTGTCGGCGTTGTGGCCGCAAGGGGCCAAGGCGTCCGCCGGGAGCAGCATCGACCGCCGTCGCTTTCTTGTGGGGGGCGCCGGCGTCGCCGCCGCTGCAGCCACAGCCGCCGCGATCGGTCAGTCGTTTGGGCAGCGTGCAGCACAAGCGGCTGAATCCCGCTCTGCTGTAAGGCTTCCCAAGGCCGTCAATCCGGTTGTCATCCCCCCTGGCGCGCAGCTTGACGTCAAGGGGATCACCCCGTATGTCATGCCCAACGAGGCCTTTTACCGCATCGACACCGCACTGGTCGTGCCGCAGCTCGACACCGCGGGCTGGTCGCTGAAGGTTCACGGGATGGTCGACCAAGAGGTCACCATCGACTGGGTGACCCTGCTCACCAAGCCGATGCAGGATGCGCTGGTCACGTTGATGTGTGTCTCGAACGAGGTCGGGGGCGACCTGACGGGTAACGCGGTCTGGACCGGATGGCCGGTGCGGGAGCTGCTGAAGATGGCAGGACCCAAGCCGGGCGCAGACATGGTGTTGTCGACCAGCATCGACGGGTGGACCGCCGGTACGCCGCTGTCCGTGCTGACCGACGACCGCAACGCATTGCTTGCGATTGCGATGAATGGCGAGCCGTTGCCCCTGGAACACGGGTTCCCGGTCCGGATGGTGGTCCCGGGTTTGTATGGCTATGTCTCGGCGACCAAGTGGGTGACCGAGCTGAAGGTGACCACGTTTGCCGACGACGAGGGCTACTGGACCCCTCGGGGCTGGTCTGCACGCGGCCCGGTCAAGACGGAGTCGCGTATCGACGTCCCGCGCAGCGGCGACCGGGTCAAGGCCGGGACGGTGGCTGTCGCGGGGATCGCGTGGGCGCAACATCGCGGGATCAAGGCGGTCGAGGTGCGGGTGGACGACGGCCCATGGCAGGCGGCGCGCTTGGCAGAGGAGCCCACCATCGACTCATGGCGACAGTGGGTGCTGCCCTGGCAGGCCGTGAAGGGAAGCCACACGATCACCGTCCGGGCGACCGACGCCGAGGGCACTGTGCAGACAGAGCAGGAGGCGCCCCCTGCGCCCGACGGTGCCACCGGCTGGCACACCATCACGGTCAACGTCGACTGACCGAGGGAAGGGCCGCTATGCGTCGAGGTCGCGGACCTGGCCTCGGCCGGACTTGGTCTGACCACGTTGTTTCTTGGCCTCCAGCCGGCGTCGCTGGGACCCGCGGGTCGGCCTGGTGGGTCTGCGGCTCGGCGGCGGTGGGGCGAGGGCCCCTCGCAGGATCGCCACCAGCCGTTCGCGCGCAGCGACGCGGTTCTGTCGCTGGGACCTCTGCTCCGAAGCCGTGATGATCAGGTCGCCATCGACGAGGCGCTGGCTGAGTGAAGCCACCAGTCGTGACCTCTGGTCGTCGGTGAAGGCGCCCGACTGCAGCGGAGCAAACCTCAGCTCGACCTTGCTGTCCGTGGTGTTGACGCTCTGACCGCCTGGGCCGGACGATCGCGAAAAGCGTTCTCGCAGTTCGTGGTTCGGGATCACCACGCCGCCGCGAAGGCCGGGGCCATGGCCGATGCGCAGGTCGTGGCCCGGCTCGTTCGATGTCGACGTCATTGGTGACCAAACCCGGTCATGGGTGCCAACCCCCGTATGGGTGACGATTCTTCGCTGGTGCGGCCGGTGAGACTCGAACTCACACTGTCAGGTACCTAAAACCTGTGCCTCCTGCCAATTGGGCTACGGCCGCTCGACCGCCATCATAGGGTCCGCCGGCCACCAGACCGATTGCCTTGTTGCGGCGAACCCACCGAACTTCGTCCTCGGTGACCCCGATTCGGTGGTCTCGCCGCAACAAGCGAGGCTTGGTATGCCGGGTCAGTCGAGCCCGAGGGCCTTGCTCAGGGAGGCGACGTGACCGGTGGCCTTGATGTTGTACTTCGACAACGTGACGTTGCCGTCCGGGCCGACAACGATGGTCGAACGGATCACGCCGGTGACCTTCTTCCCGTAGAGCATCTTCTCGCCGTATGCCCCGTACGCGTCCATGACCGCCCTGTCGGTGTCCGAGAGCAGGGGATACGTCAACGACTCCTTCTCGACGAACCTGGCTAGTTTGTCCCGCTTGTCGGGGCTGATACCGACGACGTCGTATCCCGCGTTCTGCAACCGGGCCAGTGAGTCGCGGAAGTCGCACGCCTCCTTGGTGCACCCCGGTGTCATGGCTGCGGGGTAGAAGAAGATGATCAGGTCGCGACCGACGAAGTCGCTCAACGACACCGACCGGCCGGCATGGTCACTGAGTGTGAACGCCGGTGCTGCCTGGCCGGTTTCGAGGCGGGGCATGGGGGAGTCCTTCCGGTGGATGCGCCGGGCTGTTCACCCGGATGCGTGGTCCCAGTCTGCGTTATGGTCGTGTAGCGACCGGATCGCAGAACCGGATCGCACAACCCGATCGCACAAAGGAGTGACTCGTATGGGCGAGCAGACCAGCACCTCCCCGGCCGCCATCGAGGCCGAGATCGTCGAGACCCGTGCCCGTCTGGCCAGCACCATCGACGAGCTGGCGATCCGCGCCCAACCCAAGGAGATCGCTCGCCGACAGGCCGAATCCGCCAAGGCCAAGCTCATCGAGGCCACCCACACGCCGGAGGGGGACCTGCGCGTGGAGCGCGTCGGTGCGATCGCGGCGGGCTCGGCCGTGCTGTTGGGTCTGGCCATCCTTCGACGTCACCGCCATCACGGTGGGCGTGGCCATCGCCGCCGTGGCTGAGAGCGTTCCCCCTGCGGGTGATGACCGCCTGCCGATCCGGATGCTGCACGACCGGGTGCTCGTCTCGACCGAGGGCGAGGCCGGCGAACGTCAGACCGGCGGCGGCTTGGTGATCCCCGCGACAGCCAGCATCGGCAAGCGACTGGCCTGGGCCACCGTCGTCGCGATCGGTCAGCACGTGCGGCAGATCCAGGTCGGGGACCGCATCCTGTATGACCCCGAGGACAGAGCCGAGGTCGAGCTGCAGAGCAAGGGCTACGTCCTGCTACGAGAACGCGACATCCACGCGGTGGCCGAGCCAGGGGTCGAGGCCGACCCGACCGGCCTGTATCTCTGAGGTCGCTACCCGACGCTGGTCCGGGCCTTGACGAAAGCAGCCACACAGGCTCGGACATCGTCCTCGCTGTGCGCCGCCGAAAGCTGCACGCGGATACGCGCCTTGCCTTGGGGCACAACGGGATACGAGAAGGCGATCACGTAGATGCCGTCTGCCAGCATGGCGTCGGCGACTGCGGACGCCATGCGCGCGCCGTCCTCGCCGGGGAACATCACGGGGGTGATCGGGTGTGTGCCGGGCAGCAGGTCAAAGCCGGCTTCGGTCATCAACGAGCGGAACAGTGTCGTATTGCGGGTCAACGCCGCGCGTCCCTCGTCGGACTTCGCGGCCAGGTCGAGGGCGGCCATGGACCCGGCCACCACGGTCGGGGCCACGGCGTTCGAGAACAGGTAGGGGCGAGACCGTTGGCGCAGGAGGTCAACGATCTCCTGGTGTGCGGCGACGTATCCGCCCGATGCGCCGCCGAGGGCCTTGCCCAGAGTGCCGGTAAGGATGTCGACACGGTTCATGACGTCGTACAGCTCATGTGTGCCGCGACCGCCCGTGCCGACGAAGCCAACCGCGTGGGAGTCGTCGACCATGACCAGGGCGTCGTACTGATCGGCGAGGTCGCAGATCCGGTCGAGGGGTGTGAACGAGCCATCCATCGAGAACACGCCGTCGGTAACGATCACTCGGCGACGGGCGCTCGCTGCGGACTTGAGTTGGGCCTCGAGATCGGCCATGTCCGCATTCTTGTAGCGCAACCGCTGGGCCTTGCACAAACGGATCCCGTCGATGAGCGAGGCGTGGTTGAGCTCGTCGGAGATGATCACGTCCTGGGCGTCGAACAGGGTCTCGAAGACGCCACCGTTGGCGTCGAAGCATGACGAGTAGAGGATGGTCGCCTCGGTGCCGAGGAATGCGGAGATCTTCGCCTCGAGCTCGGTGTGCAGGGTCTGTGTGCCGCAGATGAAGCGCACACTGGCCATGCCAAAGCCCCACTCCTGCAACGCTTGCGACGCGGCAGCAACGACCTTGGGGTGGTTGGCCAGGCCCAGGTAGTTGTTTGCGCAGAAGTTCACGGCAGCGACCTTGGCGGTCGTGATGTGGGCCGACTGGGCGGAGGTGAGCTCGCGCTCGCTCTTGTACAGTCCCGCGGCTGTGATCTCCTGCAGCGTGGTCTTCAGCTGGTCCTTGAACGCTCCGTACATCAGATGTCTCTCTTCGTCAGTGGTGCTGAGTTCGTCAGTTGTGATGAGCCCGCTGAAGGCAGGGGCCAGATCTCGGACAGGACAGGGTCAGCTCCAGTCCAGGACAACCTTGCCGCACTGGCCTGATCGCGCTGCGGCAAAGGCGTCCTGCCACTGCTCGGCGGGGAAGTGGTGGGTGATGACCGAGCGCACGGCATCGCGCAGTGTCGCCGACGTAGCCAGCATCGCGCTCATGGCATACCACGTGTCGTACATCTCCCGGCCGTAGATGCCCTTGATGGTGACCATGTGGGTAATCACCTTGCCCCAGTCGATCGGGTACGCGTCCGTCGGCAGTCCGAGCATCGCCACCCGAGCACCGTGGTTGAGGTTGGTGAGCATCTCCGCCATGGCCAACGGGCTGCCGGACATCTCGAGTCCGATGTCGAAGCCCTCGCGCATACCAAGCTGCTGCTGTGCCTCCGCCAGCGTGGTGTGCGAGACGTTGACGGTCAGGTCCGCGCCGGCAGCCTTGGCGAGCTCGAGCCGGTAGTCCGAGATGTCGGTAACCACGACGTAACGCGCGCCCACATGGCGTGCGATGGCAGCGGCCATGATCCCGATCGGGCCTGCGCCGGTGACCACGACGTCCTCACCCGCCAGTGGGAAGGACAGCGTCGTGTGCACCGCATTGCCAAGCGGGTCGAACACCGCGCCCAGGTCGGGGTCCATGTCGTCGGGCTGCACCCACACGTTGCCCGCCGGGATCACCACGTAGTCGGCGAAAGCACCGTCGCGGTTGACCCCCACGCTCGACGTCCGGATACACACGTGGCGCCTGCCCGCCCTGCAGTTGCGGCAGGTCCCGCAGACGACGTGCCCCTCGCCTGACGCCTTCTGTCCGACGGCAACGGACGTGACGTCCTGGCCGATCTCGGCGACCTCGCCGAAGAACTCATGACCGATGACGAGAGGTGGTTTGACCACGGATGCGGCCCAGTCGTCCCACGACTCGAGGTGCAGGTCCGTGCCACACAGGCCGGCTCGCTGGACATGGATCTTCACGTCATCGGGACCGACCGTCGGTTCGGGGCGCTCCATCAGCTCGAGACCGGGACCTGCGGTGGGCTTCACCAAAGCTCTCATGGACCCGATCCTCGCAGAGGCCGGAAGTCCCGTTGTCAGCGCGGGTTTGGGTACGTATACATACGTCGCTCGACGGTGGACCCGGGGTGACCGAAAGAGAATGATGTCGCTCATGGTCGACGAACGCGAAAGTTCCGAGTCCTCGCCTGTGGTGGACCGATCGGAGGGGTTCGGGGAGCGATTGCTCGGTTCGCTGCTTGACAGGGCGCACCGTATGCCGCCGCCACATGATCGCCCCGCTCATCGAGCAGGAGATCGCGATCATCGGACTGCGGGACGTCGAGGTTCTGCTGCAGGACTACGACCAGATGACGCTGGTGCCGCTGCCAGGGGAACGGCTGCTGAAGGGCGGCCCGTGGCCGATCGACGGATCGACGGCCGGCCGCGCCTTCCAGACTGACGTGACCATCGAGGAGGCACAGTCCGACGGGGTGCGGCTCTTCGTCCCGTTGCTTGATGGCACCGATCGCGTCGGTGTCCTCGTCTTCACTCTCGACACTGTCGACGACCATGATCGGCGGTTGACTCGACGGCTGGCTGGCCTCGTCGCCGACATACTGGTCACCAAGAGCATGTACACCGGCCGTTTCTTCCAGGCCCGGCGACGGCAGCCGATGAGCCTGTCCGCCGAGATGCAGTGGCAGCTGCTACCGCCGCTGATGATGACGACGCCCCAGGTTGCCATCGCAGGCGCCCTCGAGCCGGCATATGACGTTGCCGGGGACAGCTTCGACTACGCCCTCAACGACAACATCCTGCACGTGGCCATGATCGACGCGATGGGCCATGGACTAAACGCTGCAGTCATGGCGACCCTCGCCATGGGTGCCTACCGCCATGCCAGACGCCTCGACGTCGGCCTGGATGGTCTCTACTCGGCGATGGACGAAGCGATCGCCGACCAGTTCGGTGCTGACCGATTCGTGACTGCTCAGATGGCCCGGCTGGACGTCCGATCCGGGCTGCTGCAATGGGTCAACGCTGGGCATCCAGCGCCGCTGCTCCTCCGGGACCATCACCTCGTGGCCGAGCTCACCAGCCCCACGACCCTGCCGGTCGGCTTCGGCGGGGCGAGGCCGGTGGTCACTGAGAGAACGCTCGAGCGGGGTGACCGGGTGTTGTTCTTCACCGACGGCGTCATCGAGGAGGACCGAACCAGCGGCGGCGAGTCCGGCGAGACACGGCTGAGGAAGCTGATCGAGCGAATCAGTGCGAACCGTGATCCGGTGCAGGAGACGGTGAGCTTTCTCTCCCGGGCGTTGATGCTCGAGCGAGGTGGCGTCACCAGCGACGATGCGACTCTGCTTCTGCTCGAATGGTGCGGAGGAACCGCCGACCACCTCGCCCCTATGGCCGAGGCGGTGTCCCCGACCGGCTGACCCGGACCCATCGGCGACGCCAGGCGGTTGCGGCGTGCTTCAGATGGGCGTGCGTCAGATGGGCGTGCTCACCGTGGTTCGCGGCGACGGTCAATTCGACCGTCCTCGGCGAGGCCATAGAGCTCGCCCTCTTGTCGGGACACATGGTTGCCGCACACGGCGCAGCGCCATCCGGTCTCATGGACCAAGTAGGTGTGGCCGACGCCCGCACATTCCTGGTCGATGGGGCGTACCGGCTTCGCTGCGAGAGCCGCCGCCCGAGCCTTTCTGGACGCAGTGGTGATGGCGAACGCGATGGCGATGGCGATGGCCATCACCGCCGTGGCTGTCAGGAGTGCCCAGAGGATCGTCGGGGTCATGAGAGTCGGTCCGATACCAAGACCACCAAGAAGGGCATGTGTCGTCCTCTGTCTTCACCTGTGGCGAGGTCCTTGTGTGGGCCTCGCCTGCGGTGAAAAGCATAGCCCGTCCGGACCATGCCCGTCCGTTTAGACGACTGCAGGGTGTGACCGTGTCCGGGATCGTCCGGACCGCGAGCAGGGCGTCGCCCACCGGCGGTGTTGGAGGGGTCAGTGTCGGTGTCTGGGGAGGGAGTTGCTGGTGGCGTGGTTGGGAAGTGGGCTGGGCGGGGCCGGCGACCCTCGTCGACCGCCGTCGTCGCGCGGTGGTGAAGACCAACCCGCGCCAGGCCATCTCGTCCCCGCGGAAACGGGCCAAGTATTAGGCGGAGATGGCTCGCACCACGCCTGATCGACCCCGGGATCAGCCGATCGGCTGATACCCGTCACTCGCCGATGGCGGAAGGATCACAGAAACCCGCACCTTGCCCGGCGAGCGCGTTGACAAGCATTCGGGATCAGTGGGCGGGGGCTGGCCCGAGTCGACAAGCTTGATCAGACACGTAGATGCCTGTGAGGCGACGAGAGGACCACGACTATGGCCAAGCCGCCGCCCGATCTCGATGCACCCCTAGTTCTTGACCGAGCGCGGGGCGAGGGCGTTGCCGGGGTGCGTCTGCAGGAGTCCGACGACCGCTTGGCCTGGCGCAGCCGGATTGCGAGCGTCGTGCTGGTGCTCGTTCTGCTCGCTGTCACCGTGTTCGCCGTGTGGTCGTCACAGGCGACCAGCATCGCGGCGAGTCGGGCAGTGGCGGCCAACGACCTGTCCGGCCATTACGCGGAAGCCGCCAGAGCGGTGGCTGCCGAGGAGTCGCTGGAACGCAAGTACCGCCTCGAGCCAGGGCCCCAAATCCGGACGAGTTACAACTCGGCCGCCGCCGACCTCGTCTCGGCACTGGGCCGGGTCCGGGGACAAGGGGACGCTGGTGACCGAGCATTCGTGGACCGCGTCCTGGCTGAGCACCGCGACTACCTGGTAGCGATCGATCGGTTGTTCGCGGCGGTCGACAGAGGCGACACGGCCGCCGCGGTGCTGATCGACGGTGGTCAGGTCGACCCATTTTTCGACGACATTCAGAAGGCTGTGGTCGCGGCGACAGGCCACAAGAATCAAATCGCGATGGATGCGCTCGCGTATCTGCAACGGCTGGAGACTCTCAACCGCCTGCTGACCCCCATGGTGTTTCTGGTTGGCTTGGCGCTCGCGGCCCTGCTCACATCGATTACCCGTGGACACCGCCGGTTGCTGGATGTCGAACGGGCCCGCGCCGTGCACGACTCGCTGCACGATGCCCTGACCGGGCTGCCGAACCGCACGCTGCTCTCCGACCGGCTCGGGCAGGCGCTGCGCGCGGACACCCGACGGGGGACCAGCACCGGGTTGTTGCTCCTGGACCTGGACCGGTTCAAGCAGGTCAATGACACCTTCGGCCACCACCACGGGGACGAGTTGCTGACCCAGGTCGGGCCGCGTCTGGCCAGCGTGGTGCGCGACATGGACACCGTCGCCCGCCTGGCCGGGGACGAGTTCGTGGTCCTGTTGCCAGACGTACGCAGCGCCGCCGCCGCCACCGCCGTCGCCGTCAAGCTAAGGGCTGCGTTGGAGACGCCGTTTCGAGTCGAAGGCATCGACCTGGACGTGGAGGTCAGCATCGGGGTCGTGCTGTCCGGTGAGCACGGCCAGGATGAGGCCATCCTGCTGCAGCGCGCCGACATCGCCATGTACTCCGCAAAGACCCAAAATCTAGGGATCTCCGTCTACGACTCTGCTCTGGACAGGCACTCACCGGCCAGCCTCGCGCTGTTCGGGGACATGCGCCGGGCGCTGGACCGGGGCGAGCTCATCCTGCACTACCAGCCCAAGGTCAGTATCAGCACTGGCGATGTCGTTGGCGCCGAGGCTCTCGTGCGCTGGCAGCACCCTGAGCGCGGTCTGGTCTTTCCCGACGAGTTCATTCCGTTCATCGAACACACGGGATTGATCGGCCCGCTCACCCGCCACGTCCTGGACCTCGCCCTTGCGCAGGCTCGCACCTGGTCCGACGCCGGCCGCCCGCTGACCGTCTCGGTGAACCTGTCAGTCCGGAACCTTCTCGACGAGGGCCTGCCCGGACAGGTCGCGGCGCTCCTCAGCGCACACGGTGTCGGCCCGGAGCTGCTCAACCTCGAAGTGACCGAGTCGGCGATCATGACCGATCCGGCGCGGGCACAGCAGTTGCTGGAGCAGCTTTCCACCCTCGGGATAGGAATCTCCATCGACGACTTCGGGGCCGGATACACCAGCCTCGGCCAGCTCAAGGACCTGCCGGTCAGCGAGCTCAAGATCGACAGGTCCTTCGTCACGACGATGACCGAGGACCCCAGCAACGCCCTGATCGTGCACAGCGTCGTCGACCTCGGCCACAACCTCGGCTTCACCCTTGTCGCCGAGGGCGTCGAGACCGAGCAAGCTCTGACCGCCCTGGACGCCTTCGGGTGCGACGTCGCTCAGGGCTACCACCTATCGCGCCCCATCACAGCCGCCGCATTCAACATCTGGCGCTCGGAACGCGCTCATCACTCCTGACTGCCCATCACGCCTGACCGCTCGACTGCGCGTCGGCCGGCCTCGGGCGCGGTCCCTTCCCGGGTCAGCTCGAGGTAGTCCATCCGGGTCACTTCCCGCGGATTAACCCGACCCCTCGCCGGGCCGACACATACCGTTTGGACTGCGCGGGCGGGTCGATCTTCGGGAGGGGGCACATGGGTGCGAAAAAGAAGCCCTTCTACCGCCGCTGGTGGTTCAGTGCCCCGTCAGTGCTCATGGTCCTTGTCGTCTTCGGCGCGGCTCAGCGGCGTCTCGTGCCGCCAGGTCCAGTTCGTGTTTCCCGACGAATGGGGCGGCGAC
>DASRVZ010000120.1:0-3803 GCA_035654835.1 Dermatophilaceae bacterium | reverse complement strand
ACAGTGCCTCAGCGTGGATGCTCCAGCCCTCGCCCGACCTGCGCTTCGTCGTGTCCGAGCTGGGAGACGACGCCGGCGTCGTCGGCGCCGCATCGCTGGGGCGCTCCGCGACGATGGCTCGTTAAGCCCGCATGCACCGGCACCTGGCGGATGCGCGTGGGGCGCTGTGATGCCTGCCCCACGGTGGGCGATAGGCGGCGGAAGGACGCGCTTCCGAAACTGGCCGCTATGAGTGTGGAGTACCGCACGGAGAGTCAGCACATCAGCGCTCGGGTCACCTTCTGATGCCTGCTTTTGTTCGTACCCTCTTAGGCAATCAGTGTTTTCCGGTGCGCTGCCAGCCCAGCAACCGTCGGGGCGACACCTAGGTGATCCCAGCGGCTGGGAGTGACTGCCGGCAGAAGCGAGTCCGCCCAGTTGCACTCTATGAACGGGTGTCTGTGGGTCGCGGCCGCTGACCACGCACACCGGGCAGCGCCGGGCCAGAGCCCGCACCGTGGTGCGCATGCCTTTGGAGATAACAGCGTCCTCGGGCCGATCGACGATAGGCGTGAGGACCCCGTCGTAGTCGAGGAACACGGCGGGCCGCCGCCCGGCCAGCCGCTCGAAGAAGAGTCCCTCGTCGGGCAGGTCGCGGACGGTCGACGCATGCGCGGTCATGGGTCAGTCCATCTCCTCGAGCTCTCGGCCCTTGGTTTCCTTGATGCCTTTCAGCACGAACACCAGCGACATCAAGGCGAACACCGCATAGATGCCGTACGTGAACCCGAGGCCGATGGCACTCAGTTTCGGGAACGACACCGAGATTGCAAAGTTGGCCAGCCACTGCGCGGCGGCTGCGAGCGCCAGGGCACTCGCCCTGATGCGGTTGTTGAACATCTCACCCAGCATCACCCAGACGACCGGTCCCCAGCTGACACCGAAGAAGACGACGTACAGGTTGGCCGCAACCAACGCGACGGTGCCGAGGTATCCCGGCAGGGTTGGCTTGCCCGCGACGACCTGCGCCTGCTGGAAGCAGTAGGCCATCGTGGCGAGGGTGAGGAACATCCCCGAGGAGCCCACGATGAGAAGCGGTTTGCGGCCCACTTTGTCGATCAGGGAGATCGCAACGACGGTGACCGCGATGTTGGTGACGGACGTGATCACGGTGATGAGCAGGGCTTTCGACTCGCCATACCCCACCGCCTGCCACAGCACGCTGGAGTAGTAGAAAATCACGTTGATGCCCACGAACTGCTGGAACACCGACAACAAGATCCCGACCCAGACGATGGGCAGCAGCCCCACGGCCGGTCCCCGCAGGTCGGAGAGCTGGAAGTCATGGTCGCTTTTGAGTGTTTCCTCGATCTCGGCGACCTTCTTGTCCGGCTTGGCCACGACAAAACGACGCAGCACATCGGCGGCCTCTTTAAGCCGGTCCTTGGCCACCAGGTAGCGCGGCGACTCCGGGATCGTCAACGCGAGGCCGCCGTAGATGAGAGCTGGAACCGCAAGAGACAGGAACATCCACCGCCAGGCAGCGACGCCCAGCCACAACTTGTCAGAGGCGCTCCCCGCCGTTGCTACGAGCGCGTAGTCCACCAGGAGAGCCAAGAAGATGCCGGTCACGATCGCCAGCTGCTGCAGCGACCCGAGCCGACCTCGCAGGCGCGCTGGGGAGATTTCCGCGATGTAGGCCGGCGAGATCACCGAGGCGGCACCCACCCCCATCCCGCCGACGAACCGCCACAGGCTGAAGTCCCACTGGCTGAACGCCAACCCGCTGCCGAACGCCGAGACGAGGAACAGACCGGCCGCGATCACCATGACGCGTGGCCGCCCGAAACGATTAGCCAGACCGCCCGCGAACCATGCGCCGACAGCGCAGCCGAGCAGCGCCACGGACACCGCGAACCCGGCCATGAAGGGCCCCAACTTGTACGTCGACACGAGGGCCTTAACCGCCCCGTTGATCACCGCCGTGTCGTAGCCGAACAGGAAACCCCCCAGTGCGGCCACCCCCGCCACCAGAATCGTCTTGCCGACCGACGGACCCGACTCGCCGTCCCCTGCCGTTGGTCGCTCGGCTTGTAGCTTGGCCATGACGATCGTCGTCACCGGCACCCCGTACCGGCGCTCGATGCGGTGAGGCAGATCGGCCTGGAGCCACTCAGACACCCGCCGCGGCAGCGTGGACACGATGACTTCGTCGAAGTCGTGGCCTGCCAGCGCCGCCTGGATCGCCTTGCGCGGGTAGGCGCTCCCGAGGTGTCCCTCGACCTCCACATCCGTGGCGGCCAGACCTGCCATCAGCTCATCCAGCCGGTGCTGAGCCTGCGCGGTCGCTTCCTTATCGGACCGGGGACCATCGATGGTCCTGTCCACGGTGGGCATAGGCACATGGCCACCGGCCACCGGTGTGGAGTAGTAATGCGCGGCAGTGGTGTTCGGGACAACCACATAAATGGAACTCGGCCCCGCCCCGATCCGCTTGCGAAGCTCCTCCTCCAGCTCCGCGCCCCCCAAGGTCTGATTCGCCACCACGAGATAACGACGCATGCGATCGCCTCCTCGGTCTCGCCAGCGCGAATACTCCAGGACAGTACTCGTCCAGCAATCCCGTGTCGCTGCCGTCCCCGCTCACTCATCCCTGATCCACCGGCCGGGTTGGGGTGTTGGCGGGTCGTGACGTGACTCAAACGCAACATCCGCCCATTCGGTCAAGGATGGTCGACTGGCGGCGAAAAGACTGTGGTGGTTTCGTGCGTTCCGAACCGAGTTGTTCATCGTAAGTAGCTCCCAACACAGAGGCGCTACGTTTGACCCAAGGGTGCACGTCCGATTCGGTTACGGTCCAGGGAGGAGCAAACGTGTTCAACACGTTGAGGCAACGCTGTGCTGGCGCGGCCGAGTCCGATGGCGGTCGCGAGCCCGATCAAGTTCTGTGTATCAGTCTCTCGCGTCCGAGTTTGAGTGCGCCAGAACGGCAAGACCGTGGCTGAACGGGGTTTGCTCGTCGCTGGCGTGGATGTTGGTGGCACGAACATCGAGGTGGGTCTGGTTGATGACCAACACAAGGTGCACGCCCGCAAGAAGGCGCCGACGCCCACCGAAGGTCCCGATGCCGTCCTTTCGGCGATCGCCGACCTGGTAGAGGCCATCGACGGTGATCCCATCGCGGCGGGGGTGGGGATTCCGGGTGTGGTTCATGAGGGCCGGGTCCTCACGGTCCCCAATCTGGCGAACTGGCACGAGCAGGTCGACCTGGCTAAGGACCTCGGTGACCGACTCGGCGTCCCGGTGGCGTTGGGTAATGACGCGAACGTAGGCCTGCTCGGCGAATGGCTCGCCGGTGCCGCGCGTGGCGTTCGCAATGTTCTCGGACTCTGGCTCGGCACCGGAGTGGGCGGCGCGCTGATCCTGGACGGCCGGCCGTACCTCGGAGCGCGCGGGGCCGCAGGCGAGATCGGTCACGTCGTGGTCCAGGCGGGCGGTGCGCTGTGTACCTGCGGACGACGCGGATGTGCCGAGGGCTACGCCGGTCGACGTTCCATGGGTGGTGTGGCATCGGCGATGGTCGATGCCGGATGGCATACCTCGCTGTTCGACATTCGGGACAAGGAAGGCAAGTCGCATCTCACCTCCAAGGTGTGGGCAGAGGCGCTCGATGACCAGGACCCGTTGGCGACGAAGCTGTTCGACACGGCGATCGAAATGATCGGCGTCGCGGTCGGGTCGGCAGTCAACCTCCTCGATATCGACACGGTCGTCGTCGGCGGTGGGCTTGCCGAGAAGCTCGGCCAAGACCTCGCCGACCGCGT
>DASRVZ010000119.1:0-29441 GCA_035654835.1 Dermatophilaceae bacterium | reverse complement strand
GAGACAGATGTACAAGCGCGAGGAGGACGGCATCGTGCTCGTCGACGAGGATGCCTGCCGCGGCTGGCGCATGTGCGTGTCCGCCTGCCCGTACAAGAAGGTCTACTTCAATCACAAGACCGGCAAGGCGGAGAAGTGCACGCTCTGCTACCCGTTGATCGAGCAGGGCAAGCCCACCATCTGCTCGGAGACCTGCGTCGGCCGGCTGCGCTACCTGGGCCTGATGCTCTACGACGCCGACGCGGTCCTCGCGGCGGCCAGCATCGAGAACGACCAGGATCTGCTCGAGGCACAGCGTGGCGTCTTCCTCGACCCGTTCGACCCGGAGGTCATCGCCGCGGCGAAGGCCGAGGGCATGGAGGACGACTGGATCCTCGCGGCCCAGAACAGCCCCATCTACAAGCTCATCGCCGAGCACAAAGTGGCCCTGCCTTTGCATCCGGAATACCGCACCATGCCCATGGTCTGGTACATCCCGCCGCTGTCCCCGGTGGTCGACATCGTCCGCGACACCGGCCATGACGCCGAGGACGGCGAGAACCTCTTCGCGGCGATCGAGGCCCTGCGGATCCCGATCGAGTACCTCGCCGAGCTCTTCACTGCGGGTGATACGGCTCCGGTGGATGCGGTGCTGCGACGTCTGGCAGCAATGAGGTCCTACATGCGCGAGATCAACATGGGCCGACCGGCCGACGAGTCCCTCGCCGCAGCAGTCGGTATGACGGGTGTCGAGATCCAGGACATGTTCCGGTTGCTGGCGATTGCCAAGTACGACGAGCGGTACGTCATCCCGCCGGCGCACGCCGAGCAGGCGCATGCCCTCGAGGAGCTCGCCACCGAATGCAGTCTGGACTTTGAAGGTGGCCCGGGCATGGGTGGTTCAGGGCCCTTCGGTGAGGGCTCCGGGGGACCGATCCCGATCGCCTTGGAGAACTTCCGGATGCGTAAGGACCGGCAGACCGGCGACTCGGCGATCAAGCTGGATTCGCCCCCAGATCCAGGTTCAACGGAGGGACGCTCGTGAGTGTCAGGTCACGGGCATCCAGGGCACGGTCAGGGTTGACGGATCAGCAGCTGGTGCTGGCCTGGCAGAGCGCCTCGCTCTTGTTGGGTTACCCCGACGACGAGCTGGTGTCTCGGGCCGGGATGCTGCGGGAGGTGGCGACGATGCTGCCTGCCGCGGTCTCCGATCCGCTGACCGCCTTCTTGCAACATCTCGAGGCCACGCCCCTGCTCGAGCTGGCCGCCGACTTCGTAGCCACGTTCGATCATCAACGACGATGCTGCCTCTACCTGACCTACTTCCAGCACGGCGACACCCGCAACCGAGGACTGGCACTGCTGCGGTTCAAGACGGCATACCGGGAGGCAGGCATGGTCCTGTCCGACGACGAGCTGCCAGACCACTTGGGAGTGGTGCTCGAGTTCGGGGCCACTGCCGATGTGGCCGCGGCCCGAGTGCTGCTCTTGGAACATCGCGCCGGGCTGGAGCTCCTGCGCCTCGCGCTGGAGGACGCCCACTCGCCCTGGGCCAACGTGCTTCAGGCTGTCAGCGCCACGCTGCCGCCTCTGGCCGGTGATGACCGCGAAGCGGTGATGAAGCTTGCTGCACAAGGCCCGCCGGCTGAAGAGGTCGGGCTCGCACCGTTCGCCCCGCCGGGAACGATGCTTCCCGATTACCCGCCGAATTCCAGAAGTGGTTCGGTCGCGTTGCCGTTCCCGACGTTTGCGGCAGCGAACATCAAGGACAGTGCGGCAGCGAACATGCACAACAGTGAACCGGCCAGCAGAGGAGCCCGCGAATGACGAGCGGCCTGGACACCTTCTTGTGGGTCGTCTTCCCCTACGTCTGTCTCACCGTGTTCGTGGTCGGGCACTGGTGGCGCTACCGATACGACAAGTTCGGCTGGACCACACGGTCCTCGCAGCTCTACGAGAGCCGGCTCCTTCGCTTGGGCAGCCCGCTGTTCCACTTCGGCATCCTGTTCGTCCTCGGTGGTCACATCATGGGCTTGGGCGTGCCGAAGGCCTGGACCGAGTTCGTCGGTGTTCCGGAGGCCGCCTACCACTTCATGGCGGTCAGCGTCGGGGCCGTGGCCGGACTCTGCACCGTCGTCGGGATGGCGATCCTGATCTACCGCCGGCGCACGGTCGGGCCGGTGTTCTCGGCCACGACCCGCATGGACAAGACGATGTATGTCTTTCTCGCCACGGTCATCGCACTGGGCCTTGTCAACACTCTCATCGCCAACGTCTTCAGCGACTACGACTACCGCGACGGAGTCTCCGTCTGGTTCCGCGGCATCTTCCGGTTTTCACTGCAACCGGACCTGATGGCGGCTGCACCGATCGGCTTCCAGCTTCACGCCCTGGTGGCATTCTCACTGTTCGCACTGTGGCCGTTCACCCGGCTCGTACACGTTTTCAGCGCCCCGTTGGGTTACCTCACCCGGCCCTACATCGTCTACCGCAGTCGTGACGACCAGCTCGGCAGCCGCGCCCCACGACGCGGGTGGGAGAAGGTCAAGTGACGAGGGCCGTGACATCCTCGTCGCCGTTACGCTGCGCCGAAATGCAGATCACGAGCGCGCCGGGCGAGGTCCTGACAGGCGGGAAGTCATACAGCGCTTAGGCTCTCTGGCATGAGGGAACAGATCGACGGGAGCGCCCGGGAGAGTCTTCCGGTCACTGACCGCGTCTGGACCGTGCCCAACGCTCTGTCGATGCTGCGGCTGGTCGGTGTGCCGATCTTCCTGTGGCTGATCCTCAGTCGCCATGACGACTGGGCTGTCGTGGTCCTGACGATCTCGGGCGTGACCGACTACCTCGACGGCAAGATCGCCCGGGCGTACAACCTGGTCTCGAGCGTTGGCCAGCTGCTCGACCCGCTGGCCGACCGGCTGTACATCCTCTCCACCCTGCTCGGTCTTGCATGGCGAGAGATCATCCCCTGGTGGCTGGTCGCGGTCCTCGTTGGCCGCGAGGTCTTCGGAACAGCCCTGCTGATGGTCGTTCGCCACTACGGATACCGTGCGCTCCCGGTGCACTTCATCGGCAAGGCTGCCACTTTTGACCTCCTCTGGGCGTTTCCGGTGATCCTGCTCGGGCAAGGTGCCAGCCTGTTCGCCACGGTCGTACTGCCGATCGGATGGGCATTCGCATTCTGGGGAACGGCCCTGTACTGGGTCGCCGGAGGGATGTACGCCGTCCAGACGCGGGACGTCGTGCGAGCAGTCCGGGCGAGCAGGTTGGCCACGTGAGCAGTCATCAGGTAGGACCTGCCGGTAGGCCTGATGAGTCGATGACGTTGATCAACGAGATGATGCAGCGTCCGCTCGATCCCGGTTACGCCGCCGCCGCGGAGCGTCGGCGGAAGTCCGGGCTTCCTCCAGCCACCGGTCACCGCAGCCTCTTGCTGGTCCTCGTCGCCGTTCTGATCGGGGTGCTGCTCGCCGTGTCCGCCCTGGCCCTGCGAGTTCCGGAGACCGGCACCAGCAGGGTCAAGACGTACTTGGTGAGCCGGATCGAGGCCATGCGCGGGCACGTTGAGGCACAGACCCGCACCATTGCCACGATGCGCAGCGAGATCGACAAGGCGCAGGCTGCGGTGTTGAGCCGGCAGAGTCAGACCCTGCTCGCAGAAGAGTTGTCGCGACTCGAGCTCGCGGCCGGAACCGTGCCCGTCACCGGCCCGGGACTGGTGCTCACCGTCGACGATGCAGATGAGGCAGGCCTCAAACCAAATGCCGACCCCTTGGCGGCGAGCGTGCCTGACAAGGGGAAGGTGATCGCACGAGACCTGCAGATCATCGTCAACGGTCTGTGGCAGGCCGGCGCAGAAGCCATCTCGGTCAACGGTCACAGGCTCACGACACGGGCGGCCATCCGCTTTGCGGGCGCTGCGATCCTGGTGGACTACCGCCCTCTCACCCGGCCCTACGTCATCACCGCGATCGGCGACCCCAGCAGCCTGAGCGTCGAGTTTGCGGACGGCGACGGCGGAAGCTATCTGCAGTCTCTCGAGGCCAACTACAAGATCCGGGGCGACATCAAGGAGCGCCCCTCCGTCGTCGTCCCGGGGGAGCCGGCGCTGTCCCTGCGAATGGCCAAGCCCGTGCAGTCGGCGGTCACGAGACAGACTCCGATCCCGAGCACCGCGCCCCCGGCCACCACGCCCCCGGCGAAACCAGCCTCACAACCGACGGAGACCTCACCGTGATTCCCGCACTTGGACTGCTCGTCGGTCTCGCCGCCGGCCTCTTCCTGCACCCCGCGGTGCCCCTCGCACTGCAGCCGTATCTGCCCATCGCGGTGATCGCCGCGCTCGACGCTGTCTTCGGGGGCTTGCGCGCCGTTCTCGACGGCATCTTCAACGACAAGGTGTTCGTGGTCTCGTTCCTGTCCAACGTGGTGGTCGCGGCCTTCATCGTCTTCCTCGGGGACCAGCTGGGCGTAGGCTCGCAGCTGTCGACCGGCGTGGTCGTCGTTCTCGGCATCAGGATCTTCTCCAACGTCGCTTCTATCCGCCGACACCTGTTTCGCGCATGAGCCCGACAGACCCGGCTCCGACCGCGCCCGACACGGGCGAGAACAGCTTTGGCTGGCAGCGGCTGGCCCTGATGGCTCGACCTCGGGCCACCAAAGCCAACGCCTTGGCCGCTCTGCTGGCCATCCTTCTCGGCTTCGCCGTGGCAACCCAGGTCCGTCAGAACCAGGTTCTGGGTCTGGAGTCGTTGCGCCAGAGCGAGCTCGTCACCATCCTGGACAACGCGACCCTTCTTTCTGCACGCCTGGATCAGAACGCTCGCGAGCTCCAGGCCACCCGTGATGAGCTGATCAGCGGCAGCACGAGTGGTGCTGCCGCGCTCACCGCGGCTCAGGATCGGCTCGACACGCTGAGGGTCCTGGCGGGTACGGCCCAAGCTCACGGCCCGGGCATACGGATGACGATCAGCGACCCGGGAGCAAAAGTCACTGCACCTCTGTTGCTCGACGCGATCGAGGAGCTGCGCGATGCCGGTGCCGAGGCCATCCAGGTCGGAAGCGTGAGGGTGGTCGCCAGCTCGCACTTTGGTCAGGCCGGGTCCGGGGTCGAGATCGACGGTACGACCGTCACCAACCCATATGTGCTTCTGGCTATTGGCGATCCTCTGACGCTGTCCACGGCGATGGAGATCCCAGGTGGCCTGTCGGCGACCGTCCGGCAGCTCGGGGCGACCATCGCCACCAACCAGTCGACCGAGCTCGTCGTGGGTGCGTTGCACACGCTGCGCGAGCCTCGCTACGCTCGCCCCGTACCCTAACCGGCTTCCGCCGCGACGTAGCAGCTGTTTCGTTTCACCGCCTGGTTCGCAGTGGTAGTCATCACCAGCGTCACAACATTTCAAACAAGGAGCGGCATGCCCGAGCTTGAGTACCCGCAAGACCTTCGATACACCACAGAGCATGAGTGGGTCCGCGCTGGGTCCGACGACGTCATCCGCGTCGGCATCACCGCCTTCGCACAGGACGCACTCGGCGATGTTGTCTACGTCAGCCTGCCGTCCGTGGGCGACTCCGTGAACGCGGGCGACACCTGCGGCGAGGTTGAGTCGACAAAATCGGTCAGCGATCTCTACGCACCGCTGTCCGGTGAGGTGGTCGCGGTCAACGATGCACTGGAGTCCGCCCCCGAGCTGGTCAACTCCGATCCCTACGGCCAGGGATGGATGTATGACGTGAAGATCACCGATGCGGCCGCTCTGGAGTCTCTTCTGGATCTCGAGGCATACCGCGCCCTGCTGGGCTGACCCTCGACCCCTGATTGGATCCGGGACCAGACTGCCCGGCACACCACCGCACGATGGTTCTCGGAATCCCGCGCGGGATCCTCGATCACTGATCTAGGGTTGGTGCCTCCACGGTCGAGGCGAAAAAGGAAGCGGGTGCGCAGGTTATGACGGAAAACGAGCACGAGCAGGAGCATGGACGGGTGGGGGATCCCACCACCATGCGGCTGCCCGGCGTCGGAGTCCCTGTCGAGCCTGCGACCGACTCTGATCTCGGGTTGTCGGCCCAGGACCAGGCGACGGTTGACGCGTTGGTCCCCGGCACAGCGCTGCTGGTGGTCCTCCGCGGGCCCAACACGGGTGCCCGGTTCCTGCTCGACTCGGACGAGGTCAGCGCGGGTCGGCATCCCGACAGCGACATCTTCCTGGACGACGTCACCGTCTCTCGCAAGCATGCGACGTTCCGCCGCGAGGGTGATGACTTCGTGGTTCGTGACGTCGGTTCCCTGAATGGCACTTACGTCAACAGGGAGCGGATCGAACAGATCACCCTCAAGACCGGCGACGAGGTCCAGATCGGCAAGTTCCGTCTCGTGTTCTATGCCGGTGTCGCCAGGTGACCGCCGGCGTCCACCACAAGGCGTGAACCCGTCATCGACACCCCGGCGGATGACGATCGGGGCAGTCCTGGCGGAGCTCGTTCAGGACTTTCCTGACGTCACCATCTCCAAGATCAGATTCCTGGAGGCGGAGGGACTCATCACTCCCGAACGCACCAGTTCCGGGTATCGCACCTTCTCGCCCGATGACCTCGAGCGACTTCGCTACATCCTGACGGCCCAGCGTGATCGCTTCTGGCCACTCAGGGTGATTGCCGAAGCCCTCGACAAGCTGGATCGCGGGCTCGAGCCGGCATTGGGCGACATGTCACCGTCCCGTCCGCAAGTCCCGGTTCTGGCGACCGATCCCGATCTGCCCGGCGCCTCGGCGCTTCGCCGCCGCGGCGCACTCCGGATGACCGACGTCGAGCTGCGCGAGGCCTCCGGCTTGGACAAGCCCACCTTCGAGGCGCTCTCCACCTTCGGACTTGTGCGTCCCGACTCCAGTGGGCACTATGGCGAGCCGTCGCTCGCGGTCGCCCGGGCGGCCAGCGCCCTTGCGGCATACGGCATCGAACCCCGGCACCTTCGGGCGTTCCGGACTGCGGCCGACCGCGAGATCGGGTTGGTCCAGCAGGTGCTTTCCCCTATGCGCGGCCGAACCAAGGGGACCGGCGGCAAGGTCGCGCACGATCCGACCTCGCAGATTCTGGCGGAGTGCATCGCCTTGCACACTGCATTGGTCAAGGCAGGGATAGCCGCCGAATAAGCGAGTAGCGTTGTCGAGGTGAGAGAACTCGATGTCTTGGGTGTGCGTGTCGAAATGCCGACCAACCAACCCATCGTTCTGCTGCGCGAGCGAGGCGGCGAGCGCTACTTGCCCATCTGGATCGGTGCGGCTGAGGCCACCGCGATTGCCTACGCCCAACAGGGAGTTGTGCCACCCCGCCCGTTGACTCACGACCTGCTCAAAAACGTCATCGAAGCGCTCGGACACGAGCTGGTTGAGGTCCGGATCGTCGCGCTCCGGGACAGCATCTTCCACGCCTCGCTGGTCTTCGACGGGGCGATCGAGGTCAGTGCACGGTCCTCGGATGCCATCGCTCTTGCACTTCGCACCGGGACCACGATCCTGGTGGAGGACAGCCTCCTGGACGAAGCCGGCGTGGCGATCGCCCACGAGGAGGACGACGAGGTCGAGCGTTTTCGAGAGTTCCTCGACCAGGTGTCGGCGGAGGACTTCGACAGCCCCGGCGAACCCGGTCAGACCGAGACCTGGCCCCCTGCGCAGGGTTGAACCTCTACTAAACATTCAGGGTTTGCCGTGGAGCCGCGACACGCCGAACGCTGACCTGCAGCGGTGATTGACGCTTACCTGCTGTCCGCCGTACCGTCAAGACAAACAACGAGGCTGTAGTTACGAGGAGGTAAGCGTGTACTCCACCGGAGAAGCGCGGCATGGCACTGGTTCTGTGCCGTTCGCTGCGCAGGGGCTGCTGTTCACCGACGACCTTCCCGTACTGAGTGAGAACACCGGCTACCGCGGCCCCACCGCCTGCCGCGCTGCCGGCATCACCTACCGGCAGCTGGACTACTGGGCCCGCACCGGGTTGGTCCAGCCCTCGGTTCGCAGCGCCACCGGCTCCGGCACCCAGCGCCTCTACGGCTTTCGCGACATCCTGGTCCTCAAAGTGGTCAAGAGACTTCTGGACACTGGGGTCTCGCTGCAACAGATCCGGGTGGCGATCAGCCAGCTCCGTGAGCGTGGGGTCGAGGACCTGGCGCGGATCACGCTGATGAGCGATGGCGCCAGCGTGTACGAGTGCACCTCCGCTGACGAGGTCATCGACCTGCTCCAGGGCGGTCAGGGTGTCTTTGGCATTGCTTTGGGTCGGGTCTGGCGTGAGGTCGAGGGTGAGCTCGCTTCACTGCCCAGCGAGCGGTCCGAGGACGACGCCCCCGCGGCCCACCCCGACGACGAGCTCACCTCCCGCCGACAGGCGCGCAAGATCGGCTGAGTGGCCTTGGCCCCGCCGGTGTTAAGGTAACGAAGCCGTTTACCCCGTGCGGGAGAGTCCCCGCGCCGTGCGAGATCCGCTGTTGGGATGCGCATTGTGGCGGGGCGCCGAAGGGGCAAACCTCCCCGGAACCTCTCAGGCGCCCGGACCGCACGGGCAGGCATCTTGGAGCCACCTTCAGGCGACAGGCGGGGAGGCCCGTGACCGCACACGGCACAGCAGTGCCGCCCGCGTGAGGAGCCTCAGATGACCATCAATCCCATCTCAGCCATGGAGCCGGACTTCATCTCCCGGCACATCGGCCCCGACCACGACGACGTCGCGGCAATGCTCAAGGTTGTCGGCCAGTCCAGCCTCGAGGCGATGCTGGACACGGCCATGCCAGGAGTCATCCGCAACGAGCGCGCCCTGCGCCTCGAGGCGGCACCCACCGAAGAAGCCGTCATCCAGGAGCTGCGCGCCCTTGCTTCGCGCAACACGGTGCTGACCCAGATGATCGGCCTCGGTTACTACGGCACGGTCACCCCAGCGGTGATCAGGCGCAACGTGTTCGAGAACCCTGCCTGGTACACGTCCTATACCCCGTACCAGCCGGAGATCTCCCAGGGCCGGCTCGAAGCCTTGATCAACTTCCAGACGGTCATCGTCGACCTCACTGGTCTGCACATCGCCAGCGCCTCGCTGCTGGATGAGAGCACCGCGGCTGCCGAGGCCATGACCTTGATGCGTCGGGCAAGCAAGTCCGCACCGGACGCGGTCCTGGTCGTTGACCAGCACGTGCTTCCCCAGTCTCTCGGCGTCATGCAGACCCGCGCCAAACCCCAGGACCTCGGCATCGTCGTCGCCGACCTGAGCAGCGTCACCACCGCCGAGGCGCTGACCGCGGCGGCCGGCGGCAAGGCCGTCTTCGGCGTCATCGTCCAGTACCCCGGCGCCGACGGCGAGCTGCGTGACTGGTCGGCTCTGGCCACCGCCGCACACGAGGTCGGCGCGCTGGTCACCGCCGCTGCCGACCTGCTCGCCCTGACCCTGGCCACGCCTCCCGGGGAGTGGGGTGCCGACGTCGCCGTCGGAAGCAGCCAGCGTTTTGGTGTGCCCATGGGCTTCGGTGGTCCGCACGCGGGCTTCATGTCGGTTCGCACCGGCCTCGAACGCACGATGCCGGGCCGCCTGGTCGGACTCAGCATCGACGCTGACGGCCAACCGGCATACCGCTTGGCCCTTCAGACCCGCGAGCAGCACATTCGCCGCGAGAAGGCCACCTCCAACATCTGCACCGCCCAGGTGCTCCTGGCCGTCATGGCCGCGATGTATGCCGTGTACCACGGCCCTGCCGGCCTCGCCCGGATCGCCCGCCGGGTGCACTCTCACGCGACAGCGTTGGCCGAAGGCCTGCGGGCTGGCGGGATCGAGGTCGAGACCGACCAGTTCTTCGACACCATCACGGTTCGCGTGCAGGGCCGTGCCGCCGAGGTCATCTCCGAGGCCGCTGCTCGAGGCGTGAACCTGTGGCAGGTCGATGCTGACCACGTATCCGTGAGCACCGATGAGACCACCCAGCTCGACGACCTGTCAGCGGTATGGGCCGCGTTCGGTGTGCCGGGCCTGACCACCGTCGCCGCTGTCGAGACCCTCACCTGGCCCTCGGCCCTGATCCGCACCTCGGAGTTCCTGACGCATCCGGTGTTCCACACGCACCACAGCGAGACGGCGATGATGCGCTACCTGCGCAAGCTCGCGGACCGGGACTACGCCCTCGACAGGGGCATGATCCCACTCGGCTCGTGCACGATGAAGCTGAACGCCACCACCGAGATGGAGGCCGCGTCCTGGCCTGAGTTCGCAAATCTGCACCCCTTCGCCCCGACGACACAGACCGAGGGAATCCGGGCGGTCGTCAAGGATCTCGAGGACTGGCTGTGCGAGATCACCGGCTACGACGCCGTCACCCTCCAGCCCAACGCCGGCTCGCAGGGTGAGCTGACCGGGCTGTTGGCCATCCGCGCCTATCACGAGGCCCGCGGAGAGTCGTCCCGCAACATCTGTCTGATCCCCGCCTCGGCGCACGGCACGAACGCGGCCAGCGCAGCCATGGCCGGGCTGAAGGTCGTCGTCGTCAAGACCGCCTCCACCGGCGAGATCGAGATGGAGGACCTTCGGGCCAAGGTCAAGACCAACGGGGAGAACCTCGCGGCGATCATGGTGACCTACCCCTCGACGCACGGTGTCTTCGAGGACACGATCACCGAGCTGTGCGAGCTCGTCCACGAGGTCGGAGGCCAGGTCTACGTCGACGGCGCCAACCTCAACGCATTGATCGGGCTCGCGCAACCGGGCAAGTTCGGCGGCGACGTGTCGCACCTGAACCTGCACAAGACGTTCGCCATCCCGCACGGTGGCGGTGGCCCCGGTGTCGGTCCAGTGGCTGTGCGCAGCCACCTCGCCCCGTATCTTCCGAACCACCCGCTGGCCCCTGAAGCCGGCCCCGCCACAGGCGTCGGCCCGGTCTCGGGCGCTCCCTACGGCTCAGCGAGCATCCTGCCGATCTCGTGGGCCTACGTCCGGCTCATGGGCGGCGCCGGGCTGACCCGTGCAACCCAGGTCGCGATCCTGTCGGCCAACTACATCGCCGCTCGACTGCGTGACTCCTACCCGGTGCTGTACTCCGGGAACGAAGGGATCGTGGCCCACGAGTGCATCCTTGACCTGCGCGAGATCACGCACGTCACGGGAGTTTCCGTGAACGATGTCGCCAAGCGCCTCATCGACTACGGGTTCCACTCACCGACGATGTCCTTCCCGGTCTCCGGGACCCTCATGGTGGAGCCGACCGAGAGCGAAGACCTCATCGAGATCGACCGCTTCTGCGACGCCATGATCGCCATCCGCGGCGAGATCGAGCAGGTGGCCCTCGGCGAGGTCTCGGCAGCGGACAGCGTGCTGCACCACGCCCCGCACACAGCAGCCTGCCTGGTCGAGGAATGGAACCACCCCTACGACCGCAAGCTCGCGGCCTACCCTGCGGGTGTCGACAAGCTCTCGAAGTACTGGCCGGCGGTGCGTCGCCTCGAGGAGTCGTACGGCGACCGCAACCTGGTCTGTGCCTGCCCGCCGATCGAGGTCTTCGAAGAGAGCTGAGACTCCGACCTTCAGCCCGTATGCCGCCGCCACCCTCCGAGGGGGCGGCGGCATCTCGCTGGGCACTCTGGCATGGTGAGGGCATGCCTCTTGACTCACATCGGTCGGTCACTATCACTCGCGTTTCGACCGGCCGCTATATCGCGGTCAACGGTCGAGGCGGCGTACTCGACTTCGGCACTGGGGATGTGGAGGACTTCACGCCGGTGGAGCTGTTCCTCACCGCCATTGGCGGGTGCACCGCGGTCGACGTCGATATCCTCACGACCCGCCGTGCCGAGCCCGAGTCGTTCGTCGTGCAGGTCGACGGCGAGAAGGTACGCGACGAAGGCGGCAGCCGGATGGAGGAGCTCTCGGTGACCTTCAGGGTGAGGTTCCCCGAGGGTGAGGGTGGAGACGCCGCTCGAGCTCTGCTTCCCGATGCCATGGCGCGTTCCCACGACCGGCTCTGCACGGTCAGCCGGACCGTGGAGCTCGGCACCCCTGTGGCAACCCGTATCGAGTCCTGATCCGCTGTCATGAACCTGAGCTACCGCCTGCTCAATGTCTTCACCGATGGCGACAACCCGTTCACCGGCAACCCACTATGCGTGTTCGAGGATGCGACCGGCCTCTCTGACCAGGACATGCAAGACCTGGCGCGTCAGCTGAACCTCTCCGAGACGACCTTCGTGATGCCGGGAGGCCGGAACGTCAGCGCCAACGTCCGCATCTTCACGCCCAACTACGAGATGCCGTTCGCGGGACACCCGACGCTGGGCACGGCATACGTCGTGCATGAGCTGTTCGGTGGGGGAGACGCAATCCTCCTTCGTATGCCGGCCGGAGACATCCCGGTGCGGGTCTCCGGAAATGTGTGGACCTTGCAGGCGAACCCGCCGACGTCCCTCCCTGTCGACGTGCCGCACTCGGATCTGACCGCAATGATCGGGCTGACCGCGGATCGCGTTGCGGCCGAACCATTGTGGGTCGACACGGGCACGGTCCAGCTCATCCTGCCGCTGAGATCGGCCGAGGACGTCAGGGCCGCAGCCGCCGATCCGCGCCTCTTGGTCCAGTTCGCCACGAGACCCGGCGGTGAGTCGCTGGTCTACCTCTGGGCGCCGACGGGCCCGGAGACCATCGAGGCCCGCCTCTTCTTCACCCAGAACGGCGCGGTCATCGAGGACCCCGCCACAGGTTCGGCCTGTGCCAACCTGGGTGGCTGGTTCGTGGCCAACGGTGAGGTGGGGCTGCGACGCCGTATCCACCAGGGGAGTGCGATCGGTCGGCCCTCGGTCCTTGACCTGGCCGTGGACGGCGCGGGCACGATCTTCGTCAGCGGGACCGTCCGTGAGGTCGGACGCGGGACGTTCACGTTCTGATGCCGACCTACATCGCTTTCCTGCGCGCGATCAACGTCGGTGGACGATTCATCAAGATGGCGGATCTGCGAACAGGGCTGTCCCATAAGGGTTTTGGTGATGTCGAGAGCTACATCCAGAGCGGCAACCTTCGCTTCACGTCGAGCCTTCGGTCTGCGGCCAAGGTCGAGCTCGTTCTCGAGACGGCGCTGGAGGGCCTTTGCGGGTTCACGGTGCGGAGCATTGTGCGGACGCCCGAACAGCTGGGCAAGGTTGCCTCGTACGGCGCAGGTCTTGAGGTTCCACTGGAAGGAGAGGTGCGACGTTATGTCACCTTGCTCAAGGAGGATCCGGATGATGAGCTCATAACGATGATGAACGGCTGGGACGCCGTGGGGGAGCGGGCGCAGGTTGCCGGCCGCGAGGTCTACATGTGGCTTGCGCATCCCTCACACGAGGCGATGCTGACCAACGCCCGGATCGAGCGCGGGGGAGTCGTGGCGACTACCCGGGACTGGAAGGTCGTCACGGCGCTGAGGGAGAGGTGGGGCGTGTGAGCGCTTTTGATCATCTCTTTGCCGAAGCAGTGCCATTGATCCGGCCGGCTCCCTGCATGTCACCGTGCGCGCTCCTGAGGGGTATCGCGAAGCGGCGGCGGAAGATGACGAGGTGGTCCAGCGATACGCCCTTGCCATGAGCCGAGCAGCCCAACAGGTCGAGGCGATCGAGCTGGACCTGGTCGGAATGACACTCACGCCGGGCACGGTCATGGTCTGCGCACATCCGGTCGGCGACAGCGCCGACAGGTTCATCTGGGCCGCATGGTGTTGAACACCGCCGAGCTCTGGCGGTTCCGCTACGAGGACAGCACTGACGGACGGGCGATGCGTCCAACCGTCCTCGCCCGGTCTCCGATGGGCAGCCCGGTACCGTGACCGCGAGACGGCTCTCGACGAACGCGCGAACGTCGCGGGAGCCGAGGCCGAGAATCACTAGTGTGAGCGCCATGGCGGTACACCGTAGGACGCTGCCCGTCATGGTCTCCTCGACCTTCGTCGTCGCCTGGACCGTGTGGTGGGCCTGGCGCAGGTGGCCGGACTCCGGTGTGTCCTGGCACTTCTCCGTTGACGGCGCCAACCTGCTTCTGCACGGCTCCGGGCTCAATCTGTATGCCGACGCTCCGTGGCTGCAGACCGGCCCGCTCTCGCTGGTGGTCGCTGCGCTGCTCAGCCCGCTGCCGGCCAACATCGCCAAGAACGTCGCTCTGGTGGCGATGACCGCAGCCGGCCCGCTGCTCATCGCGGCACTCGCGCCGTTGGTCGCGCCAGCCCGACGACACCGCCGGATGCTCATCGCGGCCATCATCGTGATACCTGCCTGGACGGTGCTGTCGGTCCGCTGGGGGCACCTCGATGACGTCCTCGCGATGACCTTCGCCATCGCGGCGCTGCGAGCCGTCTCCGCTGACCGACCCGTTCTGGCAGGCGCAGCCCTGGCCACAGCCATCGCAACGAAGCCGTGGGCACTCGGGTTCCTGCCGCTGCTGCTCGTCCTGCCCCGAGGCCGGGTGCGAGCCGCGGCCACGGCTGCCGCCGGAACGGCGCTGGCCTGGGCACCGTTCGTGCTGGCCAACCCCCGCACCCTGGGCGCTCTTCACCCGCCGGTCGGTCTGTCACCCTCGTCAGGACTTCACGCCCTGGGCGCGCGCGGCGTGATGATGCCGCCTTGGGGACGGACCGCCCAGCTCCTTCTCTCACCCGCGGCTGCGGTCGCGGCAGTCCTCTGCAGAGGCTTGCCGGGCGTGCTGCTCGTCTCCGTCGCGGTACGACTGGCGCTGGACCCGAAGGACAACGCCTACTACATCGGCAGCGCCGCACTGGCTGCCGTGGTCTTCGATCTGCTCGGCACCGGCTGGACGATCCCGTGGACCACGTTGGCCACCATCGTCGTGTTCTGGCAGCCCTTCACCAAGGACTTCACCCACTGGCAGCAGAAGACGACGGGCCTGACCCACTGGTGGTTCGCCCACCAGGAGGCGGTCGGTGCCATCCATCTGGCGTGGGCAGTCGCGGTCGTCGTCCTCGTCTTCGCGTGGCCGCATTCACATTCCCAGAATTCTCGCGGGGATCTCACAGGGACCGCCAACGTGCTGCGGCCATGATCGGCCTATGGGCATGACCGAGCAGCTGCGAGCCACCAGCGACGACGGGTCGGTGCGGGACATCGATCCAGCTGCCGTGGGTCCACGTCACTGGTTCGGCAGGGGAGAGGTGCTGGTAGCGCTCGTCGCCTTCGTAGCGCTGTGCGTCGCGGTCTTGACGAGGGCGACCCAGCTGCTCGAGCCGGACGACTACGCCTACCGGGCGTCGATCATCGCGCTGACCAGGGGACACCTGAGCCTGACCAACACGGAGTACCAGGCGCTGTACAAAGAGCTGAGCACCGGCGGGGGACAGGGCATCGCGCAATGGGTGCAGACGGCCAGCGGCACCTGGATCAGCGAGAAGAACCCCGGTTACCCGTTCCTGGCCGCCCCGTTCCAGGCCCTGGGGCTGCTTCGGGTGGCACCGTTGTTCTACGGGGCGTTGGGCTGTCTGGGCCTGTTCTTCGGCGCCCGACGCTGGCTCGGACGCTGGGGTGGCGCGTGGGCGGTCGTCCTGTTCTGCAGCTCGGGGGCTGCGCTGGTCTTCGCCTGGCGGGCCACGATGCCCACCTTCACCGACGCCTCGCTGATCGCAGTTGGTTCAGGTGCGCTGCTGTGGACGCTTCTCGCCACGGATCGGACGGTACGGCGGCGCACCACCATGGGCTTGCTCGGGTTCGTCGCGCTGGAGGCCGCGGTCCTGGTTCGTTACACCAACGTGGTCCTGCTGGCGGTGGCTGTCCTCGCAGCACTGCTGGTATTCCGCCGCGCTGCGCTTCCGCTGCGGGCAGTCGGCTGGTGGCTCAGCTCCGTCGCTGCCCTGGTCGCCGGCGTCCTTGGGTTCGACTACATGGCATACGGCAGCGCGCTGAAGACGGGGTACTCGTCCGGTGTGGTGACGTTCAGCCTTGGCTCGGTGATCCCCAATCTGCAGAACCTGCCGTCGCCACTGGTGAAGAGCATGCCGATGGCGCTCCTGGCACTGGTGGCTCTGGGTTGGCTGACGGTACGCGGGATGAGATCCCGTGGACGGGGGATGGAGCCTGCGCGGTGCGCGAAGTATCGGCGTGACGCGTCGGTCGGGGCCTTCCTGGCCCTCGGCTGGATCGGTATCTGGGGCCTGTACCTTGCCTATGACTGGACTGCGCGGATGGCTGGGGGAGCCGGCGGCGGCGTCCACGTCATCAGGTTCTACCTACCGGCCCTGGGGCTGATCACCCTGCTGGCCGCCTGGCTGTTGGTGCAGTTGCCGCGCTGGCTGTCCGTCGCCATCCTGGTCGTGCTGATCGGGCTGGGCGCATGGTCCTACCCAGACCTTGCCGCGGGAGGCATTGGCGGTCCAGGCGGCGGTCCACCGGGAATGGGCGGTCCCGGCATTGGCGGTCCAGGCGGTCCACCTGGCTTTGGCGGTCCCGGTGGAGGCGCGCCACCGGGGGTTGGTGCCCCGCCCGGCGGCTAGCTCCCCGCGAACGATGCCGCAGACAGCCTTGAACGTCTTGGGGGAGCGGTCCCACCGAGGTTGTTGGTGGAGTGAATTCAGGTTGGTTAACATAATGTAGATTATCGGCTAAATGCCCAAGGTGCTCCGGAAGGACTCCGATCGGGGTCTCAGCCCCACCAGAATGACGCGGCGATGATCACGTAGACGGCGATGAGCGCCGCCCCCTCGATCCAGTTCGACTCGCCGTCGAAGGTGATGAAGGCGCTGAGGATCACCGCAATGGCCACCGAGACGATCAGCATCGGCGAGAACACCAACGTCAGGGCGGCGAACCCCAGGACCTGCGACAGGATCACCAGGACCGGAGCCAGGACCAACGCGATCTGCATCGGCGAGTTGATCACCACGGCGAAGGCGTACTCGGACCGATTCTTCGCGGCCAGCTGAACACCGACGACGTTCTCGATGGCATTGCCCGCGATGGCCACGATGACCAAGCCGGCGAACGCCTCCGAGATGTGCAAGGTCTGCATAGCGGGCTCAAGCGCGTGGACGAACCAGTCGGAGACGAACGCGGCCAAGAGTGCGGCAAGAGCCAACAGCCCGACCGCGAGAGCAACCGGCCAGCGCGGCGGCTCGACCTGCATGCTCTCCTCTGCCTGCCGGTTCGACCCCCGACGCAGCGACGCAGGAAGGGTCAGGACGAACAAGAGCAGCAAGATCGCCGACACGATGAGCGACAACGTGTTCTCATGCTTCGAGGCGGGCGTGTGCAGGAAATGGGCCAGGGACGGCAGAACCAGGGCCGCGACCGACAGGACCATCAGCACGATGATGCTGCGAGCCCGTTCGGAGTCCAGCTTCTGGGTTCCGTGCTTGAGTCCCCCGACCACAAAACACAATCCCAGGACCAACAACAAATTGGCCAGGATCGACCCGATGAGAGCCGCCTTGACGACATCCACCAAGCCGGCGCGGAGCGCGAACAACGCGATGAACAGCTCAGGCAAGTTGCCCAGGGCGGACTGCAGCACCCCGGTGGCGCCCGGTCCGAACCGGTCGCCGAGCTGTTCCACCGAACGACCGACCAGAGACGCCAACAAGGTGACCGCCAGCGCGGCACACGCGAAGGCGAGGACAGCTCCACCGCCAACAAACCGGGTGAGGGCCGCCAGGACCACAGCCACGGCTCCCCCGCCGATGACGATGACGTCCGAGCGAACAAATGTTCGAGTCCCCACTGCGGTCATGGACGACATCCTGCCAGTCTCGACGTCACCTTGTGTGCACCGACCACAGCGTAGGAAGGCGTAGCTTCGATGGCGGAACCGGTACGTTCATACGAGGTAGTTCTTTCTGGCCTCGTCCGTTCGGCCACATTTCTGCTGACACCGTGCGAGCCGCGGAACCTGGTTCCTAGACTTCTAGAAAGTCGCGGACCCAGGTGGACCGCTCAGAGGATCCCAGGCGGAGGTTGTGGACAAGATCCGGGTTGTCGAACGTTGCGGGATCAGACGCGCCCTGCCGATCGTTGGTCTGGTGCTGAGCCTGATGGCGAGCGGTCTGGTTCTGTCCGCCGCAACCGCGAACGCTGATGTCAAACCCCCGCCCTCAGTGGTGGACGCCGAGGTCCTGACCCCCTATCAGCTCACCAACCAGATCAAGGCAGCCGAAGCGCTCCGGGCGGACCTGATGAAGTCCAGCGCCCGGGTGGCCGCGGCAAACACACGTCTCGAACGGCTTTCGGCGCAAGCGACCACACTCTTGGCGAACCTGTCGGCGGCAAGGACAGCCCAGGTTGCCGCCGAGACCGACGCTGCGGCACAGGAAGCCCACCTGGTAGAGCTCGGCCTTGAGGTGGAGGCCGCGCTGAACGCCTTGGGACAGCTGGCCAGCGACTCGTACATCCGCGGCGGTGGCCCTCTTGGTGACATCGTCGCGATCTTCGACGCACTGACCGCCCCCTCGGCTGACAAGAACACCGACACCATGGCAACGGTGCAATACCTCATCGACGGCCGTGCCCGACTGTTCGAACGGTTGGAGGTCCTGCGCGCCGACCAGGTGGTGACGTCGGCCAGGGCCGACGCAGCAAGCAAACAGGCCGCTGTGGCAGCCAAGGCCGCGGCCGAGGCAAAAGCCGACCTCGATACGGTCATCGCCCAGCAGCGCGCAGCACTCGACACGCTGCAGAACGCGCAGTCTGACCAGGTTGGCAGGGCCGCTGGTCTCCGCGGCGCTTTGCTGCGTTCAGAGAGCCGCATTGCCAGGGAGGCCGACAAGCGGCTGGCACAAGCACTTCAAGGGCAGGACTTCAAGCTGCTGATGGACAGCAGCCCCAACTGCGGCAAGAACACCGCGAACTACCCCAACGGCCGGTTCCCCGCGAGTGCACTGTGCCTGCTGTATGCCGCACCGGACGAGGGCCTGCCCCGCGACAGCGCGATGGCGTTCAACGCCATGAGCAGGGCCTACGAGCGGCAGACGGGGTCGCCGCTCTGCGTCACCGATGCTTATCGGACCTTCGCCGAGCAGATTGTGGTCAAGCTGGCGACCCCGGAGCTCGCGGCGATCCCCGGGACCAGCCAGCACGGAGTCGGCCTCGCGGTCGACCTCTGCGGAGGCGTCCAGAGCTTCGCAACGCGGGCACACCTGTGGATGGACCGAAATGGCCCCCTCTACGGATGGTTCCAGCCTGCATGGGCCGGCTCGTCGGGCGCGCTGCCCGAGCCCTGGCACTGGGAGTTCGCCAGCTGAGCAGCTCTCGGCCGAACACGACCTCGATGGAGGGTCGAATACTCGTCGAGAATGAGGCCGCCTGTGTCAGGCTGCCCGGATGACGAGCACCGTCGACTCCCCCGTCGCAACAACCCGTATCAAGGACACGCCCCACCAAAGAGCCTGGTACTGGTACGACTGGGCCAACTCGGCGTACGTGACCACCACCCTGACCGTCCTCATGGCTCCATACCTGACCGTGATCGCCAAGAAGGCGGCCTGCCCGACGCTCCCGAGTGACGTCGCATGTCACACCAACCTCACCGTGGTCGGCATCCCGGTTGATCCCGGGTCGTTGGTGTTCTACGTCCTGACCATCTCCACGATCCTTTCCACGCTCGTCCTGATCTTCATCGGCGCTCTCGCGGACCGCTCTCCCAAGCCCGTCAGACTGTTCGCCACGTTCGCATGGGCCGGAGCAGCGGCTGCCTGCGCGATGTTCTTGGTCAGCGGCGACAACTGGACGCTGGGCGTGCTGCTGCTTATCTTCGCCAACCTCTGCCTGGGATCGTCGCTGGTCATCTATGACGCGCTACTGTGCCGGATCGCCGGGCCCGACGATCGGGACCGGGTGTCCAGTCGCGGCTGGGCCTGGGGCTACCTCGGCGGCGGCCTCCTGCTGGCGCTCAACCTGGCGTTGCTGACCCTCGATGAGAAGATCGGCATCTCGCAGGGGATGGCGGTGCGGATCAGCCTGCTCTCAGCCGGCCTGTGGTGGGGGGTGTTCACGATCATCCCCGTGGTGGGTCTTCGAGATCTGCGCGGCACCTCAGAAGCCGCCGACGCCAGGACCGTCGCTGCCGACCGCCCGGGCGTGATCAGTGGCAGCCTCACACAGCTGGCCACCACCTTCCGCGAGCTTCGTGGCTATCGGCAGACGATGCTGTTCCTCTTGGCCTATCTGTTCTTCAACGACGGCATCCAGACCGTGATCAGTGCCTCGAGCGTCTACGGCGCCGAAGAGCTCAAGTTCACCAACAGCCAGCTGATCGAGATCATCCTGCTCGTCCAGTTCGTCGCCTTTGGTGGTGCCCTGCTGTTCGGGCGCTTGGCCAGCCGGTTCGGGGCATGGCGTTTGGTGTTGAACAGCCTGGTGATCTGGACGTTCGTGGTCACCATGGCCTACTTCGTCCCCGAGCGGAGGTTCCTCGTCTTCGCCGGGCTCGCCGTGCTGATCGGCATCGTGCTCGGGGGCAGTCAGGCGCTATCTCGCTCGATGTACAGCCAGCTCATCCCCCGCGGACGCGAAGCAGAGTTCTTCAGCCTGTACCAGGCGATGGAACGCGGCACGAGCTGGTTCGGGACGCTGGTCTTCGGGTTGGTGCACCAGTTCACCCACTCCTACCGCTGGGCCATCATCGCCCTGATCGTGTTCTTCGTCGTCGGTGGACTCATCCTGTCCAGGGTCCGGATGAGGGAGGGCATCGTTGCCGCCGGCAACGAGGTGCCTGCCGTCATATGACCTACTCCCCCATCGGCGGTAGACTCTTATTAGGCGGAAATCTGCCGAATCCGGAACATTGAGCGTGACAACGTCGTTATGCCCAGTGAATCCCCACGCACATCTTGGCGTGGGCAGCACGTTGGGAGTTTCCCCGTCATGGCCGAACGATCACTTCGAGGCACCAATCTGAGTGCGCTCAGCATGGAGACCGACACCAACGTCGTGCTCAGCGAGCGCCAGCTCATCCGCTACGTATGCCCCGAAAAGCACATCAGCGAGCTCCCGTTCTCGGTCGAGGCTGACGTCCCGACAGTGTGGGAATGCCGTTGCGGTCTGGAAGCGCGGCTGGTCGATGGTCCCGAGCCCGACTACAAGAACGTCAAGGCAGTTCGCACCCACTGGGACATGCTGCTGGAGCGTCGATCCATCCCTGAGCTCGAGGAGCTGCTCAAGGAACGACTGGCGTTGCTGCGCGCCTCACGTGGCGAGAAGCCGCGTCGGAAGCGCACCGCCTGACCCACAAACGCATCGACCGACAAGCCCCGTGCCGCCTCCCCTCCATGGCCGCGGGGCTTGTTGTTGTCCAGGAACGTGACTGCCTGGCGCGGCTCAGACGACCTCGCCGTGAATGATGCCGGACCCATGGGTCAGCCGGCGCTCGACAACACTCTGCAGCCACTGCCGGGTGATCGGTCTGGTGAACGGCAGGATGAAGAAGAAGCCGACGATGTCGGTCAGGAATCCGGGAGTCAGCAGCAAGGTGCCGCCAATGAGCACCAGTGCCGCGTCGGCCAGCTCACGCCCGGGCATCCGGCCGGTGTTCAACGCCTCCCGCAGACCATGCCAGGACCGGAGTCCTTCGCGCTTGACCAGGTAGGCACCCAGCGCCGACTCCACCAACAACAGCGCAATGGTCGGCCAGCCGCCGATGACCTTGCCGACGGCGACGATCACGGCGATCTCGGCCACGGGTACGACCAGCAGCGCCACGAAGACGTACCACCCCCATCGCGGACGCCTACGGCCCCGACTGGTCAGCCGTTGAGTCGGTGCCACCGTGGCTCCCTGCGGATCAACGACCTGACCTGACCAAGCCGATATCTGGCACCCCACGCGGTGATCTTGCGCAACGACTCCCCCACGATTCCCTGGCTCATCTTGGAGTCGCCGATCGTGCGTTCGACAAAGGTGATCGGCACTTCGACCACGGTCAGTCCGCGGCGCACCGCCCGCCATACGAGATCGACCTGGAAGCAGTAGCCCTGGGAGGCGACGTCGTGGAGATCCATGGCTCGGAGGGCAGACGCGCGGTATGCCCTGAATCCCCCGGTGGCATCACCGATCGGCATCCCGAGAAGGACTCGGGTGTAGACGTTGCCGCCGAGGCTGAGGGCCTTCCGATGGATCGGCCAGTTGACCACCGAACCGCCAGCGACCCACCGTGAGCCGAGAACGACATCGGCCTCGGCAAGGGCGACGAGCAGAGCCGGTAGCTGCTCGGGCTGGTGTGATCCGTCGGCGTCCATCTCGACGAGGACGTCGTAGTCCTTGTCCAGCGCCGTCGCGAACCCGGCGAGGTAGGCCGCGCCCAGCCCTTCCTTGCGTTCTCGATGAAGGACCCGGACGTGATCGTCCTCGGCCGCCAGCTGATCCGCGACGGCGCCGGTGCCGTCCGGTGAGCTGTCGTCCAGAACCAGGACGTCGGCCTCGGGAACCGCCTTGCGCAGTCGCGACACGATCAGCGGAAGGTTCTCGCGTTCGTTGTAGGTCGGGATCAACACAACGACTGTGCCTATCGGGGACCGGGCCTGCGGGTCTGTCATGAACGTCCTTAGTACGAGGGTCGAGTAACCGACACTACCGGCGGCGGCGCCTCAGCCCGAGCAGAACCAGCATCAAGACCAGAACGCCGCCGGCGAGATACTCGGGCCACGAGCCGACACGATCTGCGATGGTGCGATCCGTGCGCAACGGAAGGTCAGCAGCAAGGACTGCCGATGTGAACAACGTCGTTCGCTGGTGAGCGGTTCCATCGGGCGTGATCATCGCACTCACCCCGACCGTCGAGACGTGCACGATCGAGCGGCCGTGCTCGATGGCGCGGATCCGCGAGATGGCAAGCTGCTGGACGGACTCGTCGCTGAACCCGAAGGTGGCGTTGTTGGTCTGGACGAGCAAGACGTTCGCGCCGTGGTCCACGGTGTCCCGCACCAGCCCGTCGTAGGCCACCTCGAAACAGATGATGGGGCCGGCCGCGATCGTGCCGCCCTGGTGAGCCGGCACCCGGAACACGCCGGCGCCCGTGCCGGCTTTGAAGTCCGACGAGACCAGATCGACCTTGTCGCTGAAGTGGCGGAAGAAAGACCGATACGGGATGTACTCGGCGAACGGGACGGGATGCTGCTTGATGTACTGCGAGGTGACGCCCTGGCCCGGCAGATACAACAGGCTGGCGTTGGACACGAAAGGTCGCGGCCCTTGCAGGACGGCCCCCAGGACGAGCGGCGCGTGGATGGCGTCCACTGTTTCGTTGATGACGGCGGCCGCGTCGGGGTTGCGCAGCGGGTCGATGTCGGAGGCGTTCTCAGGCCACACGACAAGGTCAGGTCTGGACTGCTCCCCCGCCGGCACCTCGCCCGCAGCCTTCAGGGTCTCCCTGGCGTGGTTGTCCAGGACCGCCCGACGCTCGGCGTTGAACTCCAGGCCAGGCCGGGGCACGTTGCCCTGGACCGCCATGAACCGTCCGGTCGGCCCGTCGACCGGCCTGGGGACGAGGACGGGCAGCGCCATCACGGCCACTGCGCACAGCAGGGACGGCGCCGCCAAGACGAGGCTGCGCACAACGACATTGCGCGGTACGCCGGATCGACCGGTTGCCCGTCTACCGCTGATCAGCCGGGCAGCGCCTGCGGCGAGGAACCCACCGGCCAGTGCCACACCGAATGTCACCGCCGGGGCACCGCCGAGGGCGGCGAGTCCGGCGAGGGGCGAGTCCGCCTGGCTGAAAGCCAGTCGTCCCCAGGGGAACCCGCCAAAAGGGGTGTTGTCCCGCAACAGCTCCTCGCCGACCCACGCCAGCGCCACGACGATCGGCCGGACCCTGACGAATCCCTCTGGCGACGACCCGCGTTGTAGCAGGGCGCAGGTCAGACCGACCAGTGCGATATAGCCGGACTCGAGTAGGGCAAGGGCGATCCACGGGAGCGCACCGACGTAGATCCCGGACCACGACAGCAACGGCAGGAAGCAGGACAACCCGCTGAGCAGCCCGAGCAGAGCGCCTTGCCATGCCGAGGCACCACGGGTCGCCAACGCCAGGAGCGCGACACCGACCGGCGCCAGGGCCCAGAGGTCGTGTGAAGGAAACGCCAGCCACAGAGCCAGGCCAGAGACGATGGCGAGCGGGAAGCGATACACCGCGTCAGGCTAGATCACTGGGCTGGTTCATCGGCACTCTGACACGAACTGCGCGATGGGTGCGGACGTGTGCGACTGGCGCACCGACATCGAGTGGCACTGGATACGACAAAGCCCGCGTCGCCGTTGGGACCAACCTCGAGTCGACAGGATGCCGACCCGGAGCTGTTGTCTACTAAGCACGCGGGCCCTGACGTCGGCCGCCTCCAACGTCTCGCGACGTGGCCACAATGCAAGTCATCCCGTGGAACTGGTTGACACGGCGGCTGCGCGCGCAAACCGCCCTGGATCCCGGAGATTCCCAAGCCTTGTGACCATCGCGCCCCTGGATCGAGCGGCGGCCAACTCGATGAAACCTACTCGCTCCGCACCTGTTGTCAACCCCGTGTTCACCTGCAGTTCTCCATGGAACCGCAGGTCAGGGGTTCGCCGAATAACGTTGCAAATACAGAGTTATTGCGGGACTACGGCGTGTCGCTCACGACACGCCGTAATCAAGAATCGCGAGACCGCTCAGGACGCGGCAGACGGTACGACCACGACGCCACGAGCCGTGGTCGCTATGACCATTTTGTCCAAAAGGTCGGCAGAGGACCCCCCGCGATCGGGGTTGCCTCGGGCGATCACCCGGACCTCGAAGGTCATCTCACGACTGCGCGAACCAACCCGCACGAGCGTGGCCTCGATCTCGATGCAGTCACCCGCCCGGACCGGCGCCAGGAACTGCACGTCGCTGTATGAGGCAAACAACCCCTCGTCACCGTCGGTGCGGATGCACATCTCGGTCGCGACGTCACCGAAGCCGGCCAGCGAGTACGCGCCGTCCACGAGGTTGCCGGCATAGTGGGCGTGACTGTAAGGGACGTAGCGGCGATGGGTGACCGTCATCCCTACTGTGGCTGGTCCGTGCGTATTCATTGGGACTGCTCCTTCGTGGTGGCCAAGGCATGAACGAGATAGGACGCGACCTCGGCCGGGTTGGTGCCCTTTCCGAAGATCCGGTCAACGCCGAGCTTGCCGGCCAAGCCCTGCTCGAACCGGGGGCCGCCAACGACCAGCAGTGGCACCTTGCCGGCGGGGTACGCCTCGCGGAAAGCCGCCGACATGGTCATGGTGTTGTGGATGTGGGCGTCCTTTTGCGTGACGACCTGACTGACCAGCACCGCGTCGGCCTTCTCGGCGCGGGCGCGTGCGACGAGCTCGGGCACCAGCACCTGGGCCCCACAGTTCACGACGGTGATCTCGCTGTAGTACTCCAGCCCCTTCTCCCCCGCGAACCCCTTGATGTTCAGGATCGCGTCGATGCCGACCGTGTGGGCGTCGGTGCCGATGCAGGCACCGACCACCACAAGCTTGCGGCGCAACCGCTTCTTGATGGCTGCGTTGACGTCCTTGGCACTCAGCATGGGGAACTCGCGCTCGATCACCACGACGTCGCGCAGGTCCACCAGATGGGTGACGCTGCCGTAGACGACGAAGAAGGTGAAGTCCGGCCCCATGGCCTTGGCGTGGACGAGCATCGCCGGCGCCAGGCCCATCTTGGCGGCCAGCTGGAGCGCGGCGCCCTCGGCCAGCTTGTCGTGCGGGATGGGCAGGGTGAAGGAGACCTGGACCATGCCATCGCCGGTGGTGTCGCCGTACGGCCGGATGATGTCGGGCTGCGTCTTCAAGGGGCGAGTCTTCGAGGCCGTATGGCGGGTGGTCACTTCGCAGCACCTTTTTCTGGGGGTGTGGTTTCCAACAACGTGGTGGCCGGGTTGTCATACCCGGGTGCGCGCTTGACCACGCCGTCCAGGCCCTTGCCCGCATCGGCGGGACGTTTCATCAAGCCGAAGGTGCCATCCCCGATGGCACGCAGAAGGGGAACGGACCCCGGCTCGCCAGTGTCATCGACAATCCTCTCCAGCAGGTCGACCGCCTCGGAGAGCACCTGCCGGGCCCGGTTCTGGATGAACCCGTCGCGAGGGGGGTGGAAGTCCTCGCTCAGGTTGCCGGCCGCGTTGATGACATAGCGAACGTTCTGCAGGGCCAGGTCACGGTCGGACAGGAACGGCGTGACCACCGCCTCGGTCATCATGCCGACCAGCAGCATGTCCTGGCCGGTCATGGTCCCCACCAGGTTGAAGAAGCCGTCCAGGAGGTAGCCACGGAAGACGTCGCCGGTCATGTGCTTGGTCGGCGGCATCCACTTCAACGGCGCGTTCGGGAACAGCTGGCGCGCCAGAAGTGCCTGTGCCAGCTCCATCCGGAACGAGTCGGGGATGTCGGGGTTGATCTCGAACGCGTGACCCAGGCCGAGCTGCCAGTCCTGCAGTCCCGCCTCCTTGGCGAAGTACTCGTTCATCAGCTGGCTGACGGTGACGGTGTGTGCCGCATCGACCGCGTCCGCCGTGGTCAGGTAGTTGTCCTCGCCGGTGTTGATGATGATCCCGGCGCGGGCGTGGATCTGACGCGAGAACCGTTGGTCCACGAAGGTTCTGATCGGGTTGATGTCGCGAAAGAGAATGCCGTACATCGAGTCGTTGAGCATCATGTCGAGCCGTTCGAGCCCCGCCATGGTCGCGATCTCGGGCATGCAGAGGCCGGAGGCATAGTTGACCAGGCGGATGTAACGCCCCAGCTCCTTGGACACGTCGTCCAGCGCCGCCCGCATGAGCCGGAAGTTCTCCTGCGTGGCGTACGTGCCGGCATACCCCTCGCGGGTTGCCCCCTCGGGCACGAAGTCCAGCAGTGACTGCCCGGTCGACCGGATGACGGCGATGACGTCGGCGCCCTCACGGGCCGCGGTCTGGGCCTGCGGGATGTCCTCGTAGATGTCACCGGTCGCCACGATCAGGTAGATCCACGGCCGCTGCTTCGGGTCACCGTGTCGCTTGATCAGACGGTCGCGGGTGGCGCGGTTCTTGTCGATCCGGGCCATACCGGGCTTGACCGAGCGCAGCGCGAGACTCTGGGCGGCGCTGTTCTCGCGGCCCTGCGGCAGGCGGAACGACACCGAGCCCGCGGCCGACTTCTGGGCGAGCGTCAGCAGGTCGGGCGCTTCTCCGCGGCGCAACGCGTCGAATACCGGCGTGGTGACGCCATGCTCGAGCCCGACCTCAGCGCGAACTGCGTCGACCAGGTGGTTGACCCAAGGGACGCCATCGCGGTCGGCACCGGACATACCGGCGAGCCGCAGCACTGCGCGCTCGACCGACACGGTGGTGTGCGTTGTGGTCAGCTTGACCACCGGCGCCCCTGCCTTGCGGGCCAACGATCGTGCCTTGCGGATGACGATCGGATCGAGCTCCAGCTTGGGCTTGGCAAGATTGCTCGGGGTCGCTGTGCTCACGACAGGGCTCCTTCACGGTCGAAGACAGTGCGACCGCGTATGACGGTCCGCAGGTTGATGGGCAGCGCGGCACTGGGCGACATGTCCGGTAGCCCGGTGGTGCCGGTCGGGGCGTCATCACCTAGCGACCAGATCGCAAACGTCGCCGGCTGGCCCAGGTCGAGGAATCCGCGATCGTCGATCCCGGCGGCACGCCAGCCACCGCGGGTGTGAGCCAGGAAGGCCGTTTCCGCCGAGATGCGCTGGGCTGGTTCGTGGTGGTTGACGGCGGCGCGGACCGCTTGCCACGGGGCGAAAGGCGTTATCGGAGCGTCCGAGCCGAACGCCAGTGACATGCCTGCGGCGGCCATGGCGGCATACGGGTTCATGCCCATGGCCCGGTCGCGGCCCAGCCGTGCGGCGTACATGCCATCAGACCCGCCCCAGAAGGCGTCGAACGCCGGCTGGACCGAGGCGGTGACGCCCAGCTCGACCAGGGCCCTGATTCCTGCGGCGTCGACCATCTCAAGATGCTCCAGCCGATGCCGCCCTGCCACGACCCGCGCCGGGCCGATCAGCGCTGCCGCGGCCCGCATGCCTTCAACCACGGTGTCTGTGCCGGCGTCACCGATGACGTGGAACCCGGCCTGGATGCCGGCCAGAGTGCAGGCGGCGACATGGTCGCGGACCTGCTCGACGGTGAGATATGCGTTGCCGCAGCTCGCAGTGCTGTCACCGTCGCGCGGGCCATGGCCGTCGACATACGGCGCCCGGAGCGAGGCGGTCCGCGAGCCGATCGAGCCGTCAATGTTGAGGTCGCCGGCCAGACCGCGGACCCCATGGCGTTCGGCCAGTGCGCGAGCCTGCGCCTCGTCCGCGACAAGCTCGGCCCAGTACGCGATCACTTGCGGCCCGTCACCATCCTCACCGGCAGCAAGGACATCGACAAGGTCCTCCGCAGACGAGAGGTAGGGGCCGGCGACCTCGTGCACCAGCCCGATGCCGACGGCTGCCGCAGCCTTGAGGGCGGAGCCGATGTCGGCTCGCCTGTCGGCCGGGCTGATCCCGGCGCTGAAGGTGTCGCGGGCGGCGTAGTGGGCGTCACGTGTGACCAGCCCGCTGTCGTTCCAGCCCGGCAGGTCGCGGGCGCCGGACGCGGCCGCCAGTGCCGACGAGATGACGGCTGAGTGAAAATCAACCCGCGGTGAGAAGACCACTCCGCCGTAGGTCGCTCGATCGAGCTCTTCAGCCGTCAGGGGGCGATGCTCAGGCCAGGCGTCCTCGTCCCAGTTGGGGGCGTAGACCGGACGTCCATGGCGCTTGCGGGCCCCGTCCTCGATCCGGGCCAGAGCTTCCGCGGCCGAGCGGACGCCGGTGAGCTCCACGCTGCGCAGCGCCATCCCTGTCGCCGACGTGTGGGCATGGGCATCAACGAAGGTCGGGGTGACCAGTGCGCCATCCAGATCGACGACTGCGTCGACCCCGTCGGAGTGCCGCGCTGCGTCGTCGTCCGAGCCGATCCAGGCGATCTGGCCGTTGACGACGACCATCGCCGTCGCGCGGGAGTCGGCCGGGCTATGGACCAACCCTCCGCGATACAGCGTGGTTGTCGTTGACCGAGATGACTCGGACGACGTGGATTCACTGCTCACCAAGTTGTTGCTCACAGTGCCTCACTCTCCTCGCGGTCCAGTCGGCCTTCGAACAGGCCCCTCACCGCAGAGTTGTTCCGCAGCAGCTTCAAGGCGTAGTCCGCGTGCCCGGGGACGTAGCCATTGCCGACCAGCATCCGCACATCGGCGGCCAGACCTTCGGCCCCCAGCGCGGCCGCAGCGAAGCTCGTCGCCATCGAGAAGAAGATCACCGTGCCGCCCTGTGCTGTGGACAACAGGGCCGGCTGTTCGCAGCCCGGAACGTCCACGCACACCACGGTGATGTCGGCCGCGCCGCCGGCTGCCTCGACGGCGGAGGACAGACCCAGCGGCGAGCGAGCGTCCGCGATGACAACGTGGTCGGCCAGCCCGGTGCCCTCCAGCATGAGC